>RXJK01000295.1:0-6832 GCA_003963125.1 Hyphomicrobiales bacterium
CTGACCCAGATGGCGCGCTCGACTGGGTTCACCGGCTCCGACGCTCAGTTGGCTGCCGCACAGCAGGCCAGCCCCAGCATGAAGACCTCGAACGGCGCCGCTCTTGCCGTGTTGCAGAAAGCCGCCGCGCTGGCACGCATGCAGAATGCTCAGGTGCGTGCCTTCGAGGCAAGCGGGCAGGGGCCGGAGAAATATTCGAAATGGGCGACAAGCTGGAACTCCAGCCAGAATCCGGTCGCTTATGCATTCGACATGATGACGCCGGAAGATCGCTCGGCATATGTGAAGACCCTCAGCGCACCTGAGCGGCAGAAGTTCGTTTCTTCGCTTCAGACGGCCACACAGCTTGGCCTCGTCACACCTCCGCAGCAGTCGGCATCACCAGCAAACGGCGGTTAGTCAATGGTCTATGTAGGGACGCCTCGTTATCTGGGCGACGACCTTTCTACGCTTGCCTCGATTCTTCAGGGAGAGGCAGGCGGTGAAGGCTTGCGAGGTATGCAGGCCGTCGCCAGCGTCATCCAGAACCGTGCCATTCGGAACTTCTCGGGGTACGGCTCTGGCCTGATCGATCAAGCACTAGCGCATCAGCAGTTTCAGGGACAATCGGCAAAGCCGAGCAAAGCAGCCCGCGCTGTCGCCGCTCAACTGATCAATGGCGAAGTGCCGGACATTACCGGGGGCGCGCTCTACTATGCCAACCCCGGAGATTCGTCGGCCGGATGGGCACGCAATCTAAGCGCTGACAACGCGCTGAAGATCGGGAATCATTATTTCACTGACAACACGCAGGGCCAGCCGTTTGCGCCGGCAGCCGTAAGCGCCGTCAATCAGCTTGCGTCTGGCGTCCCGTCGCGTCCCGTTCAGTCCGTCAACTATGTGCCACCGCCTTTTGGCGGACAGCAGGGGAATTTCCCGCCGCTCTTCGGCACAGATCAGGTGCCGGCACAACAGGCTCCGCAAGCAGCACCGCAGCCAGTCGAGCGTGCGCCGCTTCCCGCCCCACAGCAGGGCAATCAGAGCGATGACGTTCTGAAGGCATGGGGCGTTGATGGATCAACACAATCGGCCGCTCCACAAGCCGCCCCGGCGCAGCCTGCGCCCGGCATGGATATCCTGAAAGCGTGGGGCGTCGATGCCAACACGGCGGTGGACCCAAACACCAATCAGCCTATTGGCGTCCCAGCATACGTTCCTCCGGGTGTGTCTGGATATGATCCCAAGACCGGAGAAGTGACGCCAGGTGCGGCGTCTCATACCGGCGATACTGGCGTCGCGTATGGGCTTGGCATCATCAACGGCGTTCCGATTGTTGGCCCTGGCCTTACCGATATCGTCAAGGGGGGTGCCTCCGTTGCCCCGGCGCTGACCACTGGAACACCCATCGGTCAAGTCTATGGAGACATGACCAATCGGGTAAACCAGTTGCAGCGGGCGCACCCGACCGCGACTACCGCCGGCAATATCACTGGAGCTGTTGTAGGCATGCTTCCGGCAGTTGAAGCCGCGCCGGCTCTCTTTGGTGCCAGCTCGACGGCCGGCCTGCCGGCCAATATGCTCATGGGCGGATTGTCTGGGGCAGTTGTTGGTGGCGCAGATAGCGCAGTCCGTTCTGGCGGCGACATGCAGGCGACTCTCCAGGGGGCAAAACTCGGCGGCATTTTCGGCGCTATGGCCCCAGCCGCCGGGAAACTCACCGGTGCTGGCGTCAACAAGCTGGTGAACTGGACCACTGGCACCACACCGGCCGCGCGCAACGTTGCCAATGTCCTCTCCGAAATCGGCATGACGCCGGAGGACGCTAAGTCGGCCCTCTCCAAGATGGGTCCAGATGCGACTCTGGCTGATCTTGATCCGGCACTGACTGCGGAAGCTGGTGGCCTTGCGGCCCGTGGGGGCGCTCCAACGTCGATCCTCAAGGGCGCAATGGCCGAGCGTGCCGCTGCTGCCGATAACCGCATTGCGCAGACTGTGGAAAGCTCCCTCGGGGGCAGGCCCGATGTCACTCAGGCCATGGATGACATCGCGGCGAAGGCATCGGCCGATGCTGGCCCCTATTATCAGGCGGCGGGAAATGAACCGCTTGACGCCAGTTCGGTCCTGGCGAAGATCGACCAGAGGCTTGAAACCGCAAACGGCAGCGAGAAGAGCATTCTCACCAAGTTCAGGGGCTACTTCGAAGACCCCTCCGCAGCCTCGGTCGTGGAGCAGTCCCAGAAGGCGGCCGGCGACAGCCTGAACAACATCACGGACTATATGGCCTCGACCGGGGCGAGCGATCCTGCCCTCGATAGCGCGCGTGCTTTGCTCGTGAAGGTGCAGAATGGGTCTCTGGACAAGGACGCAGCTCTCTCCGCGCTCGGCCAACTCCAGACGGTCGATCCTACTGCCGAGAAATTGATCGCTGAGGCGGGTAACTCCCTCCAGTCAGTAACGACCGCGAAGACAGACCCGCAGGCGCTTCTGAAGGTTCGCCAGGCTATGGATGACGACATCCAGAAGGCCCCAATCTCGGAGACGACTGGCGGCAAGAATGCCGAACGCGCCGCGAATGACGTGCGCGGCGAACTCGACAAGGTGCTGAAGCAGAACGCCGGCATCCAGCAAGGTGACGCGATCTATTCTGCGCAAATGAAGCGCGCGGCCTCCTTGGAAGAGGGCCGACTGATATTCAGCCCCAAGGTTCGCATGGACGATTGGAGCCGCGCTATCGCATCCAAGACCCCGGAGCAGCTTCAGAGCATGCGCACGGGTGCCTTGGCGTCGCTCTGGGATGCGCTGGACAACGCTCGAAACGGTGATTTGAACGCCATCCGCAGCCTGCTCGGAAAGTCAACCGCCAACCGAGCCAAGCTCGAAAGCCTTTTCCCCAATAGCGCGGATATTTTCGACAAGATCGCCAATGAATCCGCGATGCGCGCAACCGAGCAGACCGTGGCGCAAAATTCCGCTACCGCTGGACGACAGGCTATCCTGCAGAAATACGCGCCGAAGCCGAACGGCCCAAGCGGCATGGCCGAAGTTTTGGCCGGTGAAGCGCTTGGTGGCGGTCCGGGTGCTGTGGCTGGCTATCTCGGCAGGAATGCTCTGAACTCGATCCGCAATAACATTTCCGATCGGGCTCTTTCTGCGCTTACAGAGGGTACCGCACGCGGCTTGGCCGCTACCGGACCGGAGCAGCAGGTATTCCTGAACAAGCTGGCGCGGGCTGCCGCATCGGCCAAACTTAGCGGTCAGTTGGTTAATGGCTCCAATCTGGCGACCAATCTCCTTATCCGGGGGGCCGGTTCCGGGTACCGAAATGCACTACAGCGTCAGTGAGGTTTGCTGACGCGCTCGGCTGCCCAGATAAGAAAAACGGTCAGGAATACCCCGACAAAAACTCCTGACCCGAAATCGTCGGAAATACCGACGACCAGGAATTTGCAGAAATACCAGAAGGCAACCATGCCGGTGGCACAGAGGGCGAAATAGATCAGCCGCATCTATTTCCCAGCGACCACCCAACCAAGTCCGCGAATGAGCGCGTAGACGGCAGCGGCAACCGCAGCAACGAATGCCATGAACCTGGCATCGCTGGCCGGGTCAAGGTGCATCTCTAAATCGAGAATAAGTCCGGCGACGACAATTATGACGCTGAGGAACAGTCCAAATCTGTGAGCCATAGCGGCGCAGATAATACCCAAAATCCAGAAAATTCAAGATCAGCACCAACGGGAAAGGGGGCTTTGCCCTTCTTTTTCGCTCGGAGACGTTAATGGCAACCATTCTCCCCCTTGCGGAAACGCAGTTCAACGACGCGCTCGGTGTGCCGCTGGCTGGCGGCAGCGTGTATTTTTACATGCCAAACACCACCACGTTGAAGGACACCTATCAGGATGCGAACCAGACGGTTGCCAACTCCAATCCGGTCATTCTGGATTCTGCGGGGAGGGCGATCATCTTCGGCTCGGGCGCTTATCGCCAGGTCGTCTATGATGCGCTCGGCAATCTGATCTGGGATCAGACGACCTCGGAAGCTACTGTCGGCAACGCCTCTTTCGGAGGTACGTCTACCGGTTCGGCAAATGCCCAGATCGTGAGTGCTGGGACGTTCTCAGGCGCCGATGGCAGCACGATCAACTTCACGGCGGGCTTCACCAATACAGGGGCAATGACAGTTCAGGTTGGGCCTTCGGGTTCTCCGATCGCGGTCCTGAAAAATGGTCCATCCGGTCCCGTCAATCTCGTGGCTGGCGACATCGCAGCGGGGAATATCTACTCGATCTCCTATAGCGTGACGCTCGGTACTTTCCAGCTTCTCCAGTCGATTCCTCCCGTCATCACGATCGCATCTGAGGCCCAAGCGGAAGCGGGCACCGACAATACCACCGTCATGACGCCATTGCGCACAAATCAGGCCATCCAGGTCTTGGGCATTCCTCCGCTCACATCGACGGGTGATATGCTCTATTTGAGCGCGCCGTCGCCAAAGGCGCGGCTTGGTATCGGCACCGCTGGCCAAGTGCTTCAGGTAAATTCCGGCGCCACGGCCCCTCAATGGGTGGATTACGGCAAAAGCGGCACGCAGGCGACGGCGAGCGGGGCTTCGGTTTCCTTTACCGGCATACCGGCTGGCGTTCGCTTTCTCTACGTGATGGCCAATGGTGTCAGCTTCAATTCGGGCGACTCCCTGCTATTGAAACTGGGCACGTCGGGCGGCCTCGTAAGCTCTGGATATACCGGAGGCATGGGGTGGTTTAGGGGCGGCGGCGCAACTGCTTCTCAAAGTGCCTCGACAGGGATGACAATCGCACAAACAAGCGGTGGTTCCGACGTTTGCGAATGCCTTGCGACACTGGTCCTGATGAACGCTGCGACTAATACGTGGATTATGCAGGCATCGGGAACATTTAATGGATCCGCTTTCAACGCATCCACCAGTTCCAGCGTAGTTTCACTGCCTGGCGCGTTGACCCAAGTCCAGTTCTCAGCCTTCGGCGGCAGCTCTTTTGATGCCGGCACGCTCAATATTGCCTGGGGCAGATAGCAACCACAATTCTGTATCCGGGTAGCCATCTGGTGGAAGGCCTCGATTCTCCCATTTGCCGGTTGTGACGTTGAACCGTCGGAAACCGTAATCCCCGCCTGAAGTAGAAATATCCCAGCGGTCCAGTCCAAAAGCCGGCGCAATAAGGCGCATCGACCAAACATACATCGCGGATAGTAAACGCCGCATGTGAACCCCTCCGCCGTCAAGAACGACGGTCGGCAACTTTCCATCCTCTCCGACAAAAAATCAAGGCTCGCTCGCGGCGGGCTTTTGCGCGTGGAGCAATCATGCCCGATATCGCAGATGTAGCCTGGTCCGAACACGACGAGCGCAATACGGAAGCCGTGCCGAATGGCTGGCCGACTGGCGCCTTCCCGGCCTACACGGACCTCGTTGGCCAGATGATGATGGGCGCCACCAAGCGCTTCTGGAACAAGATCAATCCGGTTTACCAGACCACAGGCACTGGGGATAACTACGTCGTCCAGACCGAGATCGGCATCGACCAGATCAATCTCTACGAGATCCTGTGCATCCGCATCGATCGGTCCAACACCACGACGACGCCAACGCTTCAGTTCGGCGCCACCAATGCGCGGACCATCGTCAAGGCGGGTCCTTCTGGCTATATTCCGCTTGCGGCTGGCGACATGTATGCCGGGAACTCGCACACCTTCTGGTACAACGGCGCGTTCTATATCCTCGTCGATCCGGCAATCTCAAACCTTCAGCCGCTTTCGCCAAATCTGACTTCTTGGGCTGCGGTTACGCGAGCACCAGGATTCGACACATGGGTGGAAACGCCGTCAAGTGCCAATCTGGCTGCTTTGATGGCTGATAAAACCGGGTCGGGCCTTCTGTATTTTCAGGACGGCGACCTCGGAACCCCAAGCGCCGGCATTGCAACGAACCTCACTGGGCTTCCACTCACCTCGGGTGTAACAGGCGTTCTCCCCCTAGCCAATGGTGGCACCAATGCCAATGCAGCCAATGGCGTTCGACTAAACCTCACCGTTCCAGTCTACGTCACCTCGTTGGCGGCCCTGAAGGCGCTCGATACGACAAAAGACATCGTTGGTTACGTGACGGCCTCGGGAGTGCAGACCTTCTACAATTGGACTGCGGGTAATTTCTCGTCACAGATCACTGCTGCCGACCCTCGATATGTGGCAAGCAATGCCAATCCAACCGGGTCAAGTGGGGCTTGGATTCAGCGCGGCAGCGTCGAGACCGGGCAGTTTTTCCAGACCAGTGGCGCGATGGTGCATTATCTGGCTGATCGTGTCTTCATGGGGTCGGCCGTCAACAACAAAGGTAACCCCGTTTCATCCCAGCCTGACTGGCTCACGACCTTCCAGCTTACCAGCGGACGGACCACGGGTTTCATCGAATTCGCTCAATCTGCAGTCTTGAACAATTCCAACTCGAACTCAGCCAATGCGCTGGTGGCGGGGGCCCAAACCTCGAACCTCGCAGGCGCTGGTAATTCCATCGGCGTAATTACCGTTGGAGTGAACAACAACACGTCGTTTTCCACCAACACCTACGGACTTTATTCCGAAGCCTACCGCTTGTCCGGCGTTTCTGGAGGAGCCTACGGCTTCGAAATTGACACGGTGAATTATGCCTCGCTCGCCGCAACGAATCCGTTCGCTCAGGGGGCGGGCCAAACGATCGGTATCCAGGTCGCCGCTGGCGCCGGTCTATCAGCGGTGGGCCAGTTCTCGGCCTCTGTCGGTGTCAACTTCTGGAACAACAATGCCAATTTCGATAAGGGCATCAATTTCGGCTTCACGTCGA
>RXJK01000295.1:6987-8633 GCA_003963125.1 Hyphomicrobiales bacterium
TCCACGATGTAGCCGGCGATGCGCCCGCGGAAATAGCGGTGGAAGGCCAGCGCCGGGATCGCCACCACCATGCCGGTGGCGGTGCACACCAGCGCCTTGCCGATGCCGCCGGCCAGCTGGTTGGCGTCGCCGATGCCGTGGTCGAGGATGCCGAGGAACATCTGGATCATGCCGACCACGGTGCCGAACAGGCCCAGCAGCGGGCCGGCGGCGGCGATCGTGCCGAGCGCGTTCAGGTAGCGCTCCATCCGGTGCACCAGATGGCGGCCCACGTCCTCGACCCGCTCGCGCATGACCTCGCGCCCGCGCCCGCGCACGTCCAGCTCGGCCGCCAGCAGCGCGCCCAGCGGCGAGGTCGCGCGCAGCGATTCCACGTGCGCCGGTTCCAGCGGCTTGCCGCGGCCCACCCATTCACGCACTTCCTCGCCGAGCCCCGGCGGCAGCACGCGCTCGCGGCGCAGGCTCCAGAAGCGCTCGATGATGATGGCCAGCGCGGCCACGGCCAGCAGCAGCAGCGGGATCATCGGCCAGCCACCGGCCTTGATCAGTTCCAGCACGGGTCGATCCTCCGGCCCTCATGGCCGCGAAAACTCCGGCGCGTAGCATAGCCCAGCCACCTGGCCGCGCCTGCGCACCGCATCCCACGGCCGCGGTTGCGCGCTGCGCTGCTCGCGCAGCTGCAGGCCGGATGCCGCCGCCAGCCAGACCCGGAGCGCGCCGGAGCGCGCGCTGTCCAGCACCTCGGCGCCCGCCCCGCACCAGCGCCGCACCACCTGCGCGCGCGGATGGCCGAAGCGGTTGTCGGCCCCGGCGGACACCAGCGCCAGGCGCGCACCGGTGGCCGCCACGAACTCCGGCGCGGACGAACCGGCGCTGCCGTGGTGCGCCACCACCACCACATCGCTGCGCAGCGCGGCGGGCTGTTCGGCCAGCAGCTTGCGCTCGACGTAGTGGCCCACGTCGCCCGCCAGCAGCGCGCTGCCGTGGGCGGTTTCGATCCGCAGCACGCAGGCCGCCTCGTTGCCGAGGTACGGGAACCCCGGGCCCGGATGCAGCACCCGGAAGCGCACGCCGTCCCATTGCCATTGCTGGCCCGCCAGGCAGGGCTCATCGCCGCGTGCCGGGCTGCCCTCGGGCGCCAGCACCCGCGGCAGCGGGAACGCCGCCGCCACCGCCTCGCGCCCGCCGGCATGGTCGTTGTCGCCGTGGCTGATCATCGCCAGGTCGAGGCGGCGCACGCCCAGCGCGTGCAGGGCCGGCACCACCGCGCGCTCGCCGGCGTCGAACCCGTCCGCCTGCGCCGGCCCCATGTCGTACAGCAGCGCGTGCCCGGCGGTGCGCACCAGCACCGACAGGCCCTGGCCGACGTCGATGACCACCAGCTCCGCCTCGCCCGTGGCCGGCAGCTCGCGCGGCGGGAGCAGCAGCGGCAGCCACAGCAGCAGCCCCAGCCAGCGCCCGGGCAGCCCGCGCGGCAGCAGCAGCCACAGCGCCCCGAGCAGGGCCAGCGGCAAGGCATACCAGCGCGCCTGCGGCAGCCAGGCCAGCGCCAGCGGGCTGTCCGCGATCGCCGCTAACGGCGGCCACGACAGGTCGAAGCAGGCGGCCGCGGCCTGCCAGCACCACGCCCCCCAGCCCGCGTGCAG
>RXJK01000295.1:8683-10104 GCA_003963125.1 Hyphomicrobiales bacterium
CCAGCACCCCCAGCAGGCTCAGCGGCACCACCACCAGGCTCCACCACGGCACCGCCACCACGTTCGCCAGCGGCCCCGCCAGGGATGCCTGCCCGAACAGCACCACGCACAGCGGCAGCAGCCCGAGGCTGGCCACCCCCTGCGCCGCGAGAAAGCCGCCCAGCAGGCCGCGCCAGCCGCGGCCATCGCCCTCCGGCAGGCACCACAGCAGCCAGGCCACCCCGGCGAAGCTGAGCCAGAACCCGGCCCCGAGCACCGCCAGCGGGTCCAGCGCCAGCAGCACCCACGCGCCCAGCGCCAGCGCATCGGCCATCCCCAAACGCCGCCGCAGCCAGCGCGCGAGCACCATCACCGCGATCATCACCGCGGTGCGCACGGTGGGCACCGCCATCCCGGTCAGCAGCGCGTAGCCGAAGGCCCCGAGCACCGCCCCTGCCCCGGCCGCGAACGGCCGCGGCAGCCAGCGGCAGAGCGGCGGCCACAGCCACCACAGCGCGCCCGCCAGCAGCGCGCAGAACCCCGCCACCAGCCCGACATGGAAGCCGGAAATCGCGATCAGATGGGTCAGCCCGGCTGCACGCAGGCGCGTCCAGTCGCGGGTGTCGAGCGCGCGGGTATCGCCCAGCGCCAACGCCTGCACGTAGCGCGCGGAAGACCCGGGCACCGCCGCGGCGATGCGCTTGCTCATGTCCTCGCGCCAGGCGTCGATCCCGGCCGGGGCCGCCAGCCGCCGTGCCGTCGCCGGTTTCTGCAGGGTGCCGTTGGCGGCGATGCGCGCGCCTAGCGCGTACATCTCGGCATCGCCTCCGCCGGGATTGCGCAGTCCGCGCGGGGCGCGCAGGCGCGCCTGCAGCACCCAGCGGCTGCCGGCGCGCAACTGCAGGCGCGGGCGCGGATCGTCCTCGTACCAGGCCAGGCGCAGGCGCTGCCCACGCAGCGCCGGCGGCAGCGTGGCCGCATCGTCCAGCTGGAACAGGAACCGGGTCCGGCGCGGCTCGTGCACCGGCAGTTCCAGCACCTGCCCCTGCAGCCGTACCACCTGCCCCTGCAGCGGCGGCGGCAGCTGCGCCGCCAGGACCGCCGCGGCCTGCAGCCCCGCGTAAGCGAGGCCGAGCAGGAACCCGCCAACCAGGCGCGCGATGCCGCCCCGCAGGAACAGGCCCAGGCCCAGCACGCCGGCAACGGCCAGCCATGGCCAGCGCGGCAGCGACGGCAGCGCCAATACGGCACCGACCCCGGCCAGCAGCATCGCCGCGCTGGCCGACCCGAACGGGGCCACCGGGATCGCCGTAATCACCGGCCATGGCCGGCGCGGGAGTGGCGATGCCGCGGAGGCGGATGCCGTGGGGGATGCCGGGGCCGCGATCGGGGGTGCCATCGCGGAAGTCTCGGCCGCGGCCATCCGCGCGTCGCTCGGCGGA
>RXJK01000295.1:10167-15689 GCA_003963125.1 Hyphomicrobiales bacterium
CTCGTGCAGCTCCAGCACCCGGTCCAGCCGGCGCGCCAGTCCGCGGTCGTGGGTCACCAGCACCAGGCTGGTGCGCTGCACGCGGTTGAGTTCCAGCATCTGTTCGAACACATGCGCCGCGGTGCGCTCGTCGAGGTTGCCGGTGGGTTCGTCGCCAAGCACGCAGGCCGGATGGTTGACCAGCGCACGCGCCACCGCGGTGCGCTGGCGCTCGCCGCCGGACAGCTCACCCGGCTTGTGCGCCAGCCGGTGGCCCAACCCGACCGCGTCCAGCATCGCGCAGGCGCGCACGCGCGCCTCGTCCGGCGGCCGCCCGGCCAGCAGCACCGGCATCATCACGTTCTCCAGCGCGCTGAATTCGGGCAGCAGGTGGTGGAACTGGTACACGAAGCCCAGCGCGCGGTTGCGCAGGCGGCCGCGCGCGGCGTCCGACAGCGCGCTCATCTTCTGCCCGGCCACGTACACCTCGCCGGCGGTGGGCACGTCCAGCCCACCCAGCAGGTGCAGCAGGGTGCTCTTGCCGGCCCCGGACGCGCCGAGGATGGCGACCGTCTCGCCGGCGTGCACGGCAAACTCCAGCCCGTCGAACACCGGCGTGTGAAGCGTGCCCTCGGCGTAGGTCTTGCCGAGCCGCTCGGCGCGGATCACCGCCTCGCCGGGGACGGCCTGCGCTGCCGGCGCGGGTGCCTGCTGCTCACTCATAGCGCAGCGCCTCCGCCGGGGCCGTGCGCGCCGCGCGCCAGGCCGGGTACAGGGTGGCGATGAACGCCATCGCCAGCGCCACCAGCACGATCACCACCACGTCGTGGGCCTGCATGTCGGTGGGCAGCCCGGTGATGTAGTACACGTCCTCCGGCAATAGTTGCACCCCGAACAGCGATTCGATCGCCTGCAGGATGCGGTTGAGGTTGAGGGTGAGCAGGATGCCGCCGATGACGCCGGCCACGGTGCCAATGATCCCGATCAGGCTGCCCTGCACCATGAATACCCGCATCACCTGCCCCGGGGTCAGGCCGAGGGTGCGCAGGATGGCGATGTCGGCCTGCTTGTCGGTCACCAGCATCACCTGCGAGGACACCCGGTTGAATGCGCCCCTCGCCACGATCAGCGACAGCAGGATGCCCATCACCGTCTTCTCCATCTTCAGCGCGCGGAACAGGTTGGCGTTGTCCTGGGTCCAGTCGCTGACCCGGTACGGCCCCTTCAGCTTCAGCGCCAGCGTGCGCGCCACGTCGAAGGCCTGGTCCATGTCGTGCAGCTTCAGGCGCACCCCGGTGACGCCATCGCCCATCCGCAGCACGCGCTGCAGGTCGGCCAGGTTGACCACCGCCAGGCCCTTGTCGAATTCGTTGTAGCCGGCCTCGAAGATGCCGCTGACCCGGAACCGCTTCATGGTCTGCACCCCGCCCACCGGGGTGCTGCGGAAATCGGCCAGGGTGACGATCACGTCGTCGCCCACCGACACCCCCAGCCACAGCGCCAGCTCCTTGCCCAGCACGATGTTGAAGCTGCCCGGCGTGAGCTGCGCCAGCGTGCCCTGCACCATCTTCGCCGGCAGCACCGACACCGTGCCTTCCTGCGCCGGGTCCACCCCGCGCAGCATCGCCGGCTGGTTGTCGGCGCCGGAGATCAGCGCTTCCTTCTCGATGTAGGGCGCGGCCCCGGCCACCCGCGGATCGGCCATCGCCACCTGCACCGCATGCCGCCAGTCCTGCAGCGGCTGCCCGTAGCCGCTGACGGTGGCAAGCGCCGCCATGCCCAGCATGCGGTCGCGGATTTCCGTCTGGAAGCCGCTCATCACCGCCAGGGTGGTGATCAGCGCGGTGACGCCCAGCGCGATGCCGAGGATCGAGGCCAGCGAGATGAACGAGATGAAGCCGTTGCGGCGCTTGGCGCGCAGGTAGCGCAGGCCGATGGCGACAGGAAGGGGTCTGAACATCGCGGCTCTTCGTCGGGTATCCGGCTATCGTGCCATCGAAGCCGCGCCCGCGGCAGCCGCCGGGCGGCGCAGCGCCAGCTGCAGTTCACGTCGCTGCGCGGCATCCAGCTGGTCCGGCCAGAACAGCCGCCATGCGCGGCGGCCATCCGCCTGCCGCCAGCCGATGAACGCCAGCGGCCCGCGCAGGCGCAGCGACTGCAGCGGCCGGCCGTCGCAGCGCGCGATGCCGGCTGCGGGCGCGATCTCCACCACGCAGGCCGGCAAGCGCCGGTAGCGGCGCAGCTGCACGCCTGCGCCCGCGGCCACCAGCAGCGCGCCAGGCCAGGCCAGCGCGGCGGGCAGGTCGCAGGCCAGCACGCAGAACGCGCCCAGGCCCGCCAGGCCGAGCAATACGGCCTGGCCCAGGCGGGAGGGCCGCCATTCAAACCGGCAGCTGGCGGATGTGCTGGATGAGGCTGGCGAGGTCGGCATCCGGGGGCGTTTCATGGCCAAGGAACCAGCGCCAGAGTGTGTCGTCCTCGCAGTCCAGCAGGCGCAGGAACACCTCGCGCTCGTGGGTCGGACTTTGCCGCCACCGGCGCTCCAGCCAGCGCTCGAGCAGTTGGTCCAGCTCGCGCATGCCGCGCCGACAGCGCCAGCGCAGCTTGCGCAGCTGGACTTCCTCGTCCGCGTTCGCCTCCATGGCGGGAACGGCCTGCCGCGCGTCCGGCACCGGGCTCAGGCCTGCGCCTCGGCGCGCTTGATGCGCTGGTGGACCAGCAGCGCCAGGAAGTTGCTGATCGCCCCGGACAGCAGGTAGGCGCCGAGGAAGGCCAGCCCGAAGTTGGCGCACAGCCACAGCGCCAGCAGCGGCGCGAAGGCGGCGCCGATCAGCCACGCGAAATCGGTGCTGAGCGCGGCGCCGGTATAGCGGTAGCGCGCGCCGAAGTTGCGGGTCACCGCGCCGGAGGACTGGCCGTAGGACAGCCCCAGCAGCAGGAAGCCGATCAGGATGAACGCATCCTGCGCCAGCTCGCCGCCGCCCAGCAGGGTCGGCGCGAAGCCGCTGAACATCGCGATCGCCAGCGCCAGGCCGCCGAGGGTCGGCACGCGGCCGAAGCGGTCGGCGATCATGCCGGACGCCAGCACCCCGCCGATCGCCAGGAATCCGCCCAGCACCTGCACCCACAGCAGGCTGACGATCGACTGCTTGGCGAACAGCAGCACCCACGACAGCGGGAAGATGGTGACGATATGGAAAAGCGCGTAGCTGGCCAGCGGGGCGAAGGCGCCGATCACCACGTGGCGGCCCTTGACCTCGACCAGCTCGCGCAGCGGCACCGGCTCGAGATCACTCTGATCCATCTCCTGCTCGTACTCGCGGGTCACCACCAGCCGCAGGCGCGCGAACAGCGCCACCACGTTGATGGCGAAGGCAGCGTAGAACGGATAGCGCCAGCCCCAGTCGTGGAAATCCTCGGGCGAAAGGCTGGCGATCAGGTAGGCGAACAGCGAAGCCGCCACGATGAACCCAACCGGCGCGCCGAGCTGGCCGAGCATGGCGTACCAGCCGCGCTTCTGCTTGGGCGCATTGATCGCCAGCAGCGACGGCAGGCCATCCCAGGAGCCGCCCATCGCCATGCCCTGCAGCATCCGGAACAGCGCCAGCAGCACGATGGCGGTGCCGCCGAGAGTGGCGTAGCCCGGCAGGAAGGCGATCCCGGCGGTGGCCACGCCCAGCATGAACAGCGCCACCGTGAGCTTGGTGCCGCGGCTCCAGCGGCGCTGCACCTGCATCGACAGCGCGGTGCCCAGCGGGCGCACCACGAACGCCAGCGCGAAGATGGCGAACGAGTACAGCGCGCCGGTCAGCGGGTCGGCGAACGGGAAGAACACCTTCGGGAACACCAGCGCCGAGGCGATGCCGTACACGAAGAAGTCGAAGTTCTCGGAGGCGCGGCCGATCACCACCCCGACCGCGATCTCGCCCGGGGCCACTTCGTGGCTGGCCTGGCGCCCGTGGTCGTGGTCGGTGGCAGCGGGGAATTGGGCGGACATGGGGGATATCCTGTGAAGGCGCGCCGCGGGCGCGGGATGGCGCTATCAAAGCATAGGCAGGGCCGTTTGTCCTTGCGATAGGACAAAACGTCCAATCGCGCCCACCCCGCCGGAGGGAGTAAATTATGCGCCGACTCCCCCAAGTCGTACCCCGAACCATGCCCAAGCTCCCACGCGCCACGTGGCTGCTGCCCGCGTTGCTTGCCGTTTCCGGCTGCGCGCGGACAGTCGTGCTCGACCCCTCCGGCGACATCGCCCGCCAGCAAGGCAACCTGATCGTGGTCGCCACCATGCTGATGCTGATCGTGATCGTGCCGGTGATCGCGCTCACCCTGTTCTTCGCCTGGCGCTACCGCGCCTCCAACCGCAGCGCCAAGTACACCCCGAACTGGGACCACTCCACCCAGCTGGAGCTGGTGATCTGGGGCGGCCCGCTGCTGATCATCCTGGCGCTGGGAGCGATCACCTGGATCACCACCCATACCCTCGACCCCTACCGTCCGCTGGACCGCATCGCGCCCGGCAAGCCAGTGCCGGCGGAGGTCAAGCCGCTCGAAGTGCAGGTGGTCTCGCTGGACTGGAAGTGGCTGTTCATCTATCCCGAACAGGGCGTGGCCGCGGTCAATGACCTGGCCCTGCCGGTGGACCGCCCGGTGCGCTTCAAGCTCACTTCGTCGAACGTGATGAACGCGTTTTATATCCCGGAGCTGGCCGGCATGATCTACACCATGCCCGGCATGCAGACCGAGCTGAATGCGGTCGCCAACAAGCCCGGCGAGTTCGTCGGCTTCTCGTCCAACTACAGCGGCGCCGGGTTCTCCTGGATGCGCTTCGCGGTGCACGCCACCGATGCCGCCGGCTTCGACGCCTGGGTGGCCAAGGCCCGCGCCAGCGACAGCAGCCTCGACCGCGCCGGCTACCTGCAGCTGGAGAAGCCGAGCGAGCGCGAGCCCGCCCGCCTCTACGCCAGCGTCGATCCCGGCCTGTACGACGCCATCCTGAACCGCTGCGCCGACCCGCGCCGGATGTGCATGCACGAAATGATGGCGATCGACGCCGCCGGCGGCCGGCGCGCCGCCGACAGCGGCGTGGCCGTGCTGCGCGAGCGCAGCCGCGGCGACCTGCGCGGCCGTCCCTACGTGCCGGGCGCCACCTGCACCGCCGACGAGGTCAAGCCCGCCGCGTGGACGCTGGCCCTGCGCGCCCCCTGATCCATCGCATCCAGAAAGACGATCATGACCCCCACCACCTCCCCCGACCCGTACGCCAGCGTCTCGCCCTGGCTGGGCAAGCTCAGCCTGGCGGCGATCCCGTACCACGAGCCGATCCTGATCGCAACCTTCATCGGTGCCGCGCTGGCCGGCCTGGCCGTGCTCGGCCTGGTCACCAAATACCGCCTGTGGGGCACGTTCTGGCGTGACTGGGCCACCAGCATCGACCACAAGAAGATCGGCATCATGTACATGGTGCTGGGCCTGGTGATGCTGCTGCGCGGCTTCGCCGACGCGCTGATGATGCGCGGCCAGCAGGCGATCGCCTTCGGCGA
>RXJK01000181.1 GCA_003963125.1 Hyphomicrobiales bacterium
AGAAGGGAATTGGTCCCTGTCCCGAACCCTGCGAGAAGCTCTGCACTGCGAGGCCGCAAGCATGACTAATCACATGACACTCAAGAATTTTTCCGCCCTGGCCTGGGCCCTGCCGGCGCTCGCCGCGGCGTGGGTGATTCTCGTTGCGTTAGCCCCGCCGAGCCGCGCCCAGCCCGCATCGTCCCCGCTCGTCGGCCTCTGGATCGATCACACCGGCCGCGGCGCGGTGGAAATCACCCCATGCGGAGGATCCCTGTGCGGACACATCGCCTGGCTGAAGGATCCCAACCAGCCCGACGGCAAGCCGCTCGTCGACGCCAAGGGGCGTCCGGTCTGCGGCCTGCAGATCATCGGCGAGGTGAAGCAGCAGTCCGACGGCAGCTGGGACAACGGCTGGATCTACGACCCCGAGCGTGACGAACAGTTCTCGGTCGAACTGCGCCTCAAGGCCAAGGACCAGCTTCAGGTCCACGGCTATCTCGGCATCAAGCTGATGGGCGAGACCTATCAGTGGAAGCGGGCCCAGCCCAACCAGGCTCGCTGCAAGGCCTGACGGGCCTCAGCCCTTCGGCTCGGACCGCGCATCCTTGTGCGCTTTCGTCTGTCGGTCCCGCCCCGTGCGGGCCGACGCGCGGGCGAGCCGGCCGACGAACTCCACGCTGCGGTCGGCCACCAGGTGACGCTGCTGATCCAGCGTCACGATGTGATAGCTGTTGTCGAGGACGAGCGTCTCCACGAGCCCGCCGAGGTGGCTCTGCAGGTACTGCGTGTTGCGCAGACTCGCCATGTCGTCGTCGCGCGGATGCACGATGAAGGCCGGCTGCTTGATGCGCGGCAGATTGCGCCGCACGACGGCGACCAGCGCATTCATGTTGGCGAAGGAGCGCAAGGGCGTACTGAACACGCCCGCTTCCCCGGCATTGCCCGACTGCATGCTGGACACCACGATGGCCCGCATGCGCTCGTCCTTGATGCCATAGGGCTCCCGCTCGGGCAGGTCGAATTCCAGCGGCACGCGCGTCGGGCGGACGAAGCGCAACAGCTTCGAATGCCACGGCATTGCCCAGCCGTCGAGGCGCAGCGTCGGCGCGAACAGCAGGAGGCCTTGCACCCCGTTCGGACGATTGTAGGCCAGATGCAGCGCCAGGATGCCGCCCATCGAGAGGCCGCCGGCGACGATCGTGTCGCAATGCTTGCGGAGCTTGTCGTGCGCGGCCTCGACGCTCGCGTACCACTCTTTCCAGGTCGAGCGACGCAACTCTTCCGGCGTGCCGCAGTGCCCGGCGAGCTGGCAGCAATAGACCGTGTGCCCCTGCCGTGCGAGCGCCTGCGCGACGAAACGCAATTCCACGGGCGTCCCGCCGAGACCGTGCACGAGCAGCACGCCGAGCCGCCCGCCCGGAATGAAAAGGCTACGATCCGGTCCCGCGTCGAGGAATTCCAAGCTTCCGCTCATCTGGAAACGCCCTGTTCTTACTCTTGTTGCTGGACCTTCGACGGAGGACGAGGCCCATTACGTTCCATACGCATACGTCCGCCCCCGTCGCGCGAAACGCGGGGACGGCCGTTCAAGACTTGCTGACCCGGGTGAAGAGCTGGTCGAGGAGGTTCAGCGCCAGATCGATCTCCGCCATCGTGATGTGGAGGCTCGGTGCCAGCGTGATGACGTTCTTGTAGTAGCCGCCGATGTCGAGGACGAGCCCGTAGCTCTGGCCGCCCACCTTGAGATCGGCCTTAAAGGCTTCGTCGACCATGCGGTCGACCAGCGCCTTGGAAGGCGTGAAGCTGTCGTGCGGCTCGCAGATCTCGACACGCAAGGCGAGGCCGAGGCCGTCCACGTCGCCGACGATCTTGTGCCGCTTCTGCAGGTCCTTGAGGCCGTCGAGGAAATAGGCCCCCTTCTCCATGACCATCGCTTCGTAGTCGGTCTCGGCCATCATCTTCATGGCTTCGAGCGCGACGCCCGTGCCCATGGGATTGGCGTTGAAGGTCGAGTGCGTGGAGCCGGGCGGGAAGATGGTCGGGTTGATCAGCTCTTCCCGCGCCCAGAGGCCTGCGAGCGGGTTGAGGCCGTTGGTGATCGCCTTGCCGAACACGAGGACGTCCGGATTGACCCCGAAGTGCTCGATCGACCACAGCTTGCCCGTGCGATAGAAGCCCATCTGGATCTCGTCGACGACGAGCAGGATGCCGTGCTGGTCGAGCACCTTCTTCAGGTCTTTGAAGAAGTTCTTCGGCGGCACGATGTAGCCGCCGGTTCCCTGCAAGGGCTCGACGTAGAACGCCGCGTATTCCGCCTCGCCGACCTTCGGGTCCCAGACGCCATTGTATTCGCTCTCGAAAAGGCGCGCGAACTGCGCCACGCACATCTCGCCGTACTCCTCCTTGCTCATGCCCTTGGGGCCGCGGAAGACGTACGGGAACGGAATGAACTGCGCGCGGTCGCCGAAGTGGCCATAGCGCCGGCGATACCGGTAGGACGAGGTGATGGCGGAGGCGCCGAGGGTGCGGCCGTGATAGCCGCCCTCGAAGGCGAACATCAGGCTCTTGCCCTTCTTGAAATTGCGCACGAGCTTGAGGCTGTCCTCGATGCTCTGGCTGCCGCCAACGTTGAAATGGACGCGGCCCTTGCTGCCGAACTTCTTTTCGGCGTCCCGCGCGAGGATGGCGGCGAGTTCGATCTTCTCGCGATGGAGGTACTGGCTCGCCACTTGCGGCAGACGATCGAGCTGGCGGCGCACGGCCGCGTCGAGGCGCGGATTGCGATAGCCGAAATTGACGGCCGAATACCACATCTGCAGGTCGAGATACGGCCTCTCCTGCGCGTCGAACATGTAGGAGCCGTCGCAGCGCTCGAACATCTTCGGCGGGTTGGTGTAGTGAACGGTATCCCCGTGCGAGCAATATTGCGCTTCGAGCGCCAGCAGCTCGGCCTCTTCGATCGAGACGGCAGGAGCCACGTGGCTTACGGAAACCTTGTCGGCCAGCTTGGTCATCGTTCCCTTCTCTGAAGACGGATCGCGCCGAGACGACCCGAAGCTGAGCTTCGGGCGACCACGACCCGTTAGCGCGAATCCCCACCCGTCACGAACCGCGACGCGACAAAGAGCATAAATGTGTCTGTATCGCGCTTATCGCAAGCGCAGCCAGGGTATTCGCGCCACACCAGACGCGAAAACGCTAAAGACGTCAAAAGGTTGCGAATTTTGCCTGCGACGATTTGGTCGCCGCCGGATCAGGCGGCGGCAATTCCCCGGCGCGCAGTGGCGGGTTCGACGGCCGGCATTTGCGCAAGCAGAGCCTGCACGAAGCTGACCGACTTCTGCAGCACCACGTCCCGCTGCTTGTCGAGCGTCACGACGTGATAGCTGTCCTCGAGCACGATGGTCTCCACCCGGCCACCCAGATGCTTCTGGAGGTACGTCGAGTTCCTGAGGCTGGCGCGATCGTCCTCGCGCGGATGCAGAAGGAGGACGGGCTGCTTCACGTCCGCCAGCCGCTTGCGCAGGTCATCGACAAGCCAGCGCAGCTCGATCATCGGCCCACCGGGGATGCTGAAGAACCCCGCCTTCGAGGGATCGCCGCTGTGCAGCGCCTCGGCGATCAGCGCGCGCAGGCGATGATCCTTGATGCCGTAGGGCGGCCGCTCGGTGAAGTGCATGAGGTCGGCAGCCCACTTCTGTCGCACGAGGCTGAACAGCTTGGCGTAAAGCGGCACGCCCCAGCCGTCGAGCCAAAGGGTCGGGGCATACACCATCGCGCCCTTCACCTTGTCGGGATGCAGCGCGGCGAGGCGCAGCGAAAGCAACCCGCCCATCGACAGCCCCGCGACGAAGACCTGATCGCAGCGCTCGGAAAGTTGCAGCAGCGCCTGCTCTGTCGACCCGTACCAGTCCTGCCAGGTGGAGGCGCGCAGTTGCTCGAGCGTCTCGCAATGGCCCGCGAGCTGCGGACAGGAGACGGTGTAGCCCTCGCGCGCCAGCCCGTTGGCGATGAAGCGCATCTCGACGGGGGTCCCGCTGAGGCCGTGGATGAGCAGTACGCCGGTCCGGCCGCCCGGATAGAAAAGGCCACGCCCCTCGGCAGCCTCGGCTGAAGAGGCGTCCACTTCACTCGACTTGGTCATACTGTGGCCTTCCCTCACGCCTGCCGAACTCAAGCTACCGCGGCTCGCGCCCCCGGCAGTCGCCCCGGCCTGCTATTGAGCCAAGAGCTAAACTGGCGTGTTACCGTAAAGAAGTCGTTGTAGGCGAAGTGCGTCGTGCCGTTGCTCTGGCACAATTTCAGAAGCGTGCCCTTCGCGAAGACGAGATCGGCGCGCCCCGCCACGCAGAAGTCGGATCGTCCGTCGCCGATCACGATCTTGACGGACTGCGCGTGCGGCTCGGTGAACGAGCACTTGCAGTTTCCTGCGAGCACCTGGCACTCGCTGCGCGAATGGGGGAACGTCACGCGCCACTTGTCGCCGCCGGCCGATTCGAGCCGGTTGGCGCGGAAGCGCAGGTCGGGATGTCCCGCGTTCTTCAACACGCGCTCGATGACGAAATCGAAGCCGTCGGAGACGACGGTCATGCCGATGCCGCGGCTCTTGCACTCCTCCACGAACGTGGAGAAGCCCTCGTCGACCTTGATCTCGGAGATCTTGTCGAGCATGGCGGCGGGCGAGGCGCGCAGCAGGGCCACCTGCCGCGTCATGCACTCGCGCGAGCCGATCGCGCCGGACTGCCACTCGCGCTCGACGTCACGCCAGCTGTCGAGAGCGAAACTCTCGAAAATCAGGTCTGTCGCATCGCACGGCACGATGGTGCCATCGAAGTCGACGAACACATGACAATTCACACCCGCAAGTGACACGTTAGGTCAACCTATTGATATTGACACTGATACGCTCGGGCCCGGCGGCCTGAGCGGCTTCTTTAACCCCTGCCTTCGCGATGCACAACGGCAATTGCGACAGGGCGGTTAACCGCGACCATTAGGCTCCGGCACGGATAGTCCCGACCCGGACCATTAATTCCCGTTGCAAGAGAGGACGTAAGTGAAAGCGATCGCGTACGTGGTCATACTCATCCAAAGCACGCACGGGACAGATGGCCGCAGCAAATCGGCACGGTGCTGCAACACTGTGTAAACCATACGAAATACTGGTTAAGCCGAGGTAATCGTTTGGCGTTGAAGCCGAACCTCGACCAGTGCCACGCCGACGTAGGCGATCAGCGAACTCACCAGAGACGTGAGGTAAGGGGCTGGAAAACCAACGATATATTTGCCGGCGAGCCAGAGGAGCAGGCCGGCCGTCACGGACACGTAGGCGCTCTTGGCGCCCCCAAAATTGGTAAATAAGGCAAAGAGTGTCACCACAAAGACACCCGCTCCGCCGAACGCCGAGGCCGTTTCGACGAGTTCATGAATGCCGTGGGACGTGGCGGCGATCACGTAGGCGACGACCGATAAGGTCAGCACGGTCAGCCGCACGGACCACAACTTGCCCCGTTCCGTCAGGCCCGGCAGCACCCGCACGATGACGTTATGGGAGATCTGCGCCGCCGGGGCGTGCAGCGCCGCGTGAACGCTCGACAGGATGGCCGACACGATGGCCCCGACGAAGGCGACGTGCAGCGCCCCCGGCAAGAACACCTCGGCGAGCTTCGCCACCGCCTGCTCGGTCTCGTCGACCTCGGGCAGCAGCATCGGCCCGACGAGACCGAGGAAGATCGGGATCACCCCGACCGTCAGATAGATGAGCCCGCCGAGGCTCGTGCCGATCACCGCCACGTTGGCCGACCGTGCCCCCAGGAAGCGCGAGATGAGTTCCACCGCGATCAAGGTGCCGCAGATCGGCACGGCGCACCGCTCCAGGATGTCGATCAGGCTGTCGTCGGCTTCGAACAGGGCAAGCTTGTCCGCCTGCACCTGGGCAAGACCCGCCGAGACACCGCCCAGATGGATCGCCACCGCCGCCCCGAGGATGATCAGCCCCGCGAGCACCGCCACGCCCTGAATGGTGTCGGTGACGGCGTCCGCCAGCAGTCCCCCGACCACCGAATAGGCCCCGACCAGAACGGCCGCCAGCGTGATGGCCGTCAGCAGCCCGAGGCTCGAGTTGGCGCTCATCACCTGCCCGAAGGCGCGCACCTGGGCCGCCGCCCAAATGATGGAGCCGGGCAGCAGCACCGCCACCACCAGCCGCTCGACGCCGGGCGAATAGCGCTGCCGGAAAAGATCGGCAAAGGTCGTGAGCCCCCGCGTCCACAGGGCGCGGGCCAGCAGCAGCCCCGTCAGAAGAATGGCGAACGCGTAGCCGAAGGGATCGACCAGCGCCCCGGTGAGCCCCTTCTCGTAGACGGAGCCGCCCGTCGCGACGATGGCCTCGGCCCCGAAGTAGGTGGCGAACACCGAGAAGGTGACGAGCGTCACACCGAGCGAGCGCCCGGCGAGGATGTAGTCCGTCTCGCCCGACATGCGCCGGGACACCCAGGCGCCGATCACGAACTGCACCAGGACGTAGACGACGACGCCGGCAAGCACCGCGCTCATGCCGCCGTCTCCCGGCCGCTCACCCCGTTTCTCGCGCCGACCACGCCTCTATTCGCCCCAAATCGTGTGGTTAAGACTGGCCTTGAGCATTTGTGGCCGACGGCCCATCTGCTGGTGGCTGAGACTGCAAGCTGCGAGACGAATTGTGCGCCCCCATCGGCACGACCATGACATGCCCGTGACGAGACGCAAGCCCCGAGGCGATCGGCGCAAAATAGCCCGTGTCGCCGTTGCTGGCCTGACAGCCGCGTCGCTTCTGGCAGCCGACATGAGCCCGTTCGTCGCGTCGGCGGCACGCGCCGCCCTCCCCATGAGCCGGGCCGACTACGAAGCCTGCCAGGCGCGCGACGAGGCGGGCTTCCGCGAAGCGGTCGGCGCGCTGACGCGTAAGGGCCTCGAGGCAGGCCTCGCCAACGTCGACTACAAGGCCATCGTCCAGGACGAATGGCGCAAGGGCAACGTCGACGACGTGATCGACAAGCTCGTCGACAAGGCGGAAGCCGAGGTGCGCGCGGAATCGAGTTGGACCGCCCTGCTCCAGTCGCTTGCCTCCAAGGAGAAGTCCCAGGAACTGGCGACCGCGCTGACGGAACGCGTCTATCGCTCCGCCGAGATGCGCAAGGCCATCGAGACGCTCGCCGAAGGCGTTGGCCGCGAGATCGGCAAGCGCATCGAACTGGCGGCCCTGGATACGGCGGAGCCCGCCACGCAATGCATCCAGGCCTATCTTGGCCCCCGCTACGGCACCACCATTGCCCGCATCGTCGCGACCGGCGCCGGCAAGGAATACGAGATCGATCCTGCCAAGGGCATGGCCGGCGTCTCGACGGGCCAGCTCATCGTCGAAGGTAGCGGCGGCATCGCCGGCACCGTGGTGCTCGTCCTGCGCCGGCAGCTCGCCAACATGGCGGCCCGCATCGGTCAGCGCGTCGTCGGCGCCATCCTGAGCCGCCTCGTCTCGGTGGTCGCGGGCGGCATCGGCGCCGTGCTTATCGCCAAGGACATCTGGGACTTCCGCTACGGCGTGCTGCCGATCATCGCCGAGGAGATGAAGTCCAAGGACACGAAGGAGAAGGTCCGGGCCGAACTCGCCTCCTCCATCGCCGACCAGATCAAGGACGGCGTCAAGGACATCTCCGACAAGACGGCGGACCGCATCGTCGAGATCTGGAACGAGTTCCGCCGCGCGCATGCGAAGGTCGTAGAACTCGCCGAGAAGCATGCCGCGTTCAAACGCTTCGTCGACTTGGTGAAGCCGTCCGACCTCGCCCGGCTCGACGAGGTGGTCAACCTCGTGCTGTCGTCGGAAGGCGAGACCGGGGTCCTGCGCCGCCTCGAGGATGGTACCCTCAACCAGGCCGTGACGGCCTTTCCGCCGGCGGCCCTCGATATCGCCCGCGACACGCGCTCGCTCGAAGCCGCGTTCGGCTGGATGAGCGTCGCGGGCGACCTGCTGCCCAAGGTCGTCGCCAACGAAATCCACCGCAAGGCGAAGTTCGACAGCTTCACCAAGGCCGGCCTGCAGAAGCTCCTGCAGCTCGACGACCGGCTGGCGATCGGCCGCATCGCCGCGCTTCCGGCGGCGGCCCGCGACACGCTGATCGATGCCCCCTCCGTCGACCTGAAGGCGCTCGCCCGCGCGCTCGACGAGCGCCAGCTCGAAAGCCTGTCCGGTTTTCTCGTGCGGCTGGAAAAGGATCCCGCGACCCGCGTGCTCCAGGTCGTCTCCCGCGCTCCGGCCCGCATGCAGGATCTGGCCCGGCCGGGCGTCCTGCAGGCTATTGCCACGAGCCCCGACCAGTCGGCAGCCGTCGCCCTGATGCTCGAGACCAGCGCCCTCTCGAACCCCATGTCGATCATGGAGAACGTGCGCCTCGTCACCGCCGGCAAGGTCAATCCCATGCTGTTCTGGTACAAGGATCCCGTCGCCCTGGGGCTGATCCTGTTCCTCGTGCTGGCGCTCCTCATGATGGTGAAGCGCCTCGTCTTCGGCGTGCGGCCCAAGGTCGTCGTGCGCACGCAGATGCCGCCGCGAGCGGCCATTCGCGGCCGCGGGGAAAGCACCTGATGCGTCTCCTCACGACCCCGACGCTCGATGAGCCGCACGAGAAGGGCGAGATGGTCTACGCCTGCGCGATCAGCGGCGCCAACATCATCCGCGACGTGCGCGAGGCGATCGTCAACACGGTAGGCGGCCGCATGACCAAGTACGAGGCGCTGCTCGACAAGACCATCGGCTACGCCCTCGATGCACTGGCCCAGCGGGCGGCCGATCTCGGCTACGACGGCGTCCTCGATATCCGCTTGTCGCATCCCACCATCACGCACGGCGCGCTCGAAGTCGTCGCCACGGGCACCGGTTTCAGGGTGCGCAAACCCGCCGCGTAAAAGCGGCGTCTCTGCTGTGCGAGACGGGTTGGAAATGCATCCGGCGAACCTTTTTCACAGGCTGCCGCGAAGCCTCCGAGAATTTGTGTGCTCTCTTGTCGCGCGGCCTTTGGTGTCCTGGTCAATGCACGTCCGCCGCGGCCTACTGGGCCCATGAAAACTTCGAGGACCATGCGCCGGTTTCTGGCGCGCCTGTGGCTACCCAGGCGCGAACGGGAAGTTGCACTTGCAGTTGTCCTGACCGTCGCGGCCGTCAGCTTCATGACGCTCGCCATGGTGCGCTCCGGAACGGCCGACCGCCCGACGCAGACGGCGATCCGCAAGCCGCTCTGATCCCTTCGATCACCCGCTGAAATGCGAAAGGCGCCACGCGGCGCCTTTCTTTGTTCGACCATGTGCTCTGGCCAGCTATTGCGCCGTCCAGCCGCCATCGATCGAATAGTTCGCGCCCGTGATGGAGGCCGCCTCCTCGCTGGCCAGGAACACGGCGAGGGCCGCAACCTGCTCGACGGTGACGAACTGCCCCGTCGGCTGCCGCGACAGCACCTGCTTCTTCGCCTGCGCCTCCGTGATGTTCTCCGACTTGGCAAGATCCGGGATCTGCTTCTCGACGAGCGGCGTCCACACGAAGCCCGGCGAAACGGCGTTCGAAGTCACGCCATGCTCGGCGAGCTCCAGCGCCACCGTCTTCGTGAAGCCGGCGAGGCCGTGCTTGGCCGCGACATAGGCGGCCTTGAAGGGCGAGGCCCGCAGCGAATGCGCCGAGCAGATGTTGATGATGCGCCCCCACTTGCGCGCCTTCATGCCGGGCACGGCCGCGCGCACCGAGTGGAAGGCCGACGTGAGATTGATGGCGATGATCGCGTCCCACTTCTCGATGGGGAACTCCTCGACGGGGCTCACGTGCTGGATGCCGGCGTTGTTGACGAGGATGTCGACGCTGCCGAAGTCGCGCTCGGCCTTGGCGACCATCTCCGCGATCTCCGTGGGCTTGAGCATGTTCGCCGGGTCGAAGCTGACCTTCACCCCCGTCGCCTTCACGCTGTCGATCGCCTTGGCGTTGTCCTCGGCCGAGCCCAGCCCATTCGTCACGATGTTCACGCCGGCCTTGGCGAGCCCCAGCGCGATGCCGAGGCCGATCCCGGACGTGGAGCCCGTC
>RXJK01000273.1 GCA_003963125.1 Hyphomicrobiales bacterium
GGACGACAACGAGGACGAGAGCGGCGTGCGCTACTTCGCGCGCATCTTCTCCTTCCACAGCGCCCAGGCGCGCAGGTGGATCGTCTCCAGCACTTCGCCGGCCTTCTCGCCCTCCTCCTTGTCGAGGAAGGTGATGTCGCCGCCGATGCCCATGGCCTGCAGTTGCAGCCGCGCGTTGGTCTCCGTGTAGTAAGCGCGGAACACCGCCATCGGCAGCGCCGCAGCGACCACGACGTTGCCGTGCCCGCGCATCAGCACGACGTTCTTGTCGCCAAGCGACGCGGCAAGCGCCTTGCCGAGCGGCCCGTTGCTGACGAGCATGTTGGTCATGCCGCCGGCTTCGCGGATCTCGAACACCGGCACGCCGGGCGCGAGGAATGCCGACATATGATACATCGGCCGCATCGGCGCCTTCGTCGCGCCGAACGGGATCACCGCCGGCGAGTGCGTGTGCACCACCGATTTGACGTCAGCCCGCGCCCGATAGACCTCCGCGTGGATGAAGCGCTCCAGGAAATGCGTGGCGCCGGCCGGTGGATCGATCGCCTTCCCGTCGAGGTCGTATTCCACGATGTCGGCCGGTGTGACGAGCGCCGGCGCGAGGTTGCGCCCCATCAGGAAATGGTCGGGCCGCGTGGGATGGCGCACGCTGACATGCCCGAAGGCGTCGACCACCTGCAGATCAGCGAGGATGCGGTTGGCAGCGGCGATGTCGTCCTTGAGCGCGTCGAGTGACGAGGGTGGTGCAGCGCCTTGCGCCCGAGCCGCCTCCGCCCCCGCAATCGTCAAGACGCACAGCAGGAGGGCCGTAAGAGCGGGGCATCTCAGAGTTCGTTTGAACATTGCTGGCTCGCGAAACGGCTACATGCACCCACAGTTTGCCTTCCCGGAAATCGCGCGCGAGCGCGATTGTCCGGGACCTTGCCCGGTTGCGATTTTCTTCATGCTGCAAGATCCAGGACAGCCGTGCTTGCGCACGCCTTCCGGGAATGCATGTCGTTAGGTTTGTGCATCATTCGGTTGCGGCGCGTTGGCGCCCGAACGCATCTGAGCAGTAGGAACGAATCGAGCCTTCATGCGCACGCCCTTTCTAAAGAGCGCCATGACCAACTACCGCCGCAGCGCTGGGATCATGCGCGCCAGCACGCCGTCCTTCTTGACGAGGTAGTGCATCAAGGCCGCCGCGATATGCAGGCCCGCCAGCAGGACGATCGCGATCACGGCGTACTTGTGCCAGAGGAACACGCGCTCGGAGAAATCCTGGTCCTTCGCCACGAGCGCAGGGATCGTGAAACCGAACACGTCGCGCGCGTCGTAGTAGGAAATGCCGAGCCAGCCGAGGATCGGCGTCAGCAGCAGCATCCCGTAGAGCGTCCAATGCGTGACGTGGCTCGCGATCTTCTCGAAGACGTTGAGCGTCGGCTCGTCCGGCGGCGCGCCATTGATGAGGCGATAGCCGAGCCGCACGATCACCAATAGCAGGATGACGAGGCCGAACAGCTTGTGAAAATTGTAGAGCGGCGCCGGAAACCCGTCGATGTTCACCATCGCGAAGCCGAGCGGGATCTGGATGGCGAGAAACAACACGGTCCACCAATGCAAGCGCCGGGCGGTAGGGCTGTAGGTGGCGGGGGAGGCGGACGACACATCGGACTGAGCGGTCATGGGATCACCCCTGTGGCGCGCTGCACTGTGTTCTCAGGTCGCAATCGAATAGCACATCCCCGTCCGCCAGAACATGCACCGTCGTCTTGGGGCGCAGCGCGTCGCCGAGGCGCGCGAGCGGCGGCAGCACGAGACCGGGCTTGCCCGACCCGATGATCATCGGCGCGACCAGCACATGCAGCCGGTCCACCGCGGCATCGGCGATGAAGGAGGAGACCGTCATCGCCCCGCCCTCGATCAGCATCGTCCGCAAACCCTTGGCGAAAAGCGCCGCGACGATGGCGCGCGGCGATATGTGCGGGCCGGAGCGCGCAACCGTCACCCGCTCCACGAGCGAAGGCAGCCCGGCGGGCTCGGGGCTATCCTCGGCCTGCACGAGGTAGACGCGGCAGCCGTCTGCGAGCAGGCATTTGGCATCGGCGCGCAGCCGGCCCGACGGATCGATGATGACGCGCGCGGGCGACCGGCCCGGCACGCGGCGCACGTTGAGCTTCGGGTCGTCGGCCATGACGGTGCCCGCCCCCACCACGACGGCATCGACGGCGGCGCGCAAGGCATGCACATGGTCGAGCGCCGCGCAGTTGTTGATCCACCGGCTCTCGCCGCTGTCCGTCGCGATCTTGCCGTCGAGCGACTGGCCGAGCTGCGCGACGACGAACGGCCGGTCGCCGGGCGCGGCGCGGATGGCCGCGAGCGGATCCGGCTCGGCCCTTGGCTCGCGCTTTGCAACCTCATGCTCCTGAGCCATAAGTACGGATGTTCCCTTGCTCGTTTTGCAATCGCGTTTTCTTCGCCATCAGCGCGCCGCCAAGTTCAGCCTTATAGGTCCGCGCTGCCCTTGTCATCGAGAGATCCCAGAGATGCGTTATGAGCCCCGCGCGAGCCGTTGGCCGTGCCGGATCGTGCATTGTTTTACAATGACCTAGCGCTGTTTTTGTGAGACGACGGGGTCGTCTTGCAGGACTTGAGAACGACGGCGATCCAGGCGGTGAATCGCCACGCCCGCCGAGAGTTCTCTTGGCGACGATCTGCATGCGAACTATGGAATGCGGGGAACTGATGGGTGTGGCTGGGTCCGACTACCTGCGTTGGGGCCGGGAGAGTGAAGCGAGCCGCGCCAAGGATAGACACGTGGCGGGCTTCGACTGGCGCAAATTCGGTCTCGCGGTTGCCGCTTTTTTGGCCGCCGCCGCCCTGATCGGCTGGCCTTGGCTCTCCGGCATCGTCACCATACCGTGGGACGCGAAAGCGACGTTCCTCCCGCAGATCCAGTTCCTGGCGCGCAGCTTGGCCTCGGGCGGTGACCCGGGCTGGCTGCCCTATGCCTTCTCCGGCCATCCTCAGATCGCGGACCCGCAGTCCATGATCTTCTCCCCGCCCTTCCTCGTCTTGGCCCTGCTCAACGGCGCGCCGAGCATCTGGGCCGTCGATGCGACCCTGCTGGGCATGATTGCCCTCTCCGGCGCCATGCTGATCCTGTGGTTCATGGACCGCGGCTGGCATTGGGCCGGCGGCCTGATCGCGGCGCTGGCCTTCTGCTACGGCGCCTCCATGGCCTGGCGCATCCAGCACATCGGCCAGGTGCTGAGCCTCGCCTATCTGCCCTTCGCGCTGTTCCTGCTCGACCGCGCGCTGGCCCGCACGTCGCTGCTCTACGGCGTGGGGGCAGGCCTCGCCGCCGGCTTCATTCTGCTCGGCCGCGATCAGGTCGCGCTTCTGTCGATCTATCTGCTGGCAGCCTACGCGGTCTGGCGGCTGGCCACGGCCCGGTTTCCGCTCCGCGCGGCCCGGCTGGCGCTCATTCCGGGTGCGGGCGGGGCCGCGGCCTGCGCCGCCCTGATCGCCGTGCCGATCCTCCTGACCGCCCTCATGACGGCCGAGTCCAACCGCCCCAGCATCGACTACGCAGGCGCCGCCAAAGGGTCGCTGCATCCGGCCCTTCTGCTGACCCTCGTGGCGCCGAACCTTTTCGGCGCGGCAGGTCGCATGGAGGACTATTGGGGGCCGCCGAGCTTCGCCTGGGCCGGCACGGATCTCTTCGTCGCCCAGAACATGGGGGTGCTGTACCTGGGCGCGCTGCCGCTGCTGCTGATCGGCTTTGCCGCCCTGAAGGGCGATCTCTGGCGCCACGAGATCCGCTTCTTCACCGTGGCCGCCGGCGTGATGCTCGCCTACGCCCTCGGCAAGTACACGCCGCTGTTCCAGGTGATCTACAGCCTGCTCCCCGGCGTCCAGTTCTATCGTCGCCCGGCGGACGCGACCTTCCTTGTTGGCGCCTTGGGCGCGATCCTGTCGGGCTACGCTGTCCATTGTCTGATGCGCGATCCCGTGGGCCGCAGCGAGCAGGACCCCCGGCGCGTGTTCATTCTGGGCATCGGCTTCGCCTTGGCCTGCATGGCCGCATTTGCTTGCGCGCTGGCCATCGGGCGCGTGAGTGAGCTGTCCAAGCCCATCGCCCTCGCGATCCTGTTCTTCGGCGCTTCAACGGTTCTGCTGATCGCCATCCGGCCGAACTTGCGCATGATGCCCCGCCAGGGCGCGCTGATGATGGCGGCCCTGCTCGCCGTCGATCTGGCCATCAACAACGGGCCGAGTTCGTCCACCGCGCTGCCGGTGGCCTACTACGACGTGCTGCAGCCCGATACGAAGAACGCCACCATCGCCTTCCTCAAGACGCACGAGGTGCGCAACGAGACCCGCCGCGACCGCATCGAGCTGGCGGGCCTCGGCTTCCATTGGCCCAATGCCAGCATCACGCACGGGCTCGAGAATACGCTGGGCTATAATCCTCTGCGGCTCCAGCTCTACAGCAAGGCCGTCGGCGCCGAGGACCACGTCGGCCTGCCCGACCAGCGCAAGTTCTCCCCGATGTTTCCCTCCTATCGCTCGCCGCTCGCCAACCTTCTGGGCTTGCGCTGGATCGCCACTGGGGCCCCGATCGAGACGATGGACAAGACGCTGAAGGAGGGGGACCTGCCGCTGGTCGCCCACACACCCGACGGCTACATCTACGAGAACACGGCGGCCCTCGATCGCGTGCTGTTTGCCACCCATGCCGCGCCCGCCGACTACGACAAGATGCTGAAGGACGGTGGCTGGCCCGACGTCGATCTCAAGACGACGGTGCTGCTGCCTCCGGCTGCAGCCCGCTTCGCACCCGAAGCCGGCAAGGGTCGCACCCGCATCGTCGATTACAGCAACACGCTGGTCGAGCTGGAGGTCGAGAGCGACAAGGGCGGCTGGGCCATCCTGAATGACCTGTGGCACCCCTGGTGGGTGGCCGAACTCGACGGCATCCCCGTGCCCATCCTGCGCGCCAATGTGTTGTTCCGGGCTGTCGCCGTGCCGCCCGGGCGCCATCGCATCGTTTACCGTTTCCAGCCGATCGAAGGTGCGCTCCACGAGGTGGGGCTGTATCACGGAGACAGCGATCGCTAGTCCTCGACGGCAGTCCATGAGGGTTGGCTCCCGCGCGAATGTGGGAGGAACGAGCGCAACGCTCGCGTTCATGTGCCCTTCAGCCGCCCTCTGCCACCTCTAGCGATTGCGGCCCCTGCGCCTGGGGCCGGCCACCCTCGTGCCTCCACCACGGCGCTGCCGGAAAGGAAAGGGCAGTCCGTGCCAGCAGAACGTCGCGTGCGTCCCCGATGAGTGCCAACTTCCAGGCCCCCGACGCACCGGGCTTCCGGCTGGATCCTCGCGTGGTGGCGAGCTTCGCGCGGTTTGCCGGCGGCTACTGGACCGGCCGCACGGCGGTGCAGGCCTGGGCTCTGTCGATCGGCCTTGCGGTGTGCCTGCTGGCTTCGACCGGTGCCACCGTCGCGCTCAATCAATGGAACCGCTGGTTCTTCGACGGTCTCGAGGCGCGCAACGTCTCGGTGATCACCTCGGCGGTGTTCCTGTTCATGGGCATCATCGCCATGATGGCGGCGATCGGCGTCGCCATCGTCTACGCCCGTGAATCGCTGCAGGTGCGCTGGCGCGCCTGGATGGTGAACCGCCTCGTCGAGCAGTGGCTGGGCCGCCAGCGCTTCTACCATCTCAACGTCTCGGGCAAGGAACCGCCCAACCCCGAGTATCGCATCTCCGATGACACCCGCTGGGCGACGGAGCCGCTCGTCGACATGGCCATCGGCCTCGTCCTGGCGCTCGCCGGCGCGTCCGCCTTCATCTCGATCCTGTGGTCGGTTGGCGGCTCGATCACCGTGCCCTTCGGCGGCAGCAGCATCGTCATTCCCGCCTACATGGTGCTCGTGGCGCTGGCCTATGGCGTGATCGCCTCGGGGCTGATGCTTTGGGTCGGCGGGCCGCTCGTCGGCTACGTCGGCCGCAAGAACGAGGCGGAAGGCTATTTCCGCTTCGCCATGATGCGCATCCGCGACAACGCCGAGAGCGTGGCCCTGATGAAGGGCGGGCCCTACGAGCGTGCCGTGCTCGGCTCCTTCTACGATGTGGTCGTGGAGCGCTGGATGGCCATGGTGCGCCAGCACGCCCATCTCACCTGGATCACCAACGCCTCGGGCCCGATGATCCCCATCGTACCCCTGCTGTTCGCCGCGCCGAAGTACATCTCGGGCGATCTCACGCTCGGCCAGGTCACGCAGCTGGCGGCCGCCTTCGTGCAGGTGCAGATCGCCATCTCCTGGGTCGTCGACAACTACAACCGCGTCGCGGAATGGTATGCCTCCGCCCGCCGCGTCATGGACATCGTCGACGCCTGCGACGCGATGGATCGCGAACTCGACGCGCGGCCGAAGACGGGCACGCCGCAGCCGGGTGCCGTCCTGAGCTTTTCCGACTTCGAGGTGCTCGACAGCAGTGGCCGCCCGCTGATCTGCGGCTCCGATTTGACGGCGCATCCCGGCGACAGCGTGCACGTGTCGGGCGACAGCAGCACCGGCAAGTCGACGCTCGTGCGCGTGCTGGCCGGCCTGTCGCCGAGCGCCCGCGGCACGCTCCGGATGCCGAGCGCCCACGGCGTGATGATCGCCCCGCAGAAAGGCTATCTGCCGCTCGGGCCGTTGCGCGGCGCGCTCGCCTATCCGGAAGTCGCCGCGCCCTTCGGCGACGACGACATGCGCGAAGCTCTCGCCGAAGTCGGGCTTGCGGCCTTGGCCGAGCGCCTCGACGAGGTGCAGCGCTGGGACCAGGTGTTGTCGAACGGCGAACGCCAGCGGCTCGCGGTGGCACGCCTCCTGCTTCACAAGCCCTCGACCGTGATCCTCGACGACGCGCTTGCGGCACTTGAGGAAACGGCGCAGCAGGCGCTGCTGGCGCGTCTGCGCAAGGCCCTGCCCGACGCGACCATCGTCAATCTCGGGCAGCGCCCGCCCGCAGCGGGCCAGCACGACAAGGAGCTTGTGCTCGAACGCACCGATCAGGCGGCCCACCTCGTGCCCCGCCGCACGCGCACTCTTGCGGATGCCAAATGACCATTCAACCTTCGACCCTGGATCTGCCGATGACGACCCTCAACCTCTGGAATTCGACCTGGAGCCTCGACGAGAAGCAGTGCCCCTGCGACGTGCACTTTCTCGAGTATCTGGATATGAAGGGCGCCAAGGATGCCGCCATCTTTCACTTCGGCACCGGGAACCACCACATCGTCGGCTTGAAGACGGCGACCAACGGCTCCAACAACGCCGTTCTCGGCATCACGGCATCCCGCCACGAGTACGACGCCTACATCGATCTCCTGGTGCAGAACCCGCACATCGGCCACACCTACAAGGCCTACTTCGGCGACATCTACCAGCTCGACCGGCGTCTGCTGCCGGCGCTCGATTACGCCTCGCTGTTCCACGTCGGCGAATATCGCACCAAGGAGAACGATGCCTACGGCGCGCTGACCGACAACGACATGGTGGCCGTCGTGGCGGACAAGCTGAAGCCCGGTGGCGAATTGCTCTTCTATTCGGGCTCCTTCGCCTACGATAAGGCCGAGGCCGCCGGTGCCGCGCTCGTCGCCAAGGGCGTGCTCGAGCCGAAGGGCGAGTACAAGACGCTCAAGATTCTCGCCAAGCGCTAGCCGGTTGCCCGCCGCGGGTCTGGATCGTGGACAGATCCAGCCGCAAGGGTCGTGCGAAGACCCCGCCCTGGGTGATGTCCCGGCCCCGAGAACGTCCCAAGAAGGTCGCAGCCCCAAGAGACCCGAAAGCCTCAAAATGCAGAAGTCACTCGTTCAACCGCGCATGTCCACCTGGGACCTCTACAAGCGCGCGCTCGGCATGCTGGGCGTGGAGCGCTGGCGCACGACGTTCGTCGCCGCCGCCGGCATCCTGGTCGCCCTCGTGCAGCTCGCCGAGCCGCTCCTGATTGCGCGCGCCGTCGATGCCATTTCCGCCAAGCAGAGCGCGTACGGCATCATCGCGCTGTGGGCGCTCGTCGGCCTGTTCGGCATCTTCGCCGGCGTAACAGTGGCGGTGCTGGCCGACCGTCTCGCTCATCGCCGCCGTCTGGCGGCGCTGGGCCAGGCCTTCGAGCACGCGATCATCCTGCCCATCAGCTATCACGCCGAGAAGGGTTCGGGCGCCGTCGTGCGCACCATTCTCGCCGGCACGGATGCGCTGTTCTGGAACTGGCTCTCGTTCCTGCGCGAGCAGTTGACGGCCATCGTCGGCATCATCGTGCTGGTGCCGGCCGCCCTGCAGATGAACGTGACCATGGCGCTGATCCTGTCCGCGCTGGCCGTGCTTTATCTGCTCGCCAACGTCCTCGTCGCGCACAAGACGAGCACCGGCCAGGCCGCGGTCGAGGAGTATCACAACAACGTCTATGGGCGCGTCGGCGACGTGCTCGGCAACGTCTCGGTGGTGCAGAGCTACGCGCGCATGATGACCGAGGCGCAGGATCTGCGCCGCATCATCGAGCAGTTGCTGCGGGCGCAGTATCCCGTCCTCACCTGGTGGGGCCTTTTGACTGTGCTCACGCGCACGGCCGCCACCATCACCGTCGTCTCCATCTTCGCGGTGGGCTCTGTGCTCGCCGCCCGCAACGAGATCACGGTCGGCGAGATCGTGGCCTTCGTCTCGTTCGCGAACCTGCTCATCGGCAAGCTCGACGCGCTGTCGGGCTTCGCCGTGCGCCTCTTCCAGCAGGCGCCGACGCTGCGCAGCTACTACGAGCTGATCGACGCGACGGACGGCGTTCGCGAGACCCCGGGCGCCAAGCCGCTCGAGAACGTGGACGGCCGCGTGCGCTACGACGCCGTCACCTACCGCTTCAAGAACAGCGCGCAGGGCGTGTTCGACATCAACTTCGAGGCCGAGGCCGGCAAGACCATCGCCCTCGTCGGCCCGACGGGCGCCGGCAAGACGACGTGCCTTGCCCTCCTCCAGCGCCTGCGCGCGCCGGACGAGGGCCGCATCACGGTCGACGGTCACGACATCGCCGACGTCACGCTCGCGAGCCTGCGCCATTCCATCGCCGTGGTGTTCCAGGACGCGGGGCTGTTCAATCGCTCCATCGCGGAGAACATCCGCATCGGCAAGCCGGACGCGACGGACGAGCAGGTGGAGAAGGCCGCGCGCATGGCCGAGGCGCACGACTTCATCGCCAAGAAGCCCGGTGGCTACGGCTTCGTCATCGGCGAGCGCGGCGCCTCGCTGTCGGGCGGCGAGCGTCAGCGTCTCGCCATCGCCCGCGCCATCCTGAAGGACGCGCCGATCCTGATCCTCGACGAGGCGACGAGCGCGCTCGATGTCGAGACCGAGTCGCGCATCAAGCGCGCGCTGGATCGCCTGCGTGCCGGCCGCACCACCTTCATCATCGCGCACCGGCTGTCGACGGTGTCGGGTGCCGACACCATCCTCGTGCTGGAAGACGGCCGCATCATCGAGCGCGGCAAGTTCAACGAGCTCGTCGCCCAGGGCGGCCTCTTCGCCCGCCTCGTCCGCGAAGGCGGCTTCACCGAACCCGACCTCGAAGCCCCGCCCCCGCCCGTCCCCGCCTTCGCCTCCGCGCCGTAGGCCGGTAGAGCGCCGCGAAACCCGACATCGGTGGAGCGCAGCGGGTTTCGCCTTCGGCTCTACCCGACCTACGAACTTTTTTGTCTGGCAGCCACGGACCGCGAGTCCAGCAGAAGCCACGCCTTGGGTCCTCCCCCCACAACTTCGCACGGCGCCCTCTTCCCCCTCTCCCCGCATGCGGGGAGAGGGCCGGGGTGAGGGGCAGCAAAATCGCCAACCTCACCAATCGGCCGCGCGTCAGCCTGAGGGCACACCGTGGTGCACGACCGAGAACATCCCTGACACT
>RXJK01000317.1:0-155 GCA_003963125.1 Hyphomicrobiales bacterium
CCATGACGATGATGACGATGGCGGCGCGCTTGTCGCCCAGCACCAGCGACATGAGGGCGAGCGCCAGGAGCAGCGCGTTGAGCGGGTTCTTGGCGCGGCCGAGCAATTCCTGGAGGATGCTCGGCTGCAACGAGCGGGCAACGACGTTGGGACCG
>RXJK01000317.1:227-9860 GCA_003963125.1 Hyphomicrobiales bacterium
GCGTCACTCGAGAGACGCCCGAGTTCGGCCAGTTGGGCATCCTGCGGCGCCGGCTGGCCTCGCATCACAGCCTCGCCGGACATCTTCACCGCTGGCGTTTGCATAGGCAGTCCTGGTTTCGGAGTGGCCGACAGTCTTATGATATTCTCGGGCCGGTCGGAGGCGATCCCCCGCCTCGCGCCAGGGGGCTGGGTGCGAAGGGCGGCGGATATTGCCTCCGGTTCTGTCTGCGACCTCACCTTCCTCTATGCCGGGCGGACACGACAGGATCTAGATCAACGCCTCGGCTTTCAGCCCTGGCGTGCCAGGGCCGCTGAGCGCTTCTCCAAAAATTACGATTTGTCAGCGAGTTATGCGGTCTTTTCCTAGGGGTCTGATGCCTCAAGCGAAGGCATCAGGAAACCGTCATATGAGGGTTCACATCCCCGGGAAACCTGCTATAAGGACCGCGCTGCCGAGGCCTTTAGCGCTGACCGAAGGCTCCTACCGGAGGCAGCATTCCGCACATGCGGACAGCGATACGTCGCCCTCGGGGCGCGCATCGCATTGGTGACGCGGGGTGGAGCAGCCCGGTAGCTCGTCAGGCTCATAACCTGAAGGTCGCAGGTTCAAATCCTGCCCCCGCAACCACCTTAATTTGCACTGCCTTAGACGCCGCCGAATTTGCTGTTCTAGCACCGTCAACAACTGACAGTATCCCTGCCAGGTCCCCGACCAGTTCAATCGACAGTTCGTTCCCGTTCGGCACGAGGCGCACTTCGTGGATCAAGCTGCGCACGATCTCGAACGCCGCCATTCCCTCATCGTCCTGCTTGAGGGCAGCAGACAGCCCTGCGACCTTGTCGCGATAGACCATGGCTAGGTTTGGATGCAGCAGCGGCTCGTGTTCGATCTGCTGGTCTATTTCGCTCAAGATGGTCGCGCGCTCCGCTTCGAGCGCCTTGAGCCTTGCTTGCACGGAAACGGCATCAACCCCGGCGGCAATTGCATCGACCAGGCGATCAATCTGCCGCTCGACGTTTTTTAGATTTGCCCGAAGCTCCCGATGCGCGGATGCATTCGCTGCACGATGCCGATTTGTTTCCTTCACGAACGACCGAGCAAATTCCTCGAACAGTTCCGGCTGCATAAGATGCGTTTTGAGGCCGTACAAGATGGCTTCTTCGACATCCTGTCCGTGTGCTGTGAGTTTGTTGCTGCACGTTCCTCGGTCGCGAACTGCAGCGCATGCGAAGCGGTTCTTTCCGTACTTGGTGAAACTGGACCCGCATTCTCCGCACTTCATGAGACCCGAGAGCAAATATTTCGGTCTCTGCGCACACCAGAAGCCGTGGGCCTTATGATTGGGACGGGTATTGCGGGCCGCGTCCTCCTGGCGCGCCTTAACGGCGTCCCAGAGTTCCTGAGGTACGATCCGCAAGTGCGGTACCTCTTTCGACGTCAGCATGTGAACGGGATTAGGACGCGACCGACGCTTGCCTGTCGCAGGATCTTTGACGTAACGCAGCCGGTCCCAGATCAAGCGCCCAATGTACAGCTCGTTGTTGAGCAACCCTGTCCCGCGCTTACGATTGCCAGTGATTGTAGAGGGGCCCCAAGGCCCCCCTGCTGGGCCCCGGAGGCCCTCCGCGTTGAGAGTCCTTGCGATCGTTCTCGGCGAAACTCCATCCTTGTAAAGTGAAAAGACACGACGAACGACGATCGCCTCAGCCTCATCGATCTTGCGCTCGCCGGCTGATGCCGGGTCATTGGTGGACGTCGACCCAATTTCATAGCCGTAGCACTTGCCGCCAGCAGAACGACCGAGTTCCACACGGCCACGCAATCCTCTTCGTGTTTTCTCGGCAAGTTGCTTCAGGTACAGCGCTCCCATTGTGCCCGACAGACCTACATGAAGCTCGGAGATCTCACCCTCACTCAGCGTGATCAGTCGTACACCTGCGAATGACAGCGCCTTATACAAGTGCGCAACATGCTCCTGATCGCGCGAGAGGCGGTCCAACGCTTCGGCCACCACCACCTCAAATTTTTGAAGGCGAGCGTCCTGCAAAAGCGCTTGGTATTCGGGTCTCAGCAAGGACGCTCCGCTTACAGCCCTATCTGAGTAGGATCGTACGAGATGCCATCCCTCCCGTTGAATACGCTCTTTGCAGACGCGGATCTGGTCGTCGATCGACGCCGCGCTTTGAAGATCGCTCGAGTACCGAGCATAAATGACCGCTTTCATGTTGGACCTCCGTTCCGCCGCTTGAGGGGGCGGGTCTGCTCCCGAAGAGCGTGAATGACTTTATGATAGGCGCGTCCGGCGTCGATTGAGCGAGCTTGGTTGTAGTAACGCTCTGCAGTCCTGGGATCGGCGTGCCCCAATATTGCTGTCGCTGTGCCAACACGATGTGGATCTGCAGCGGCGATTGTAGTCGCCGCCGCCGTCCGGAACAGATGCGGGCTTACTGCGACGCCGAATGCTTTCTGTGTCAGCTCCGTGATCCGAAGGCCGAGATGATGGTAGCTCAAGGGTCTCCCCCACCACCCGATCCAAAGCTGATCGTGCGCGTGACGTCCGAGTAGAATTGGGCGGTAAAACGTGAGGTACAGATCGAATGCTGCGCATAGCGATGCAGGGACTGATACCTCGAAGGGACGGCCCGTTTTTGTCTCTTCGGCGGCAAAGTCGATTTGAATTTCCCCGTTCGGCAGCCGCACGAGATGCCGCTCGAGGTCAATGTTGCTGAGATTGGCGAGCCGCATTGGGCGACTGGCAAGCAGGGATATGATAAGGCCATCGCGAAACATCACGGCGTGCTTCGCGGAAGCTTCAACTGCGCTCGCTCGTTCCATAAGGGCTATACCCAGATCGTAGAGCTTGTTGCTCGATACAATACGGTGCCTTCGGCGGGCGCCTTGCAAACGCCGCTCAGCCGCATCGAGCGGCCGCCGAATGTCCCTTAGCCAAGTCCAATCCGCCGCCGGCGCGCTCCGCCGGAGGATGACATCGAGAGATCGGATTGCGCCCGCCTGCGTAGACGCCGCGTGCGTTGAAAGACTTTTCGTGTATCCACGAACGCGAGCGCGCGTGAAGCGCGTGACGGGATCTTCAGCCTCCAGGTCAACGTCCTGCGTCTGCAGGAACGCCAGCCAGAAGCCATAGTCACGGCGCAAAATATTTCGGGTTGCGGGCCTCCAGTGGGCGCCCAAGCCCGTTTGGTCGAGGACGTGCCCCGACGCTGTCAGCGAGCGCCACAACGATTGATCTGCTACCGGCCAAGCCTCGAAGGCAAGCGACGTCCGCTTCATGAGCGCCCCCGGTTGCTATAGCCAAGTCTCGAAGAGCTGCGCTTCGGTAGCGGGGCCTTTCTCAATTTCTGCAAGGTCTCGTCGTAGAGCTTGTAGGCTGCCTTGGCCTCGGCGCCCGTGTAGGCGCGGACCGTTGTGGCCATGGACTTGTGGCCGAGCACCCGTCGGGCAACTTCATACTCTCCCGGTCTCGCGTCGAGATGAAGCTTGCCCATAAGGTGGCGAAAGAGGTGAGGGTTCACCTCTAGGCCCGTCTTGTCGCGGATGATGCGTTTGATCCGAGTGGCCAACACAACTGTGCTGACAGGGTCTGGCTCGTCGCGTCGGCTGAAGAGCCAAGGTGACTGAGAAGGCACTAGAAGTGGCCGATAGCGTCGTACAAAGAGCGACAGCAGAGAGGCTGTAGCCGCCGGAAGTTCCAACTCAATATGTTCCTCGTTCTTCACTTCGCACGGTTCCAGAACAAGATGGCAGCAATCTTTCTTTATCGCTCGTTGCCACTGGATATTTTTATTGAGGTGAAGCGCGGCCAGGTTCTTGATGCGAATAGCGGTAATGAGCGAAAGCTCGATCGCGAGCGCCATCTCCACAAGGCAAGCTGCCTTTCTTGGTTGTGTCGCTAGGCGTTCCGCCTCTCGAACCAGGCTATCACCGAGATGGAGGATACGGCTTACGTTGGCCAGGTCGTCGAACTGCCGGAGGCGAGAACGGTTTTTTGCCGTCATGCCGCGATATGGCATCTTGAGCTTAATGCACATCGTTTCGAGTTTCTTGACGTCCGACTGCTCAAGCTTGCAGTAATGCTTCGCGATATTCTTGAGCATGTAGGCCGTCATGAAGATGTTTTGAGATTTTTTTTCTCCATTTCGGCTGAGCATGTGACGCAGCCCAGTATCGACCCGGTCCGGTCGAACCAGATCTCGCAGACTTATGATGTCCGCCGCAGGCACATGCGCGGCGATTAGCTCGCCACAAAAACGATAGATCTGTTTTCGGTATTGGTTGATCGACGCCGGGCGGAGCGGCTTGGGGGGGCGCCTCATCAGCAAGGACGTCCGCGCCTGCCATCAGGGCGAAGTAGCGCTCGACGTCCTGGTTGAAACTCCTTGGCAGATCGCTCGGGGAGGCGGTGTAGATTTTCCGGCGTGAAGGTACCTGCAATCGAATTTGCGGCCACCCCTCCACGGTCATAGCGGCGCTGTTCCACGATTTGGTCGCGTAGTAGTGCGCCAACGCCGGATCTTTTCGAAGCGAGCTGAATAAGTCCATGAAATCGTTCATGGTGTCGTTGTTGACTTGTGAAGGATCGACGCCTGTTCGAGAGCAGAAGGTTACGAAACGAGTGAGGTTGCATCGCATGTTCCGGTCAACCACCTGGTCGAACAGCGCTTGCCACTGAGGCGCCAATGCGCTGCGAGAGGCGGGCTTCTGAACGACGCCTACCCGGGTGAGGGCGGCTTTCGCGTCAGAGAGGATGTTGGACCAGGTTTTCTTCGAGAGCCCGGCGGCCGCGGGTGCGAAGCCCTTAAGCCGCTGCTGCAGGTACTGGGGATCTGCGGGGAAAGCCTTTGCCGATGCGCCTAGGACAGAGGCAATACGTCGAAGCGACGATATGAAATCGCGCTTGCGAGTAGAATTCAGCTCCATGTCAGCGCCGAGCCGCATAATGACATCCTCTAAGCTGATTGTGCCATCTGCAAAGAGATGCAAAACCGCTCTCTTGTCACCCTCAGAATTTTTGCGTAATTTCATGCCATTAGACCCCTCGGGAGGACACTAGAGCACTCTTGCAGACATTCGGGAAATAGTATAGTATTTAATTACGACCATTATATACTTTGCGTTTTTCCGAGTCTAATTCATCTTATTGACTTTAATGGACATTGATGGACTCCTTTCTCAAGAAGTGCGACGCAGATATTCGACCACGTCGCTCTGGCGAAAGCGGATGAGTTTTCCCAGGCGCAGGTACGGGATCTTGCCGGCCTTCACCATTCGGTAGATCGTCTTTGGCGAGCATTGGATGCGGGCCGCTAGTTGCTCGACTGTCAAAAGAGGATCGTTTTCTGCTTCATTGCTGTTGCCCACGGGACTTGCTCCGACGTGATCGTTCGAACTGTGGGTGGAAACGGCGCTAAGATTTGTGATCGTTGCGCTTGTCTTCGTGCTCAGGCGCACGTTCATTCGCTGCCTGACGCCCAAGCAGGCGTGCCAATGCAATCAGTGCTTCGTGAACACGCGCATTAGTCTTGGCCCACCCCGGTCGAGGTGCCGATGCTGATTTGTCGTCGGAGTTTGACATTTGGCCCGAGCGTGACGATGCAAGCACCAGGACATCAGCTCATGCTGACGTCCGTTCAAATCGGTGCTGCCGTCACCCGGCATGCGCGTCACCTGCAGCCTCAGTCGATCGGGCAACGTCTGGGACAACGCTGCGATGGAGAGCTTCTTCTCCTCGCTCAAGACCGAGCGGTTGGCGGGCAAGATCTACCGCACGCGCGACCAGGCTCGCGCAGACGTCTTTGACTACATTGAACGCTTCTACAATCCCCGTCGTCGGCACTCGAAGATTGGATATCTGAGCCCGATGGAGTTCGAAGCGCGGGCCGGATAAGCTAAGGGTGATGTCTACGGAACCGGCACCAGCTCAAGTCGGAACGCGAGCAGCAAGATGCGGCGGCGTCGGTGGAGCAGTTGGTTGCTGAGGGCAAGGTCGCCAAAGGCATGCCCAAAGGTAACGCGCGGTCCGAAGGGCGCGCACCTCACGGACCATTAGACCTTCACGGCCGCTCAAAACAAAGCCCAAAGTTCTATTTCACCCCCGGTTCCCGCCCATCGCGAGGACGAAATTCTGTTTGATATCGCCTGACCATTTACTGTGTAATTAATTAGGACTTTCCATGGTGGATAAACTTCGTTAAGGACGCGGGTTCACAATAACGACCGATCCGCTTTTATCTTTCGGAGGCCCCATGGCCCGCCTGCCCAATCTCGAAAAACTGTCCTACGCCGATCTGGTTGCCGTCCGCGGTGAGATCGACGCCTTGCTGGTCCACAAGCAGGCCGAAGAAAAGGCGGCCCTTAAGCAGAAACTCTTTGAACTCGCCAAGGAACAGGGGTTCGAACTCGACGACATCATCGGCAAATCCCGCAAGCGTGGCGTCGTGGCCGTCAAATATCGCGACCCCGAGAACCCGTCCAACACCTGGACCGGCCGTGGCCGGATGCCGCGCTGGATGGCCGCTGCCACCAAGAAGCGCGGCGTCAAAAAAGAAGACTTCCTGATCTAGGCTTTGTCGCGCGTACCCCCAAAGGCCTCCGCTCTAGCGGGAGCCTTTTTGCGTTGGAGAATCCGCCGTCCAACTGGTTCCGGTCTCCCACACGCTATTTTTCCCAGGCGGATGAACGCCCATTCAACAGAATGGCGCAGGATCGCCGTAGTGATCTGCCACTTTCCGGGCAATCGGGCGGTTTCACACCTGTGGACCCCTCGCCACCGGAGTAAGTCTCATGCGGACCTTTCTCGCAGTCGCCACGGCCCTCGGTCTCTTTGCCGCCACCGTGCCCATGAATGTGCAAGCCCAGACCACCACCGCCCCGCCGGCCAAGACGGTCGTGGCCCCGGCGGTAACCCCCAAAAAGGTCGTCACCGCCAAGAAAATGAAGACGACGCATTTTGCCAAGCGGCATCATCACAAGCGCCTGGCGGCTAAAGCCCACCGTCATCACGTCGCCAAGAGCCATGCCAAGGGTCATAAGCGGCATCACCACGCCCGCCATAGCGTCAAAAAGCTCAAGCGCACCGCGTAAGATCGATGGCTTTCTCCGAAGACGGCTCGGCATACGCTGGGCCGTCTTCAGTCGTTTGGGAACGGCGTGGAGCGACGGCTTGTCCCGGCTCCGGTGTCGACGCGCGATCAGCTGATGCCGACCGCTCTCAGCATTCCTCCCACCACCGTGGCGATGGCTCCCCCAATTGCGCTGGCAGTTCCACCTTTGAACGCGGCCCCGATCAGTCGGCCAAGGCGTCCGGCCCGCGGCTTGGTCGATCCCATCGCAGCCTCGGACAATGCTTCTGAAGCGCCGTAGACGAGGCCGTGGAGGCCGAATGCCTCAGCGACGGCCTGGGCCAGCAGACCCGCAGGGAGCCCCGCCAGAAACCCAATCATCAACCCAAATCCGAGCGCAGCCCCGAGGAAGGTGATCAGGGAGACCAACCAATCGCTACCAGGCGGTCCGCCGGAGCCACCAGGGCCACTGATGATGAGCACAAGCGCCGTGTGGTCAGCGAGCGGCGTGACGGCCGCAAGGGCGTCCATCACGGACGCCGCGTAGTAGCCGCCGATCAATCCACCGATGGCCGCAAACGCAAACCCAGAGGCGCCCGTTGCCCAGGTTTCTGGACTGAGTGCGGTTGAAACGGCTGATTTGGACAGCCGCTTCTGCCGGACGAGGGAGATGACCCTGCCAACGAGTGATCCGATCGCCCCGGAGGCGGCGCCCAACACCGCAGCCATCCCCAGCCCGTAGATGGCAGGGGATACCAACAGGCTGCCAACCGACATGGCGGAGATGAGCCCACCGTACGTCGCGACCACGAATGCGATCGGGGAGATGATCAGCACGGGGAGAACATCGCGCGGCAGCAGCGTCGCGGCAGCGGTAACAACTGCGATGACCGCTAAGACAGCTGCGACCCGCACGCGCGCGACCAATGAGCTCCGAAACCGCGAGGAGCTGTCGCGACCGTTGCGGCCACGGCCTGGACCCACGGGCATGCTCATCGCGCGTCCTCCCGCACCAATCTACGCAGAGGTCTACCCTTTACGGTCGCACTGTGCGTGGGAATATGACGGTTTCCCCTCACGACACGCACGACGAGGTCGCATGAGCCGTGACAAACTTGCCTTGCGGTCGTTGGTCAGAGCGACCGCAGGGCCTTGTTGTGCGCGTGTATGGATGGAATGGATAGCGAAAAGGACGAGCATGGCCTTTTGGCGCTCGCAGGCGCACGGGCTCAGGATGCACACATGGTCTAGGTGGAACGCGATGGTCGTCCAGGTGATGGGGCCCCACTACGCTGCGGCTGGGGCGCTCCTTCTTTGAGAGAAGCACATAACCATCGGTGCGCAGCTATGATCAAGGCTTCGGATCAAAACTGCTAGACCCAGCTCGGCGCCTAGACGACGCGAGGACATCCCGCACTTCGGCGCTCGGAGCTGCCCTCGCGATCCGTTTCATGCGATAAGCACCTCGCGCATTCGATCAGTTGGGAGGACTCCATGCTTCGTTTACTCGTCGCCGCGGTGATGGCGCTAGCTCTGTGCTCATCGGCGCGTGCTGAGACGCGCCTTCCGACCATTCCCCCAAATGCCTATTCTCCGGAACAAAAGGCAGCGGCCGACGAATTCCTCGCCGCGCGCAAGGTGCCCGTATTTGGCCCCTTCGAAGCGCTGATGTATTCGCCCGAGGTGATGACGCTTGCGCGTTCGATGGGTGACTATCTGCGCTACAAGTCGAAGATCGGCACCACGCTGTCGGAACTCGTGATCCTTATCGTCGCCAGAGAATGGACGCAGGATTATGAATGGTACGTCCATGCGCCCATTGCGTCCAAAGCCGGCATCAAAGCTGAAATCGTCGACGCTATCCGCGAGGGTCGCAGGCCACCTGCGATGAGCGCCGACGAGGAGATTGTCTACGACTTTACAATCGAGCTGTTGCGCAACAAGCGCGTCTCCGATGCGACATTCGCGCGGGCCGAACAGCGCTTCGGCAAGCCAGGGGTTGTCGATCTTAATGGGGTCGCGGGCTATTACACGTTCCTCGCCATGCAGCTCAACGCCGCCAGATATCCCCTTCCGGCCGACGGCAAACCGTTGCCCCGTTGGCCCGAGTGACACGCGTCTCCCCGCAATGGGCCGCTCAAGGCGCTTCAATGACTGTCCTGTGCACGAGGTCACTCATCTGATCGAGTGGTTTCGGCGGATCGAAGTCATAGCCTTGGAGTTCATTGCACGGTGGCTCAGCTGAGCGTCGTTTTGCGCCAGTGTCTCTCTCCAAGGTCTGCGGGCCGTGCCTCCGCCAACACGAGAGCGAGCGCGTCGGACACACTCGCCAAGCTCTACGCCAGCTGATATCCTCTGATGGAAGTCACACCTGAGTAGGCCAGCCCGTGGGGCGTGATGGCCCAAGCTTGAGAGGCGATGTCGTACGCGCTGGCGTCAAGCCCGGCGGCGCTACAGGGCAGCACTAAGTCAAGGTTGGGAACGTCCATGCCGTCGATCTCAGTGCTCACTTACGCGTTGCTGGCCGCCACTGCCCGACAGGATCCTTGCG
>RXJK01000021.1:0-6750 GCA_003963125.1 Hyphomicrobiales bacterium
CCTCGCTCGGCCGCGGCTTCCTCGGTGGCCTTCTTGCCCATGCGCGTGCGGCCGCCGTCTTCACGACGCCGACCATCAACGGCTACAAGCGCTACCGCTCCTATTCGCTCGCGCCCGATCGCGCCATCTGGGGCAAGGACAACCGCGGCGTCATGATCCGTGCGCTGGGCGGCTTCGGCGACAGCGCCACCCGCCTCGAAAACCGCGTCGGGGAGCCGGCGGCCAATCCGTATCTCTACATGGCTTCGCAGATCCTCGCCGGCCAGGACGGCATGGCCCGGAATCTGGATCCGGGCCCGAGTGCCGACACGCCCTACGAGACGAAGGCGCCATTGCTGCCGCAGTCCCTGCGCGAGGCGGTCTACGCCTTGCAGGAAGACCGCTTTTATCGCGAGAAGCTCGGCTCCGAGTTCGTCGACTACTACGCCTTCATCAAGAACGCAGAGATCGCGCGCTTCCAGGCCGAGGTGAGCGACTGGGAGCAGCGCGAATACTTCGGAATGTTCTAGTGTCGAGACCCCAACGGAAATCACCCATCTGTCAGGTAGAGCAGGTTCAAAGCACGCAATGCGATTTCGAAGTGGCGTGGATGCCCGCCTGCGCGGGCATGACGGATGAGAGGAGGCGTGCGCGTGGCCACAGTCTCGACGTCACCCCCGCGAAGGCGGGGGTCCACGCAAGCTTGCCCTGGGTCCGAGCGTCAGAACAAGTTCAACCGGACGGCACTGCGGTGAGCACAAGATGACACTAATACCTTCTGTCAGTTCCAGGACACGAGTTTAGCGAGCGGAGACGGGCGAATGAGAAAGTTTGCAGTATCACTAACAGCCTTTGCAGCTTGCCTGTTCGCCGGAACGGCGATGGCGGCGGACCCGATCCGCGTCGGCATCGTCGGCACCATGTCCGGGCCCTACGCCCTCTTCGGGCAGAACTTCAAGCGCGGCATCGATGCGTGGGTCGCGCAGAACGGCAACAAGGTCGGCGACATCCCGGTCGAGTTCATCTATCGCGACGAGGAAGCGCCCAATCCCGCCAAGTCCCGCGCGCTGGCGCAAGAGCTGATCGTGAAGGAGAAGGTCCAGTACCTCGCGGGCTTCTATTTCACGCCGAATGCGCTCGCCGTCGCGCCGCTCCTGGGCGAATCCAAGACCCCGCTGATCGTCATGAACGCCGCGACGTCGGCCATCGTCGAGAAGAGCCCCTACATCGTTCGCACCTCGTTCACGATGTGGCAGAACACGAAGCCCGCAGCACTGGTGGCCAAGGAGCGCGGCGCCAAGAAGGTCGCCATCGCCGTCAGCGACTATGGTCCGGGCCTCGATGCGGAGGCGGCATTCAAGGGCACGTTCGAAGCGGCGGGAGGCACCGTCGTCGAGGCCATCCGCATGCCTCTGGCCACCACGGACTTCAGCCCGATCATGCAGCGCATCAAGGATTCCGGCGCCGACACGGTCTTCACGTTCCTGCCGTCCGGACCTCCGACGCTCGGCTTCGTGAAGGCCTTCATCGACAACGGCCTGAAGGCGTCCGGCGTGAAGCTCATGTCGACGGGCGACGTCGTGACGGAGCCGGACCTGCCCAACATCGGTGACGCTGGCATCGGCATCCTGTCGACGTATCACTACGCCGTCTCGCACGACAGCCCCGAGAACAAGGCCTTCATCGACCAGTTCGTGAAGGACGGCGGCAAGTTCGACGAGATCGCCATGACCTCCGTCGCCGCCTACGACGGCGCCCGTCTCATCTACAAGATGATCGAGGCGACCAAGGGCCAGCGCGATCCCGATGCGGCGATCGCGGCCGTGAAGTCGATGAGCTGGGTCAGCCCCCGCGGGCCCGTCTCCATCGATCCCGAAACGCGCCACATCCGCCAGAACGTGTATCTGCGCGAGCTGGTGAAGGTGGACGGCAAGCTGCTCAACAAGGAGATCCAGACCTTCGAGGCGCAGCCGGACTGGGCGCTGAGCAAGAAGTGATCGTCGAGGGCTGCGAGCCGAACGCGCAGCCCTTTTTCATGCCTGCCCGCGGGCTCACGGAGATCCGAGATTGCGCACCGTCGCCAGCATCGCCCTGGATGCCACGTGCTACGGCATGACGCTGTTCATGATCTCCGTGGGCCTCTCCGTGATGATGGGGCTGATGCGCATCGTGAACCTGGCGCACGGCGCCTTCGCGATGATCGGCGGCTATATCGCCTCCTACGCCTCCGTCAGCCTGGGCCTGAACTACGCGATCGCCATCCCGCTGGCCGCCCTCTGCACCATCCTCGTCGCACTACCTCTCGAAGTCGTGCTCTATCGCCGCCTCTACGCCAACTCCGATGCGCTGACCCAGCTGCTTCTGACCATCGGCATCACGTTCCTGATCATCGGCGTGGCGAACTACGTGTTCGGGCCCACGCTGAAGAAGATCCCGCTGCCGGCGAGCCTGAGCGGCCCCTTCGACATCGGTTTCCGCATGCTGCCGACGCACCGCATCTTCGTCCTGGCCTGCGGGTGCGCGACGGCGTTGGCGCTCTGGCTGCTGCTCGAGCGCACGGAGTTCGGCATTCGCGTGCGCGCGGCCGTCGATAATGCCGGCATGGCGGAGGCGCTGGGGATCAGAACGTCGCGCATCTACCTCGCGACCTTTTGCATCGCCGTCGGGCTCGCGGCCTTCGGCGGCGTCGTCGGCGCCGAGTTGCTGCCGATCGAGCCCTATTACGCGCTGCGCTACATGGTGATCTTCCTCGTCGTCGTATCGGCCGGTGGCGCAGGCTCCATCGCCGGCGCCTTCCTGGCATCGATGCTGCTCGGCCTCGCCGACACGACGGGCAAATACCTGATGCCGGAATTCGGTGAGTTCTTCTTCTATTCCGCCGTCATCCTGATCGTGGCGATCTTCCCGAACGGGCTGTTGGGGAGAGAGCACTAGATGGCGACGCGTGCGGGACCGTCCGGCATCGCGTCCGGCCTGTTGAGCCCCGAACTGTTGGGCTTCCTCGTCGTCTGGGCGCTGGGCACCGTCGGCTACGTGCTGTTTCCCGACGACCTGGCCTTTCTCACGCGCATCGTGAGCATTGCCTTTCTGGTGCTGTCGCTCGACCTCGTCACCGGCTACTGCGGCGTCGCCACGCTTGGCCATGCCGCCCTCTTCGGCATCGCGGCCTATGCGGCGGGCAATGCCGCCCGCGCCGGCTGGGCCGATCCCCTGGTGCTGCTTGCCATCGGCGCCCTGGTGGGGGCCGTCTCAGGCCTTGCGACCGGCGCCCTGATCGCGCGCTTCCGCGGATTGCCGCAGCTCGTCCTCACCATCGCCGTAGGCCAGCTCGTGGCAGCGCTGTGCAACAAGCTCGGCTGGCTGACGGGCGGCAGCGACGGCCTCTCCGACTACACGGTCGGCCCGCTCTTCGGCCGCATCGCCTTCGACATGTACGGCCGCGTCGCCTTTCTCATGTCCGTTGCGATCCTCGCGGTCGTCTTCGCCCTTCTCCTGCGCATCGTGCGCTCGCCCTTCGGCCTGCTGACGCGCGCCATCAAGGACGACACCGTGAAGGCGCGGATGATCGGCGCATCGATCTATCCGCGGCTCGTGGCCATGTACGGCCTGTCCGGCGCCGTGGCGGGCATCGGCGGCGCCCTCGGCGCCATCACGGCGGGCGTGGTCGGCCTGGACGGCGTCAGTTTCGAGCGCTCCGCCTCCGCCCTCGTGATGCTCGTTCTGGGCGGCGCCGGCAACCTGTGGGGCGCGCTCGCGGGCACCCTCGTGTTCCACGTTTTCGAGCATCTGGTGTCGACCGCGAACCCCTTCCACTGGATGAGCCTCGTCGGCGCCATGCTGATCTTGGTGGTCGTCTTCGCGCCGCGCGGTCTGAGCTTCGGCGCGATCGTCCTGTGGTCGAAGCTGCGGGCGAGGTCGCCATGAGCGCCTTGCTCGAACTGTACGGCGTGTCCAAGGCTTTCGGCGGCCTGCGCGTGACGCACGACGTGAACGTCGCGCTTCGTGGCGGCGACCGCGTGGCCCTCATCGGTCCCAACGGCGCCGGCAAGACGACGCTCGTCAACCTGATCACGGGACAGTTGAAGCCCGACGCCGGACGCATCGTCCTCGCCGGACGCGATGTGACGAGAGCGAGCGTCGAAGCCCGCGTGCGGCTGGGGCTCGTGCGCACCTTCCAGATTACGCGCCTCTTTTCGTCGCTGACGGCGCTGGAGAATGTGGCGCTGGCCGTGCTGCAGCATCGCGGACGCACGCGCAATTGGCTGAGGCCCGTCGCGAAGATGACGAGCGAGGTCGAGGAGGCGCAACGTCTCCTCGAGATCGTCGGCATCGGCGAGCTGGGGACGAGATCCGTCGTTGCCCTGGCCTACGGGCACCAGCGCCAGCTCGAACTCGCGGTGGCGCTCGCCCTCGAGCCCAAGGTGCTCCTCCTCGACGAGCCCGCGGCCGGCGTGCCGCACGATGAAGCGCCGCGCATCCTCGAGGCCATCGCCAGGCTTCCGCAGGACATCGCCGTCCTCATGATCGAGCACGATATGGATCTGGTGTTCCGCTTCGCCCAGCGCGTGCTGGTGCTGGCCAATGGCGAAGTGATTTTCCAGGGCACGCCCGCCGAAGTGGCCGGCGATGCCTACGTGCGCCGCGCCTACCTGGGGAGCTACGCCGATGCCCGGCGGCAATCTTGAGGTCGAAGATCTGGTCGCGGGCTACGGCGCCACGCGCGTGCTCGAGGGCGTGTCGATGCGCGTCGCGGCCGGCGAGCGGCTCGCGGTGCTCGGACGCAACGGCGTCGGCAAGACGACGCTGCTCGCCTCGATCATGGGCCTCACCCAGCGCCACGGCGGCGCCGTGCGTATCGATGGCCAGGACGTGTCCCGGTCGAGCACCTCCGACCGGGCCCGCAAGGGCCTGGGCTACGTGCCGCAAACGAGAGACGTGTTCCGGTCGCTGAACGTGGAAGAGAACCTCGTCGCCGGCCTCAAGGGCAAGCCCCGCGACCTCACGCGCGTCGCCTACGAGATGTTTCCTCGCCTCGCCGAGCGCCACTGGAACCTTGCAGGCCAGCTCTCCGGTGGCGAACAGCAGATGCTGTCGATTGCGCGCGCGATCCTCGGCGAGCCCACGGTTCTGCTTCTCGACGAGCCGCTCGAAGGCCTGGCGCCGGTCATCTGCGACAATCTCATGGCCGCGCTGGGCGAGCTCAGCGCACAGCGCGCCGTCACCATGATCCTCGTCGAGCAGCAGATCCAGCGTGCGCTGGACTTCGCCGAAAACGCGGTCGTTCTCGACCGTGGCCGGCTCGTGTGGCAGGGCCGCAGCGCAGACCTCGCCGCGAGCCCCGAACTCGTCGAACGCTACCTCGGCGCCGCCTCGGCTTGAGGCCGGGCTTTCAGCAGAGCCGCACGGTGAAGCGAGGTGATGGCGAAGCTCGTCAGCGGGCCAGCGGCGACGTGAAATCCGTGAAGACCTCGCGCAGCTTCCCGGCCACCATGTCCTGCAGCCCGAGTGCGGCGCGGTTCACCTTCGTCATCGTGATCATGCCGTGCGTCTGGTCGGAAAGGTGGAGGTGGCTCACCCGCACACCCTCTTGCACGAGCCGCTCGACGTACCGGCAGCCTTCCGCGCATAGCGGATCATGGCCGCACGTGATCACGAAAGCGGGCGCCACGCCTTTCACGCTGGCGGCTTTCAGCGGCGAGGCACGCCAATCCGTGCGGTCGCTGGCGCGCGGCGTGTAGTGGCCGCGAAAATAGACCATCGTCGCACCGGTTATGGTCATTCCCGGTGTATTCGCGCCGTAATGTTCGAGCGATTGATCGAGATTGGTCGCTGGATAGATCAGCACCTGATAGACCGGCGCCGGCAGGTCGCCATCGCGTCCCATCAGGGCCACGACGGATGCCAACGTGCCTCCCGCGCTGTCACCCCCGATGGCAATGCGCGCCGCATCGATACGGAGCCCGCCGGCATCGCGCACGATCGCCGCATAGGCCGCCGCGCAATCATCGACGGCCGCCGGGAAGGGATGTTCAGGGGCGAGCCGGTAGTGAACCGACACGACAGCACACTGGGCCCTGTTGGCGATCCGCCGGCACAGCGCATCGTGCGACTCGAGATTGCCGAACACCCACCCACCGCCGTGAATGAAGACGAAGCACGGGAGCACGTCGCTTTCGCTCGATCCCATCGGCCGATACAGCCGCAAGGGCACGGAACCACCGGGCCCGGCGATGCCGAAATCCCGCGTGCTCGCGACGGCCTCCGGTGGAAGCTGCAGGAGCGCCTTGCGGGCATCCGCTGCGATCCGCGCGTCCTGCGGTGTCAGCGCTTCAAATGGCGGTGTGCCCGCGGCCCGCACCGCCGCGAGCATCGCTTCAACGTCGGGATGGACGGCGCGCATGGCGGCCTCGTCAGAGCATGGCGAAGCCGCGATAGCCGTCCTTGGCGACGTCATCGCAAATGCTGCGGTAGCGGTTGAGACCGCCGGCGTAAGGCATGAACACGCGCGGCTTGCCTGGCACGTTGGCGCCGAGATACCAGGACGAACTCGCCATCGGCAGCAGCGTGGCATTGGCCGCTTCGTTGACATCCGCCACCCAGCGCTCTGCCGCCTCGGGGGCCGCCTCGATCCGCTGCTTGCCCGTCGCGCGCATGTGCCGGATGCAGTCCGTGACCCAGTCGACATTCTGCTCGATGGCGATCGGCATGTTGCACAAGACCGAGGGGCTGCCGGGCCCCGTGATCATGAACATGTTGGGGAAGCTGGGCGTC
>RXJK01000021.1:6800-7104 GCA_003963125.1 Hyphomicrobiales bacterium
CGGGCCCGCGGCCCACGCGTCCTTCAGGGACGCCCCGTGCGCGCCCGTGATGTTGAGATTGAGCAGGGCGCCCGTCATTGCATCGAAGCCGGTCGCGAACACGATGATGTCGAGCGGGTACTCGCGCGCCGTCGTGCGGATGCCCCGTTCCGTCACCTCGACGATCGGCTCGGCCTTCAGGTCCACCAGCTCGACATTGTCGCGATTGAAGGTCTCGAAGTAGTGCGTGTCGATGGGGGGGCGCTTCGTGGCAAAGCCGTGGTCCATCGGCGTCAGCTTGCGCGCGACCTCGGGGTCCTTGACG
>RXJK01000021.1:7154-9975 GCA_003963125.1 Hyphomicrobiales bacterium
GCGCCGCAGGAAGTCGGAGGCCGTCGCATTGGCCTCGGTGCTGCTCAGAATGTCGGTGAAGGTGGCGCGGAAGCGCAAGCCCCCGCGCTCCCAGGCTTTCTCGTAGAGTGCTTCCCGCTCGTCCGCCGGGCACGCCAGCGCCGAGCGCTGCGGAATGGGAAACGGATGCCCGTTCGTGGTCGCCCGTGCCTGCTGCCAGATCGCGTCGTAATTGGCCCGCGTCTCACGGACCTCCTCGGGCGTCACGGGACAGTTGCGGGCCGGGATCGAGTAGTTTGCCGTGCGCTGGAACACCGTGAGATGCCGGGCCTGCTCGGCGATCACGGGCGCGGCCTGGATACCCGTCGAGCCGGTGCCGATCTGGCCGACGCGCTTGCCCGCGAAGTCCACGCCCTCATGCGGCCAGTTGCCGGTGTGATACCAGGCACCTTTGAACGTCTCGAGCCCCTTGAGCTTCGGCACGTTGGCCGAGGATAGACAGCCGACGGCCGTGATCAGGAACTGCGCCCGGAAACGCTCGCCCGCCTTCGTCTCGATCACCCAGCGATTGCCGGCGTCGTCGAAGCGGGCGGACGTCACCTCGGTGTCGAGCTGGATGTCGGGCCACAGATGCAGCGTGTCCGCAACGTACTCCAGGTATTTCCGGATCTCGCCGTGCTCGGGATACCGCTCAGACCAGGTCCAGCTCTGCTCGATCTCCTTGTTGAAGGAGTAGCAGTAGTAATAGCTTTCGCTGTCGCAGCGGGCGCCCGGATAGCGGTTCCAGTACCACGTGCCGCCGATGCCCGACGCCTTGTCCAGCACCCGGACCTTCAATCCGAGTTCGTCGCGCAGCTTGTGGAGCTGGTAGAGCCCGGAGAAGCCCGCGCCGATGACGACAGCGTCATAGGCGCGGATCGCGGATTGGGTCTCAGCCATGGCGTCCTCCTGTCATTCGTCCGCCGGCGGGACGGTCTTTTCGTTCAGCCTAGCGGGGTGCTCCGCCTTCGGCCATACGCCGAGAGGCAAACGCGTTTCAAACTCACCTTATCGGGATGCCCAACAAAGGGCTCAGACGCAGGGCGCCGCCGGTGGCATGCCGATGCCTCCGATGCTGTCGGTTTCGCGCACAAAAGGGGCGCCCCTTGAGCAAAAGAAGATGAGTGCGTCACGGCTCCGAGCACGCTACGCTGAAGGCAGCCGGACGATCGAGCGCCTCACCCAAGAAGGCGCCCAGGCACAAAGAGAAAAAGCTTGCCGAAGCCCCAACGGCTCGGCGCATTCCAATGGGAGGAATTGCAGACATGAAGGTCAGTCGCAAACGTGTATTGAAAGGCACCGCAGCCACCGCGGCGCTCCTCGCCGCCCCCCACATCGCGGGCGCGCAGGCGAAGGTGCTCAAGATCGGCATGCCGACCATTCTCTCGGGCCGCGTCGCCCAGCTCGGTACGTCATCACGCAATGCGGTGCTGCTCGAGGTGGAGAAGATCAACGCCGTCGGCGGCCTCGCCGGTCGCCCCATCGAGATGGTCATCCGCGATTCGAAAGGCCAGCCTCAGGAAGCGGCCCGCGTCGCGCGCGAACTCGTCAATACCGACGGCTGCGAGATGCTGATCGACGCGGAAGCCTCCTCCGGCTCCTTCGCCGTGCAGGAGGTCGTGAAGGATCTGGGCGTGCTGTGCATCCACACCTGCTCCGAGACGTCGTCGCTGACAGCCGATCCCAAGATCCGCGTGCCCACGGCCTTCCGCGTGTGCCGCCAGGGCATCCACGATTCCATCGCGGGTGGCGAGTATGCGGCCAAGATTGCCAAGGCCAAGGGCCTGAAGAAGTGGGCCACCTGCTCGCCCGATTACGCTTACGGCCGTGACTCGACCCAGCTCTTCGTCGAGTACCTGAAGGTCTTCAATCCGGACGTCGAAGTGATCACCGAGGCCTGGCCGAAGCTGTTCCAGCCCGACTACACCGAGGTCATCACCAAGATCCTGCAGTCGAAGCCCCAGGCGCTCTATTCGTGCCTGTGGGGCGGCGACCTCACCTCCTGGATCGACCAGGCGAACATCTACGCCATGTTCGGTCAGATGGAAGTGTTCGCCATCAACATGGCCGACTACACGGCCCTGACGGTGGTGAAGAACCTGCCGAAGGGCATCCACTCCGGCAATCGCTACATCAAGACGTTCCCGAAGACGGACGCGAACGCCAAGTACGGCGACGAGTACCGCGCCAAGTACAAGGAATATCCCACCAACTGGTCGTGGGAGAACGCCGCCGGCATGCAGTTCCTCGCCGCAGCGTCGAAGAAGGCGAATTCCGCCGACGGCGCCAAGATCGCGGAAGCCCTGCGCGGCCTCAAGATCGAAAGCCCGTTCGGCCAGGACGGCACCATGACCATGCGCGCCGAGGACCAGACGGTGATCGGCTACGCCATCGGCTGGGGAACCACGATCGCGCAGGAACCCTACGTGCCCGACGTGACGCCCGGCGACTGGAACAAGATTGTCGAGCTCGAGACCGCCTGGAAGAAGAAGAGCGGCTACCTCTGAGACGCCTGCGGGGCCGCGCCGCTGGACGCCGGTACTCTGCTCCCGGCTCCAGCGGCGGCGGCCTCCGGCGCCGCCCTTGCGCCTTTCGCGGCTAGCTTCTGTCGTCGAGGTTGATCTTGGATCTCACTGCGCTCGCCACCTGCCTCACCTCCGCCTCGTGCCTTGTCACCCAGTCGACGAGCGGCCTCATCATCGGCATGCTGCTGTTCCTGGTGGCGGCCGGCCTCACGTTGATCTTCGGCGTGCTCAACGTCGTGAACTTCACGCACGGCTCGTTCTACATGATCGGGGCCTAT
>RXJK01000021.1:10025-12843 GCA_003963125.1 Hyphomicrobiales bacterium
CTACGCCTTCATCCTCATTCTCGACGACGCGGTGAAGATCGTCTGGGGCCCGGAATTCAAATCCATGGGCATGCCGGATTATTTCCAGCGGCCGCCCATCTTCCTGGCCGGCGGCGTCATCCCGGTCTTCTATCTCTTTCTGATGGGCATGACGCTGCTGATCGGCGCCGCACTCTACGCCGTCATCACCTACACCCGGTTCGGCAAGATCGTGCGCGCCGCCGCTGTCAACCCGAGCATGGTGTCGGCCCTTGGCATCAACACGGGGCTGATCTATGCCGCGGTCTTCGGCCTCGGCGGCATGCTGGCGGGATTGGCGGGCGCGCTCGCCGTGCCGGTGCGCTCGCTGGTGTCGGGCATGGGCTTCTCGATCCTGATCGAAAGCTTCATCGTCACGGTGATCGGCGGCATGGGCTCGATCGGCGGAGCGCTCGCCGGGTCGATCCTCATCGGCCTCGTGCGCGCCTTTGGCTCCATCGGCTTCCCGCTCTTCGTCGAAGGACTGATGTTCCTCCTGATGGCGGTGATCCTCGTCATCAAGCCGAGCGGCCTCTTCGGCAAGGAGGCCTGAGCGATGACGACGCAAACCCTCCCGGCGGCTCCGGCACCCGCCATCACCGAAGTGCCGCCCGCCGCCGCGCGCCCGACGTTGCTCCGTGACATAGGGCTGGCCGTGGCCGCCGTCGCGCTGCTCGTCCTGCTGCGTCTCCTCTGGCCCAGTCCCGCGCTGACTGACTTCGGCATCCGCGTGGCGGCGTTGGCGATCTTCGCGACCTCGCTCAACCTGCTCGCGGGCTACACCGGCATGGTGTCCTTCGGCCACGGCATGTTCTTCGGCTTCGGCGCCTACTGCTTCGGGCTCATCATGCAGCGCCTTGCGCTGCCGCTGCCGATCGCGTTCCTGGCGACGATCGTGGCGACGGCGCTCCTCGCTCTCGTCGTCGGCGCCATCTGCATCCGGCTGAAGGACATCTACTTCTCCTTCATCACGCTCGCCTTCCAGATGCTCATCTACAGCCTGATCATCGCCTGGGTGCCGCTCACCGGCGGCGACCAGGGCTTGCAGGGCGGCATCCCGCGCCCGCCCTTCCTCGGCATCAACCTCGGCAACGCCGTCCATCTCTACGTGTTCGCAATCGTCATGCTGGCCGCGTGCCTGCTCGCCATGCGCCACATCGTGGAGAGCTCGTTCGGCTACACGCTGCGCATGATCCGCGACAATGCCGACCGCGCGACGTTCCTCGGCATCGACGTGTTCCGCGTGCGGCTGGTCGCGTTCGTGATAGCCGGCGTCTTCGCGGCCATCGGCGGCATGGTGATGGCGCTGTTCGTCTCCGGCGCCTATCCCGAGTTCTCGAACTGGACCATGTCGGGCGAAGGCATCTTTATGATCATGATGGGCGGGCTGTCGACGTTCATCGGCCCGACGGCCGGCGCCATCGTGCTCTCGCTCCTGAACGACCTCGTGACCCGCCGCACGGAACACCACGGCCTGGCACTCGGGTTCGTCATCCTCCTCTTCGCCCTGGGCCTCAAGAAGGGCATCACCGACTTCATCGCGGACTGGTTTCGCGCGCGCCGAGAGGCGGCCGGTGCCCGCAAGGCACGGGAGCACGCGGCATGATCGGCAGGCTCGAAGGCGTGGCCGTGGTCACGGGCGGGGCGAGCGGCATCGGTGCCGCATGCGCCCGTGTGCTCGCGACCCGCGGCGCGACGGTCGCCGTGCTCGATCGCGACGTGGCCCGCGCCGGCGCAATCGCGCGCGAGGTCGGCGGCCGAGCCTATCAGGCCGATGTCGGCGCCGAGGACACGGTCGCCGCCGCGGCCGAGCGCATCGAGCGCGAGATGGGTCCCGTGACCATTCTCGTCAACAGCGCCGGCATCATCCAGGTCCCCGTGCGCCCGCGCGAACTCTCCATGGCGACCTACGACGACGTGGTGCGCGTCGACCAGCGTGGCACCTGGGTCGCGAGCGTCGCGTTCGCCCGCGCCATGCTACAGCGGCGCACGGGCGTCATCGTCAACATCGCCTCCATCGCCGGCATGCGCGCGATGCCGCTGCACGCCTATGCGCCCGCCAAGGCCGCCGTCATTTCCATGACCGAATGCCTCGCGGCCGAATGGGGGCCCTCAGGCGTGCGCGTGCTCGCCGTGTCGCCGGGCTACACGCGCACGCCAGCCCTGCAGGCCGCCATCGACAAGGGCGAGCGTGACGTCTCCCGGCTCGCGAGCAACGCCGCTCTCCAGCGCCTCGTCGAGCCCGAGGAAATCGCCAAGGTTGTGGCCTTCCTCGCCAGCCCCGAAGCCTCCGCCATGACCGGCGTCAACGTGCCGGTCGACTGCGGCTGGCTCGCCGCGACCCCGTGGAACACCTACGGCGGCCTGCGCGATCAGGGGAATTGACGAGATGCTCGAGGTCAGGAACCTGCGCAAATCTTTCGGCGGCGTCACGGCCATCTCCGACGTCACGCTCGACTTCCCCGATGGTTCGCTCACCGCCATCATCGGCCCCAACGGCGCCGGCAAGAGCACCTTCTTCAATCTTATCAGCGGCGGCCTCGTGCCCGATTCCGGTAGCGTGACACTCGGCGGCCGCAACCTCGTCGGCGCCTCCCGCGCCGAGTTCATCAAGGCCGGCATCGGCCGCGCCTTCCAGATCGCCAAGATCTTTCCGTCCCTCACCGTGGAGGAAACGCTGCTCGGCGCCATCGGCGCCCATCAGGGCCATTCCGCCAACCTGTGGCAGCGTTTTCCCTTGGCCCGGACGCACGAGAAGATCGGCCACGTCGCCGGCATGCTGGGCCTCGCCGACAAGCTG
>RXJK01000385.1:0-302 GCA_003963125.1 Hyphomicrobiales bacterium
CACCCCGACGTCACGCTGCTGTGGCCGCCGCCCGAACCCGGCGGGTACAGCCTCATCGTCGACGGTCGCAGCGAGCTCGACGACCAAGGCCTGCGGGTCGTCCCGCAGCGGGCGGTGCTACACCGCCCAGCGGTGGCGGGCGTTGCGACGGCGTCTGGCTGCGGCGACGACTGTGTACCGCTGTAGTGGTCCCGACTGTGGGCCTCGTACAGACAAATGACCGAAAAACCGTGCACAAGGCCCACACTCGCGGCTAGATCGAGCACCCTACGGCCCGCAGTTTTGCTGCGACGCGTTCCACG
>RXJK01000385.1:454-1721 GCA_003963125.1 Hyphomicrobiales bacterium
CTCCCATCCCATGTCGAGCAGGGCCACTGTCCGGTAATTGACGACGACAGGAATCTGGGTCTCCGGTGTGGGCAGTCCAGCGTCGACCAGCAGCATCCGGAGCCATGTCTCCTTCGGTGATGCGGCACCCGGGTCGATCTTGGGAAGCAGCGTTCTGAGCTGTCGCACGCCGCGGGCTCCGGCGTATCGCGTGCTCAGCATCAACGTCGTTGCTGTGGAGAACGGTGTTGCGCGCATCAATGCGTCGAGACGGGCGATCGCATCGGCGGCGGTCAGTTGCCGCCCCAGGTCGAACGCCGTGCGGGCAGATGTGGTCACGGGCAAACCCGCAATCCGGGTGACTTCGTCAATGCCCACCCGGTCATTACGGGTGATTATTCCGGTGGGCGGACGAGGATTGCGCCACACCAGTTCGACGGCTTCGTCCTCGTCGATCCAGTCCGAGCCGTGCAACGCCGCAGCGGCCAACCCGGCCAGGGTCCCGCCGCGACCGGTCCATAACCATGCCGCAGCCGAGCGAGCGCGTAACGAAAGTTGCGTGTCGCGTGCCACGTAGACGTCGGGGTAGATCGCCCGGTACTGCGTTCGTAGCTGGTACCGGCTGACTTTTCCCTGCCGCAACGCCTCGCTGCCAATGCACATTCGATCCATACGGGCTTGGATGAGCCAGACGGTGCGCCGGTTCCAGCGAACTTGAAGCTGCGCACAGCCGCGACCGCGTGTCGTGTCCCTGGTGGCAGTGTCGCGGCCGGGAGGTCAGGTGAAGCGGAAAAAGCGTCGTGCGGCCAGCGCGCCCACACCGCCCCACACTGCGAGCACCGCCAGCCCGAACCAGTCCACCGAGAGGTTCATGGCCTGCGACAGCGACTCGGTCAGCGCGCCCGACGGTGTCAGCCGCGCGGCCCATTTCACTCCGGACGGGATCATGCCCGTCTCCAGAGTCAGCGCGCCGAACCCGGCGAAGGCGAACCACAACAGGTTGGCCAGCGCGAGCACGATCTCGGCGCGCAGGGTGCCACCGAGCAGCAGGCCCAGTGCCGCGAACCCGGCAGTGCCCAGCGCGATCACTGCGCCACCGAGTGCCAGCGCCGCCAGCGGCGGTCGCCAGCCCAAAGCAAAACCGATGGCGCCCAGCACAATTGACTGCAGGAAGACGGTGAACACCACCGCCAGAGCCTTGCCGGCGATGATTCCCCACACTGGCAGCGGAGTCGCCCCGAGCCGCTTCAATGCGCCGTAGCGCCGGTCGAACGCGACGGCGATCGCC
>RXJK01000385.1:1771-9862 GCA_003963125.1 Hyphomicrobiales bacterium
GTGTTTGAACTCGTGCATCACGCGTCCGACCGTTTTCTTCTGTTGCCGAGATTGCTTCGCCATGCCTCACCTGACCGATTTCAACAGCTTTAGCCGGCACTTGCAGTTCGTGTCAGCTGTGTGAAAACGCGTGGCAATATAGAGGGTTCCTGAGCGGGGCTCGATGCGCTAGGGTGCCCGCGCTGGAAAGTGCGCGACGGCGCCTTTCGAGCCGATCGACTGGGAGAAAGATCGAAGTGGTGCGTGTGCGACAGGCTCTTGCCGTCCTCGTCGGCTGCGGCGCGGCGATGCTGCGCCTCGCAGCGGGCGACCCGGCGCGCGCGGAGGACCCTGTCGCCGTCAAGGCTCCTGGCCTCGGGTACATCGTCACCCTCGGCGGCTTCGCCGATCTCGAGCCGCGCTTCGAGGGTGCGCGGCATTCCCGCTGGGGCTTCCAGCCCGTCTTCGACGTGCGCAAGGAAGGCAGCCGCGAGTGGCTGAACCTGCCGCGCGACGGCGTCGACATCGCCGTTTGGGAGACGGACAACTTTCGCGCCGGGCCGGTTGCCAGCGGCCGCTGGGAGCGGGACGTGGGCTCGCTCGTCCGCGGCTTCCGCCATGTCGGCGTGGTGAACCTTTCCATCGAGGCCGGCGGCTTCATGGAGTACTGGCCTTCCCAGCTTCTGCGCACCCGCGTCGAGGTGCGTGACGCCGTCGTCGGCGCCGCGGGTGTGATCAGCGATGCGTCCGCCGATATCGTGCTGCGTCCCGATCGGCAGTGGACGATCACGGGCGGCCCGCGCCTGTCGCTCGCCGACGCGACGTTCATGCGCAGCTACTACTCCGTCAGCCCGCAGCAGTCGGTGACGTCGGGGCTGCCGGCCTACACGGCCCGGCCCGGCGTGCGGTCCGGCGGCGCGGGCTCCATGCTCAAGTACAAATGGAGCGACGAGATCTCGACCATGGCCTTCGTCGAGTATCAGCGCATCGCCGCGTCCGCCTTCGACAGCCCGTTGATCTCCCAGCGCGGCACGCCGAACCAGACCATCGTCGGTGTCGGCATGAGCTTCAGCTTCGTGACGGGCCGCTAGCGCCTGGCCGTCTCCCTCTCTGCCCAGGAAGCTCGCACGTCGCCCGCCGAATTGGCGATCATCGCGACTGGCTGACGCGCGAGGTTCGGCCTACAGTCCCTATCATGGAAGCACCGAGGTGGCCCATGGCAGCGAGCATGAGCAAAGAGCAGGTCGAGGCCTTCAAGCGCGACGGCTACGCCTTCCCTTTCGACGCCATCAGCAAGGAAGAGGCGACGGGCTACATCGCCCGGCTCGACAGCTACGACGCCCTGCTGGACGGGGAAGCGCAAAAGCAACTCAAGATCAAGGCGCATGTGGCGGCCCCCTGGCTCATCGATCTCGCCCGCAACCCGAAGATCCTGGATGTCGTCGAAAGCGTCATCGGCCCCGACATCCTCCTGTTCGGCGCCTCCGTCTTCGCCAAGAAGGCACGCGATACCCGCTTCGTGTCCTGGCACCAGGATGCCGCCTACTACGGGCTCGACCCGCAGGAAGAGGTGACGTGCTGGCTCGGGCTGACGGATGCCGACAGCGAGAACGGCTGCATGAAGGTGCTGCCCGGTTCCCATCGCGGCGCGGATGCCGTGCACGAGGAAACCTACGATCCCGAGAACCTGCTCGGCCGCGGCCAGACCATCCGCGGCGTCGATGAAACGAAAGCCGTGTTCATGCCCGTGAAAGCCGGCCAGTTCTCCATGCACCACGAGCGCATGCTGCACGCGTCCGCCCCCAACCCGTCGGACCGCCGGCGCGTCGGCATCGCCTTCTTCTATATGCCCGCGTCCACGCGCTCGATCATTGGCCGGCGCACGGCGACGCTCGTGCGCGGCAAGGACACCTGGGGCCACTGGGACCCCGAGCCGATGCCGAAGACCGATCTCGATCCGGTCTGCATGGAGTTCCTCAGGAACAGCTGGGCCCGCTACCGCGACCCCGACGTCGCCCAGGCCGCCAAGCTGAAAGCGAATTGACCCGGGCCAGTGGCAGAATACAATTGTTCTTTTGCTTGTTGTCTGGCCGCTTCTATAATAAAGGCCGAATCGTTCTGCAGATTTCATTTCGAGGTCGCATGCCGCCAGTCAATTATGTAAAGCACGAGCCAATATTTCTTAAGCTTCATCCTGAGCTGAATGAGAAATGGGTTCAAGAGCTGATCTCAAAAGACCCATCGATAATTGGTCTTGGTGATCTTATTCTTCGCGACAAAGAACGCGTGCAGCCGCGCGCAGGGAGACTTGATCTTCTGCTTCAAGATCCTGAGAGTCAGCGGCGCTATGAAGTGGAAATCCAACTCGGGCCAACCGACGAGCGGCATATCATAAGGACAATTGAATATTGGGATATCGAGCGAAAGCGCTATCCGCAGTACGAGCATTGTGCGGTTATCGTGGCGGAGGATATCACCAGCCGCTTTCTGAACGTGATTTCCCTCTTCAATGGATCTATTCCGCTTATTGCGATACAGATGAAGGCTCTAAAGGTCGGTGAAGTCATCATCCTAGATTTTACGAAGGTTATGGACGAGCTCACGCGCGGGGTTGTAGACGAGGACGAAGACGCAGAATCGGCACCAACGGATCGCAATTATTGGGAGGAGCGGGCCACCAAGCAGACAGTCAAGCTTGCGGATGAGTTGCTAAGCATAGTACGCAAATGCGATAGTTCGCTGGAGCTAAAATACAACAAATTTTATATCGGGCTCTCGCGTAGCGGTCACGCATTCAACTTCGTGGTATTTCGACCCAAGAAATCGAGAATTAATCTTGAGCTTAAGCTTCCTCGTGATTCGGCTGTAGACAAAAAAATCGAAGAAGCAAACCTGAGTACTCTGGAGTATGATGGGCGTTGGGGAGCTTATCGTATTGCTCTCTCGCCCGAAGATATCCGCTCGAAGCAGTTCGCGCTTGAAGAGCTAATATCGCTCGCGTACCGGAATCGCGAGGGTTGAGAATCTTTTCCGCTTGAAGTGCTTAGCAAGCGCCCTTTCATGTCGAAACCGCGATCGTCATGCTGTACCCGGCACTCGCGCTGGGCGGCAGGATCACGATGCCGGGTTTCGTCGCAAGCTCGCCGGCAAAGCCAACCGGCGCCGCGTAGCCCTGCCACGGCTCGATGCACACGAACGGCGCGCCGGGCTTGGTCCAGATGCCGAGATGCGGCATGCCGTCGAAGGCGACCGTCAGCCGCGTGCCGTCCGGCCCCTGATACGTGACCCGTCGGCTGCGCGGCTGCGTGAAAATCAGCGCGCCCTTGTCGAACAGCGCATCGCTCAGCGCGATCCGCCGGTCGATGACGGGGCTCGCCTCAGTCCACGCCGAAAGCAAGCCGTCGTCCGGGCGATGAATGGGGGCCGTCTCGTCGTCACCGAACACGAGGCAATGCCCGCTCCGCTCGGCGCCGGATGCGAGCGGCCAGCGGAACGCCGGGTGATAGCCGAACGAGAACGGCATCGGCCGCGCGTCGCGATTGATAACGGTCGCAGTCACCCGCAGGCTCGCCCCCGAGATTTCGTAGGCAACGCGCAAGGCAAAGTCCCGCGGGTACCGCGCCATCAACTCCGGCGTGGAAACGAGTTCGTAACAGCAGAAGGAGGCGTCCCCCGAAACCAGCGTGAACGTGCTGCCCCGCGCGAAGCCGTGCTGCGGCAGATCGTAGGAGGCGCCGTCGATCAGCGCCTTGTCGCCGGGAAGCCGCCCGACGATGGGAAACAGCAGCGGCGCACGTCCGCTCCACCACGCCGGATCGCCATGCCAGAGCAGCGGCTGGCCCTGCGCCGTGTCCAGCGCGACGAGTTCGGCCCCGCGCGCCGCGATCTTCGCCGTCAACGCCGATGATGCGATCGTCACGTCCGTCATCGGCGCGTTCGTCTCGCGTCAGGCCGGAATGCGCACCGGCAGCGATGAGTAGCCGTGCACGAACGCCGACAGCACGCGCTGGGGCTCGCCCACCACGTCGACCCGCGGGTGCCGCTTCAACAGCTCTTCCCACAGGATCTTGAGCTGCAATTCGCCCAGCCTGTTGCCCATGCAGCGGTGAATGCCGAAGCCGAAGGACATGTGCCGGCGCGCATTCGGGCGATCAATCCAGTAGCGGTCGGGATCCTCGAACACGGCGTCGTCCCGGTTGCCGGAGATGAACCACATCGCCACCTTGTCACCGGCCTTGATCGTCTTGCCGCCGAGCTCGAAGTCGGTCTTCGCCGTGCGCCGCATGTAGGAGAGCGGCGTCTGGTAGCGGATCGTCTCGGCCACCATGTTGGGGATCAGGCCCGGATCCTTGCGCAGCTTGTCGTACTCGCCGGGGTTCTTGTTGAGGTAGTAGAGGCTCGCCGAGATCGTGTTGCGCGTCGTGTCGTTGCCGCCGACGATCAGCAGCAGGATGTTGCCGAGATATTCCCGCGGCCCCATGTTCTTGGTCGCCGGATTGTGCGCCAGCATCGAGATCAGGTTATTGGCCGGCGGCGCGTTCACGCGCTCGTTCCACAGCTTGACGAAGTAGGCGAGGCACTTCTGCATCTCGGCCTCACGGAAGGCGAGATCCTCCGGCGTGCGGATGATCATCGTCGCCGTGTCCGACCAGTACGTCAGCAGCTTGCGGTCCTCGAACGGGAAGTCGAACAGCGTCGCGAGCATCCGCGTGGTCAGCTCGATCGACACACGCGGCACCCAGTCGAACACCTCGCCCTTCGGCAGCCCCTCCAGGATCTCGATCACGCGCTCGCGGATCAGCCCTTCGAGCTTGGCGAGCGACGGCGGTTGCACGATGCCCTGCACGGCCTTGCGCTGCTCGTCGTGCTTGGGCTGGTCCATGGCGATGAACATCGGCATCAGCAGCTCTTTCGGCGGCTCGAAGAGCGTGATGGTCGGCTCGGAGGAGAACACCTGGTGCGAGGTATCCACCGTCATGATGTCGTTGTAGCGCGTGATGGACCAGAACGGCCCCCACATCCCGTTCTGGCAGAAGTGGACGGGGGCTTCCTTCCTCAGGCGCGCGAAGAACGGCCAGATCGTATCGTCCTGGAACCGCGTCGGGTCGCTCATGTCGAGCGTTTCGAGCGGGACGGCGTTGGCGTCTGTGACGGGCGCCTGGATATTCATGAAATCCTCCGACATGCGGACCGCCTTGAACTGGCGATCTCGTTGGCTTCGACGGCTGCGATGTTAGCCCAGCTAGCCCCGTCCTGCCAGCGGCGCTCCGTTCAGGCGTCGACGGCGCCGCGCGTGCCGAGCCAGGCCAGGATTTCCCCATTGATCTCGCGCGGATAGGTGTGGCTCAGGTCCTCGATCTCACGGTACGTGACGCGCGCCCCGGCCCGCTTCAGCGCATCGCGCGCGCCACGCGCCACTTCGACCGGGAACATCCAGTCGAGGCCGCCGTGCGTGATGAAGATCGGAACCGCACCGAGCCGGCTGGCGTCCGCCATCTCGGCCAGCATCGGATGGAATGAGGCGGCAACGGGTGCGAGGTGCGTGAAGGGCGAGCCCTCGACGAGGCCCGAGACGTAGCAGAACGTCCCGCCGTCGCTGAGGCCCGTCAGCAGGATTCGGCTCGGATCGACGCGCCAGGTCGCTGAGACCTCGGCGACGAGGCGTGCAAGATTGGGGCTGTCGACGTCGTCGCCCGTCAGCGCCCACGTGCCGCCCTTGGCCGTCGGCGCCAGCAGGATCGCTTCCTGCGCGCGGGCGTCCCGCAGCCAGCTCCAGAGGAAGTTGCGACCGTTGCCGCTGCCGCCGTGCAGCGCCACGACGAGCGGATAGCTGCGCTCGGGCGTATAGGTCTCGGGCACGTAGAGCGCATGCCCACCGCGCTCGGCCGCGGCTTCCCCGCCGCGCACGATGCCCGTCAGTCCGGCCTGCGCCGGCCGGGCCGCCCCGGCTGCGAGCGCGTCGTCGCTGTTGAGGCCATCAGGCAGGAAGAAGGCGCTGACGATGGGAAAGGCCGCAGCCAGCGGATACAGCGCCTCCTGCGCCAGGAGCCCGTTGCGCATCGCCCGCATCACCGCGCGGAAATCGCGGTCGCCCGCGAGCGCGGCGTGGATACCGTCATAGGCTTCGAGCGTCGCCTCGACGGCGAAGGCGAGCCGCGAGCGCACGGCCGCCAGCGCATCCGGCAACTCGGCGACCTCGTCCTTCACGAACCGCAGCGGTTCCTCGGGCTTGTCGAGCGCCTCGAGCACCTCGTCGACATCCGGCGGGTGCAGGTGGCGCGCCAGGAACGCCAGCGCCTCGAGCGCCTGCAGCAGCGGCGGCAGAACGGTCGCGAAGATCTCGACGTTGCGATCGGCCATGCGCGCCTCGCGAAGGATGGGAGGCGCACTGTAGGCGTTCAGCGCACGCTTGTCCCGCGCCTCACTTCGGCGGCTTGATGCCGAGCAGGTAGGCGGTGATGCGGTCGACGATGCGCTTCGGCAGGATGGCCGCGCCGAAGGCTTCGAGACGGTCCGGCACGATCGCATAGCGCACCTTCGGCCGGCGGATCGTCAGCACCTTGTGCACCAGCTCGCCGACGCGCTCCGGCGGCAGGGCGATCTCTTCCATCTCGGCCGTGAGTTCGCGCGCCTTGAGCAGCGCTGCGTGATAGGGCGAGGCGGTATTGGCCGCCATGTCCGCCTGCTCGGCCTTGGTCCAGATCGGCGTGCGCACGGGACCCGGCCCGATGACGATGACGTCGATGCCGTAGAGCATGAGTTCGCGCCTGAGGCTTTCCGAGAACCCCTCGATGGCGTGCTTGGAGGCGACGTAGGCGCTCATGAACGGATCGCCGCGCTTGCCGGCGATGGAGCTCATCATCACGATCCGCCCCCGCGGGCCCGTGAGGCTCGCATCCGTGCCGAGCAGCGGCGCGAACGCCTGCGTCGCGGTGATGGTGCCGATCACATTCACGTCAAACTGGCGGCTGAAGTCGGAGGGCGCCAGTTCGAGCACCGGCCCCGGTACCGCAATGCCGGCATTGTTGACGAGGCCGGCGAGCCGCTGCCCGACGAGCGCCTTGCGCACCTCGTCCGCGCCGCGGCGCACGGCTGCCTCGTCCGTCACGTCGAAGACGAGCGGCGTGAAGCGGCTCCCCAGCTCCGTCACCAGGCGCTCCGCGTCGCCGATCTTGCGGACGCTGCCGAACACGTGAAACCCGCGCCCCGCGAGAACCCTGGCGGTCGCCCAGCCGATACCGGTGGACACGCCCGTGACGACGACAGACTTCATGCGCAAAACTCGTGCTCCCTATGGCAACGCTCTACCTAGGCAAGCTTTTGGCGTTTGGCAAAGCCCGCAGCTCGCTCTGGCCGCAAGCGCAAGGCCACTGTTCCGGTTCCGGCCGATTTGTGCTGACATGGCAGGCATTAACCTTGCCGAGAACGGATAAAAGGGGGAAGCCATGCCGACACTCGCCGAGACCGCCGCGCGCCTCGAGACGCTCCTGCGGCTGCGCGCCATTCCCTTCGGCATGAAGCTGTTCGAGCGCCGCGCCGACATGGAGGCGATCCCGCGCATCCGCCGGCCCAAGTCCGTCCACACCCTCGACCAGGTGGTTGGCCAGGCCTCCCGCCTCGGCTGGACCGTCGGCATCACGGCGGAGGATCTGGTCGGCGCCCAGTGCCGCGCCGTCGTCGGGCTCGGGTCCGCCAAGGATGCCGCCTGGAAGTCCGGCAAGCACATGACCGGCGTTTGGTTCTCGACCCTCGACGACGCCGGCGCCCACCAGGCGGCCATGCACTGTGTGGACGACGGAAAATACGAAGCGCTCGCCGTGGCGCCGCTCGCCTCCGGCCGCCTCGATCCGCCCGACATCGCTCTCTTCTACGCGACGCCCGGCGCCATGATGTACTTCATCAACGGGCTGCAGTGGTCGGGCTACAAGCGCTTCGACTGGAGCGTCGTGGGCGAAAGCGCCTGCGCCGACAGCTGGGGCCGCGCGCTGACGAAGCGCGAACCCTCGCTGTCGATCCCGTGCTTCGCCGAGCGCCGCTACGGCGGCGTGCTCGATGACGAAATGCTGATGGCCCTGCCGCCGGAGCATCTGGAAAAGGCCATCGCCGGCATGG
>RXJK01000281.1:0-861 GCA_003963125.1 Hyphomicrobiales bacterium
GATGACCTTGAGCTTCGGGCAGCGCTCGATCAGTGCCTTGTCCGTCTTCACGCCGGTGTGGCCGCCGGTGCAGATGGCCTCGATGTCGCCGGCGATGCCCTTGAGAAACGCCTCGCGGTCTGGGGCCTGGTGCAGCCGGTGCACCGTGAACGCGGCTGCGACGCCATCCTCGATCAGCGGCATCATCGGCCCGGTCAGCAGCAGTGCAGGCTTCATCCTCGATCTCCCTTAGGGTCGCGGCCCGATCTGTCGCAAAGGCCGCCCGGCGGTTCAAGTCATATGTCGATTGCACTTGCCCGTGCGACGGGAGAGAAGGGCGGCATGAGCAAAACTGAATTCGACGTCGCGATCATCGGCGGCGGGCACAACGGGCTCGTGTGCGCGGCCTATCTGGCGCGTGCCGGAAAGCGCGTCATCGTGCTCGAAAAGAATGCGGTTGTCGGTGGTGCGGCGGTGACGGAGGAGTTCCATCCGGGCTTCCGCAATTCCGTCGCTTCGTACACGGTGAGCCTGCTGTCGCCGCTCGTCATCCGGGACCTGGAGCTTGCGCGCCATGGCCTCAAGATCCTGGAGCGGCCCGCGGCCAACTTCTGGCCGATCGACGACACACGTTGCCTGCTGATGCCTTACGGGCTAGCGGCGCGGCAGAGGGCGATTGCCGCGTTCTCGGCGCGCGATGCGGAGCGGCTGCCGGCGTACGATGCGGCGCTGGAGAAGGCTGCTGCCTTCCTGCGTGACCTGATGCTGCAGACGCCGCCAAACGTGGGCGGCGGGGTGCGCGAGCTCATTCTCAATGCAGGCCTCGCCTGGCGCACGTGGGGGCTCGACGTCGACGACAAGCGGTTATTGTTCGACCTTTTC
>RXJK01000281.1:947-9809 GCA_003963125.1 Hyphomicrobiales bacterium
CTACGCGAGCCCCTATACGGCCGGGACGGCCTACGTGCTGCTGCACCACTGCTTCGGCGAGGTGAACGGCAAGGCCGGCGTGTGGGGCCATGCCGTCGGCGGCATGGGCGCGATCACGCAGGCGATGGCGGCTTCGGCGCGCGAAACGGGCGTGACGATCAGGATCGATGCGGCCGTCGCCTCGATCGTCGTGCGCGACGGCAAGGCCAAGGGCGTGCGGCTCGCGGATGGGGAGACGGTCCCTGCGGGCTGCATCGCCGCCAACGTCGGGGCCAAGCTGCTGTTTCGGGACATGGTGCCGGCCGGAGCGGTCGATCACGAGATCGCAGCGCGGTTCAAGCGCATCAAGACCGGGTCGGGCACCTTCCGCATGAATGTGGCCCTGTCCGAGCTGCCGGATTTCACCTGCAAACCGGGGCGGGAGGCGCAGGCGCACCATGGGTCGGGGATCGTGATCGGTCCGACGATGGCCTACATGGACCAAGCGTATCTCGATGCGCGTGTGCATGGATGGTCTCGCGCCCCGGTTGTGGAGATGCTGATCCCGTCCACGCTGGACCCATCCCTGGCGCCCGAGGGGCGCCACGTCGCGAGCCTGTTCGTGCAGCACGTGGCCCCACGTTTGCCGGACGGGCAGAGCTGGGACACGGCCAGGGCCGAATTCGCCAAGGTCGTGATCGATACCGTGACCCGGCATGCGCCGAACTTCCGGGGCAGCGTGCTTGGCTCCCAGGTGCTCTCGCCCCTCGATCTGGAGCGCCGGTTCGGGCTCGTCGATGGGGACATCTTCCACGCACAACTGGGGCTCGACCAGCTGTTCAGCGCCCGCCCGGTGCTCGGGTACGCCAATTACCGGATGCCTGTGGAGGGGCTCTATCTGTGCGGCTCGGGGGCCCATCCGGGCGGGGGCGTGACCGGACTGCCGGGCCGAAATGCCGCCCGGGAGATCCTGAAAGACATGGGCCGCTGAAGGGGCTTGCAGCGCGTCCCTCGATTTCGCCGCGCGAACACCTTATATTGGCGTCATATGACAACGATCGCGCGGGTCGAGCCTCGTCACGTTCCCCGCCGAACCTTTAGGACGCGTTGGACAGCATGAGCACCGAAGCACCCAAGCCCAAGGCGGCCCGGCCGCGCCCCCAGGTGATCAAGATCACCGACCGGGCGGCCCAGCGCATCAGCTCCATTCTCGCCGAGAAGGGGGATGGCATCGCCGGTCTGCGCATCGGCATCAAGAAGGGCGGCTGTGCCGGGATGGAATACACGCTCGAATGGGCGGCCGAGAAGTCGCCACTCGACGAGGTGGTGGAGCAGAACGGCGCGCGGGTGCTGATCGACCCGAAGGCGGTGCTCTATCTCCTCGGCACCGAGATGGACTTCAAGACGGACAAGCTGTCCTCGCAATTCGTGTTCTCGAACCCGAACCAGACGAGCGCCTGCGGCTGCGGCGAGAGCGTGACCCTCAAGCCCGTTTCCAAGGACAAGCTCGAGGGCATCCAGGCCTGAGCCCCGGCATCGGTGTTACGGGCGGCCCCATCGCGGGCCGCCTTTGTTTTGGAACTGACGGACGTCTCGACGGCGAGGCCGAGGGAAGCGCGAAAGGGACTGCCGGCGGCAGCATCGCTCATGCAAGACAGCAACCCGGCCGTGACCACGCCGAGCGAGGGCAGCTCCGCCCCGAAGCCCGCGCGCGTCAATCCGCTCGCGCGCGAGATCGAGCGCCGGCGCACCTTCGCCATCATCTCCCATCCTGACGCCGGCAAGACGACGCTGACCGAAAAGCTGCTGCTGTTCGGCGGCGCGATCCAGCTCGCAGGCCAGGTGAAGGCGAAGAAGGACGGTCGCTCGACGCGCTCGGACTGGATGGCCATCGAGAAGGCGCGCGGCATTTCGGTCGTGACGTCGGTGATGACGTTCGAATACGGCGGCAACGTCTTCAACCTGCTCGACACGCCGGGCCACGAAGACTTCTCCGACCACACCTATCGCACGCTCACCGCGGTCGACAGCGCCATCATGGTGATCGACGCGGCCAAGGGCATCGAGGCGCGCACGCGCAAGCTGTTCGAGATCTGCCGGCTGCGCGACATCCCGATCATCACCTTCATCAACAAGATGGACCGCGAGACGCGGGAGCCGCTCGAACTCCTCGACGAGATCGAGAAGACACTGGCACTCGATACCGCTCCGATGGTGTGGCCAGTCGGGCGCGGCCGCGACTTCAAGGGGACGTTCGATCTGCTCTCGCCGCGCCTGCGGCAGCTCGACGAGGACGCCGAGGGCCAGCCGCTGGCTGGGCCGGACGATCCTGTCATCGATACGCTGATGGAGCCCGATGCCGCCGCACTTTGGCGGGAAGAGATTGGGCTCGTCTCGGAGGCCTGCGGCAAGTTCGAGATGGAGCCGTTCCGGCAGGGCACGCTGACGCCCGTTTACTTCGGCTCGGCGCTCAGGAATTACGGCGTCCGCGCCCTCATCGATGCGCTCGGCGCCTACGCGCCGCCGCCGCGCAGCCAGAAGGCGGCGACCCGCACCATCGAAGCGACCGAAAGCGCCATGACCGGGATCGTGTTCAAGATCCAGGCGAACATGGACCCCAATCATCGCGACCGCATCGCCTTCATGCGTGTGTGCTCCGGCAAGCTCACGCGCGGCATGAAGGCGAAGGTTGTGCGCACGGGCAAGACCATGGCGCTCGCGGCGCCGCAGTTCTTCTTCGCGCAGGACCGTTCGCTCGCCGAAGAGGCGTTTGCCGGCGACGTCGTTGGCATTCCGAACCGGGGCGCGCTGCGCATCGGTGACGCCATCACCGAAGGCGAGGACGTGACCTTCCTCGGAATCCCGAGCTTTGCGCCCGAGATCATGCGGCGCATTCGACTCGAAGACGCGATCAAGGCGAAGAAGCTGCGCGAAGCCTTGCGCGAGATGGCGGAAGAGGGCGTCGTACAGCTGTTCCTGCCCATCGACGGCACGCAGCCCATCGTCGGCGTCATTGGCGCACTGCAGCTCGACGTGCTCGCCGATCGCCTGACGCACGAGTACGGCCTGCAGTCGGGGTTCGACCCGGCGCCGTGCACCACAGTGCGCTGGATCTCGGCGCCGACGCCCGCCGCGCTCAACACTTTCATCGACAAGCACAAGTCGACGGTGGCGATGGACCTGGAAGACGCGCCCGTGTTCCTCGCGGCCTCGCAGTTCGACCTCAACTGGGAGCAGGAGCGCTATCCCGACATCACCTTCGGCGACATGAAGACGGTGACGGTGTAGCGGGCGATCGGCGCGCTTTCGCGTGTCATCCCGGCCGCAGCGCGAAGCGCGGAGCGCCGGGATCCAGCGGGCGCGCAAGCTGCCCTGGGTCCCGGATCGGCGCTGCGCGCCGTCCGGGATGACAGTTGGGGATTACGCGACGCATTGTGATAGCTCTTGTTCCCGTAACCTCTCCCCATCCATCGCCCGGCGGCCGGCTCCTCGCAGAGGAGTCGTCGGGCGCAACAAAAGTACATCGCCCGGGCGAATCCAAAATGCGCTGCCCCTGCCGCAAGAAGAGCGAGACGATCCGCTACTCCGCCTGCTGCGAGCCCCGGCACACGAGTGAGGCGCCGGCGCGCTCCGCGGAAGCCCTCATGCGTTCGCGCTACAGCGCCTTCGTTCTACAGCTTGCTCCCTATCTCCTCGCCACATGGCACGCCTCGACGCGGCCGTCCGAGATCGCGTTCGAGAGCGGGCGGGAGTGGATGCTGCTCAAAGTGATCGCGGCGGAGGAAGCGGGCGACAGCGCGACCGTGGAATTCCGCGCGCAGTCGCGTCTCGCGGGGCGCACGCACGTGCTGCACGAGGTGTCCCGCTTCGTGCGCGAGGACGGGCGCTGGTACTACGTCGATGGCGTGGTGAGCCCTTGATGGTGCGGATCGGCTGCCCGGCCGTTGTCACCCATCCAAGCGGAGTAGGACATGCGCAAGACACTCGCCGTCGCCGCGCTCATTGCCGGCGCGCTCGACCTGGCGCCGTCGCTCGCCCACGCGTTCGAGGCCCTGCCACGCCTGCGCTGGTGGTCGCTCGACCTGTGGCGCGAGGCGACGGTCTTCAATGGGCAGTTCGCGGTGCTGGGCATCCTGGGGGCACCGCTCGAGTTCGGCGCCATCGCCGCAGCGGGAGGGCTCGCCTGGACGATGCGCAGGGAAGAGGGCTTTCGCATCGCCTGCGCCGCATGCGTCGGGTTTGCGCTCGCGCTCGTAGCCTGGGTGGTGCTCGTTGCCCCTGCCAACGCCGTGCTGGTGACGTGGCATCCGGGGTCTTTGGCCGCCGATGCCGATGCGGTTCGCTGGCAGTGGGAGCAAGGGCATCTCGTAGCCGCAGCGATCAAGCTCGTGGCTTTTGCGCTGTTGGCTTGGGCCGCGGTGAAGCCCTCCGGCAGCGATCCGCCGGTCTAGCCGCGCTCGGGCAGCGCGTGCGTGCCGCCGAAGGGGTCGGCGACGGTTTCGCCGTCGAGGTAGTCTGGGCCGATCGGCACCTTGCCGTGACCGCCGGGGATGTCGAGCACGTAGGTCGGCTGCGCGAGGCCCGAGATGCGGCCGCGCAGGCTGCGCATGAGCGCCTGCCCCTCGGCAATGGTCGTGCGGAAGTGGGCCGTGCCGGGCGCGGGGTCCATGTGGTGCAGGTAATAGGGCTTCACGCGCAGGGCTACGAACGTGCGCATGAGGTCGGCGAGGGTTTCCGCATCGTCGTTGACGCCGCGCAGCAGCACTGTCTGGCTCAGTAGCGGGATGCCGGCATCGACGAGCCGAGCGATGGCCGCTTTCGCCTCGGGGGTGAATTCGCGCGCGTGATTGGCGTGCAGGGCGACGTAGACGGCTGCATGCGCAGACTTCAAGGCCGCGACGAGATCGGGCGTTACGCGCGCGGGGTCGACCACGGGCACGCGCGTGTGCCAGCGCAAAACCTTGACGTGCGGGATGGCCGACAGCCGCTCCGTCACCTCGGCGATGCGCCGTGGCGACAGGATCAGCGGGTCGCCGCCGGTCAGGATGACCTCGAAGATCGTGGGCGTCTTTTCGATGTATCCGATGGCCTGCTCGAAGGCCTCGCCCGTCAGCGGCGGATCGCCTTGCGGGCCGACGACCTCGCGACGGAAGCAGAAGCGGCAGTAGACGGGGCACGTGTGCGTCAGCTTCAGGAGCACGCGGTCCGGATAGCGGTGGACGAGCCCCGGCACGGGTGAAAGCCGAGCCTCCGCCAGGGGATCGGCCAACTCGTCGGGGTGCGAGAGAAGCTCGCGGGCGTCCGGCACGAACTGGCGCGCGATCGGATCGGCGGGATCGCCAGCATCGATCTGATGCGCCATGGCCGGTGTGACGGCAACGGCATAGCGGGCCGCCACCTTCTCAATCGTGTCGACGTCGGACCGGGCAATGAGGCCCGCTGCCGCCAGATCGGCCGCGCTGCGCAAGGTTTTCGTGACGTCGGCCAAACCGCTCTATGCCGTCCCGGCGTGAAAGTTCAGGACTTCTCAGGCACGCCGAGCTTTGCGAGACGCTCGCGCGCTGTCTTGTGGGCCCAGGCTGTGCTTTCGAGCTTGCTTTGGCTCGCGAGCGCTGCGCGGAAATCGGCAACCGCCAGTTCCGTGCGCTGGGCGCCCTCATGGATGAGCCCGCGGTGCGTGTAGGCCGCGGCGTACGTCTTGTCCAGGGCGATGGCGTTGTCGAAGGATGCGCGGGCGTCCTCGGTGCGCTTCAGGTCCAGCAGGACGAGGCCGCGGTTGTAGTGCGCCGCGGTGACCTTCGGGTTGGCGGCGATTAGCGCATCGAACTCCTTCAGCGCCTCGTCGTAGCGCTTGAGGGAGCGGTTCGAGAGCGCGTGCCGGTTCATGGCGCCGGTGTGGTTCGGCGTGATGCGCAGCGCGTCCTCGTAGGCCTTCAGCGCATCTTCGTGGCGGCGCAGGCTATCGAGCGTGCCGCCGCGGGCGATGTGGAAGGCGGCCTCACCCGGCTTCAGGCTCACGGCCTTGTCCCAGTCGGCCAGCGCCTGCTGATGCCGGCCGATACGGCCGTAGGCTTCCGCCCGGCGCTTCAGTTGCTCGATGTCGTCGGGCGTCTTGGCGAGGGCTTCGGTCGCGTCCGCGATGGTCTTGGCGGTCTTGGGATCGAGCGGCGCACATGCCGACTGCAGCGCGAGCCAGTCCTCGATCGTCAGCGCCGGCGTCGCGGGATAGGACGGCTGGCTGTTGACGAAGGCGATGCGCTCCGTGGTGAGCGGGTGCGTGCGCACGGCGGCGTTGTTGAAGACGGAGCGCTCGTCCGGGCTGTCCATGCGCTTGAAGAAGTCGGCGAAGCCCTTGGCCGAGATCTGGGCTCCCTTGAGGATGCGGACCGCGTGCGCGTCGGCCTCGTGCTCGGCGACGCGGGTGTACTGGATCTCCGTCACCAGCAGGCCGAGGTTGGAGACGGCGCCACTGGACCCGGCGAAGATGAGCTGCCCGGCAGCCGACAGGCCCGCGAGCCGGACGATGCTGGTCTCGGGGTGCAGTTCGAGCGCGTGGCCCAATTCGTGCGCGAGCACGCCCGCCACCTCGTCGGGAGACTGCGCCGTCGCCAACAGGCCGCGCGTCAGGAGGATCTGGCCGCCGGGCGCCGCGAAGGCGTTGACGAGCCCCCAGTCGACGACGCGCACCTTTACCTTCAGCGGGTCCTTTCCGGCAGCCTTGACGAGGCGCGTCGTCAGCCGATCGAGGGCGGCGCGGGACTGCGGGGTCTCGCAGACCCGGTAGCGGCCGGCCATGGACTGGACCGTCGCGATGCCCATCTGCTCCCGCGCGTTCTGCGGCAGGTGGCGCGCGACCGTCTGCGACGGGCTCCAGCCCGAAAGGTGGACGCCAGCTGCCAGCACAGCAACCGCGCCCACGGCGGCGAAGCCGGGCAATGCCCAGGCGAGGCGCTGGCGCACGGGCCCCAATGCGGGCGCCTTCTCCAGGAGGGTTCGGCCGAGGCCCTCGCCCGACAGGAACAGGGTCTCGTGCTCGTGGTCCGCGCTGCGCAGCAGCACGTCGCGGGCCCGCGCCTTGAGAGGGGCGTTGGGGGACAGGGTGGCGTAGGCCCAGACTTTTTCGGACGGCCAGTCCGGTGCCTGGAAGTGGATACCGTCGTCGGCGAAGGAGACCCTGACGGCGATCGAGACCGGGGTGCGGCCGTCGGAATGGGCGCCGGAGATGCCGGCGGCACGATCAGAAAGCGTCGACATTGAGTGCCTCCGCGAGACCTTCACCACGCTTGAGCAATTGATCGGGGTTCTGCGCGATGCGCTCCCAGGGGATCTCGCCCTCGATGCTGAGCCGCTCGACGATGTAGCGCATGGAGCGCGCTTCGGCGACCGGCGACAGGATGCCGAGGGTGAGGAAGCGCAGGACGAAATTGCTGGCCGTCAGCCAGATGAGGGACGGCACGGTCGCGCGCAGCTTGAAGGAGGCACCCGCGAGCTTCGTATGCGCGGCGAAATAGTTGAGGCGGCCCGCGGCGTACCACGCGTAGAGGAGGCCGAACAGGAAGTAGGCGCCGAGCACCGCGCCGACGATCTGGCCTACCTTCGCGGCCGTCATGGCCTGCGCGGTGATCTTCGGATCGGGCCCCAGTGCCGAGGCGATGACGGCGCCGACGCCGATCATCAGCGCGATGCCGCCCACCCAGAGCAGCCAGAAGCGGCGATAGAGCGCGCCCGACTTGCCGTGGAATTCGAAAGGCATGTCGCCGAAGCGCGAGGCGTTGGTCAGCTCGCGGTAGAGCACGAGGGAGCGATAGGGATAGAGCCAACCCAGGGTCAGAGGCACGAGCGCCATGGTCCAGAAGTAGGTCCAGGCGAACCCGCGCGAGCGCCCGGCGAGGCCGCCGCGGATACCGCGGAAGGTCGTGCGGGAGAGGCGGTAGCGACGCGCGCGATGCACGCCGATGCCCGTCAGCGTCAGCAGGAACACCCAGGCGCCGAGATTGTAGCTCCCTTCAGCCGCGGGATGGCCCTTCACGGCGAACGGCACGACGAAGCCGATGATGGAAATCGGCAGCAGGATGAGGAAGAAGACGACGAGGAAGCCGCGCAGGAGCTCGCCGCCCGTGCCGCGATACTCGAGCGGCTCACCGTTGATGCGGACCGCCGACCAGATGCGCTGGCGCACCTCCGTCTTGCCCCAGAAGTGATAGAGCCCGAGGGTCAGAATGCGCAGGGCCGTGTTGAGCAGCGACAGGCCCACCCAGCTCTGAGGCGGGGCCACCCAATCGATGCGGGGGGCGGGACCTGATGGCGTGCCGGGACCCGGGCGGGGGATCAATGGGACGGTGAGCGTGGCGTCGGCCATGGCAACTCGTCTGTCGGGCTATCGAAAATGTGGTCGCGCCATTCGGAACGCGGGGAGAATGGCACCTGGGTTGGCACTTATAATGGCGCGGTCCATATCGCACTGTTCCACCCGGAACATCGACTTTCACGGCCGAAATCGCGAAACAGGGTTACGCGGTGCACCGATCAACTTAGCGGTTAAACTGTTGCGCATTCGCAACAAATTGGACGTTCTGTGCCACCGTTGAGCCACAAATCACCTAGAAGCTCACCTTGGATCACGGAGGGTCGGCGCGCCACTTTGCGGGGGGCGCGCCATTCCCGACGGCTCCGCCCGATCGTCGGGCGCGTCCGCACGGGCCAACGGGCCGTGCCGGCGCACGTCTCATCTTTCCCTGCGCCCATTGTTAGCAAGCCGCTGCCGCGAGGCGCGGCTGGCGAAGGCAAGAGTGAAGCGATCGAAGCGATCATGCGCGTCGTAACGGACAGGACCTCGTCGGAGCGTCGGAACGCGGAGCAATATGCTCCAAATACGTCCTATTC
>RXJK01000281.1:9859-10855 GCA_003963125.1 Hyphomicrobiales bacterium
GCCCGGATGGCGCCATCAATTCCCTATGAAAGCGGCGCATTGCGCCGGTACCCCGACGGCGTGCGCACGCAAGGGCCAAGTGCGGGCGCGCAGTCAGTCAGCAGATCGGAAGTGGCGGGCGATGCGGATATCTAGAGTTCTCATGGCGAGCATCGTGCTCGCAGTGTGCGCCGGACCGGTTTCGGCCGGCGGCGAAGTGCGCCTCTCGCAAGCGCAGACGGCGTTCGATCGCGGGATCGAATCCTACAAGGAAGGGCGATACGATCTCGCCATCCGCGGCCTGAACGAAGTGCTCGACACCGGGACGGAGCGGGACAAGTTTTTCGCGCGCTTCTATCTCGCCCGCATCTATTCCGACAACGCTGGGCCGACGACGAACCACGGCCTCGCCTACCAGCTCTTCGAACAGGTCGTCGTGACGGCCGGCGACATCGATCCGGATGACGGGCGGCACGCGCCGTTCGTCGCCAAATCGCTGATCGCGCTCGCCGGCTATCTGCGCGCGGGGCTGCCCATGATCGGGCTCAAACCCGATGTCGAGCGCGCGGACGACTACCTGCAGGACGCAGCTACCGTCTACAACGACAAGGACGCGCAGTTCGAGCTCGCCAAGGTGCAGCTCGGCTCCGATCCGGGCCCCAAGGATACCAAGGTCGGGGTGCACTACCTGTCGGTGCTGACGAAGGAAGGGCATCCGGGCGCGCAGGCCTATCTCGCCGACCTCTACTGGCGCGGCCGCTACGTGGAGCAGGACACGTTGCGCGCGATGGCCCTCGTGAAGATCGCCATCGAGAACGCGCCGGCGCAGGAGCGCGTCTGGATCGAGGACATCTACCAGAACATCTATTGCGGGGCGCCGGCGAGCGTGCGCAAGCAGGCCGACAGCACCGTCGCGGCGTGGCGCAAGGTGTTCGCGCGTCCGCCCGTCTCGCCCGAGGAGCGGGCCGCGGTGGCGCACATGCCGACCATGGCGCGCTTCTGCAAGGGCGGCGAAGT
>RXJK01000281.1:10955-11848 GCA_003963125.1 Hyphomicrobiales bacterium
ACGTCGGGCTTCGGCATCATCGGCGCCGGCGTGAAGAACTGACCGGCTGCGCGCATCAGCCGGGGAAAGGCGACGACGCGTGGCAGATCGAGCGCTGATCATCATCGGCAATCACATCTCGCCGTTCGTGCGCAAGGTGCTGGCCGTGTGCGAGGTCAAGGGCCTGCCGTACGCGATGGACTCGATCGTGCCGTTCTTCGGCACCGAGCGCTTCGCGCGCCTGAGCCCGCTGCGCCGCATCCCCGTGCTGATCGATGGGGACGTGGTGCTGAACGATTCCAGCGTCATCTGCGAATACCTGGAAGACAAGTGGCCCGAGCGTCCCGTGCTGCCAAAAGACCCGGCGGCGCGCGCTCAGGCCCGCTTCCTCGACGAATACGCCGATACGCGCATTGCCGACGTGCTGCTGTGGAAGGTGTTCGGGCGCGCGCTCGTCGCGCCGGCGATCTTCAAGGCCGAGCGCGATGTCGCCGCGATCCAGCGCACGATCGCGCAAGAGGTGCCGGCCGTTCTCGATCACCTCGAAGCCTGGGCACCCCAGACCTTCACGATGGGTGATACGCCGGGGGTCGCGGACTTTTCCGTCGCCTCGCACTTCGTCAACTATCGCTGGGCGCGCGGTGTGCTCGACGCTGCGCGCTGGCCCAAGGTGCATGCCTGGGTCACGCGCGTGGAAGCGTGCGCGCCGATGCAACGCCTCAACGAGATTGGCGCGAAGATCCTGCGCGTGCCGCCCGATGCGCACGCCGCGACCTTGCGCGAGATGGGTGTCCCGGTGGCGGCGGAGACGGTCGGCGGCACAAGCCCCCAGCGCGGGCCGATGACCGCCATCTGACGCCGCGTGGTCTGAACGGCTTTGCTGTGCCGATCGCTTTTCCCGGCTTTGCGCTCCG
>RXJK01000281.1:11898-14759 GCA_003963125.1 Hyphomicrobiales bacterium
GGATGACAGGTGGTATTGGCCGCACGCACTTCCTGTCACCCCGGAATTTGCCGAAGGCAGATATCCGGGGCCCAGGGGCCAGATGCGCAGAGCAAGCGGCCGCAGGACGGGACACGCGCTGGAGGTGCCTGCGCAGGCCCTCAGGCCCGCTCCTCCAGTTCGACCCACACGGGAATATGATCGGACGGCTTTTCCCAGGCGCGGGTAAACTTGTCCGTGCCGGCATTCACGATCAGGTCGGCGGCCTGGGGAGACGCCAGGATGTGATCGATGCGGATCCCGTGATCCTTCTGAAAGGCCCCGGCCTGATAGTCCCAGAACGTATAAATGCCGGAGCCCGGATGGCAGGTGCGCAAGGCGTCGGTGAGCCCGAGGTTCAGGATCTCGCGGTAGGCCGCGCGGCTCTCGGGCTGGAACAGCGCGTCTTCCACCCAGGCCTGCGGGTTCTTGGCATCGACCGGATCGGGGATGACGTTGAAGTCGCCGAGCACCACGAACGGCTCTTCGAGCGCGAGCAGCGATTTGATGTGCGCCTTGAGCCGCTTCATCCAGGCGAGCTTGTAGGTGAATTTCTCTGTCCCGATCGGATTGCCGTTCGGCAGGTAGAGATTGCACACCCGGACGATGCCGCGGCCCATCGGGACGAGCGCCTCGATGTAGCGGGCCTGCGCGTCGCCGTCGTCGCCGGGCAGGCCGCGGACGGCGACCTCGTCGATCGGGCGCTTCGACAGGATGGCGACGCCGTTGAAGCCTTTCTGCCCGTGCACCGCGAGATTGTAGCCGAGATCCTCGAAGGGCTCCTTGGGGAAGGCCTCCGTCAGGGACTTGATTTCCTGGAAGCAGGCGACGTCGGGGCTCGTCTCCTTGAGCCACGTCAGGGCGCCGTCGAGCCGGGCTTTCACCCCGTTGATGTTCCATGTGGCGATGCGCATGGGGCCTCTCTAGCAGGCGGCGCCGGAGCGTCAAGCTGATGCGGGGGCGGCAGAGATGCGGCAACGGTCACAGGACCGCCGCGAGCGCGCCCGAGATTTTGCGGGAAACCGTAGAGTGAATCCATGAAACGCCCGTTCCGAGAGCATTCGCCTGCGCGTCGCCTTAGAGCCTTGCGGGGCAACCGGCAGGACCAGCGTCGATGAGGCAGGCGCGCCTTTGGGCATGTGTCCGTTCGGCAGCCGTAGCCTGCGCGGCTGCGCTTTCCATGTGGGCCGCATCGCCCGCGATGGCCCAGGATGCGCCCTTCTCCGCACCGGCCTTTGGCGCGGCCCCGTGCTGGGAGAGTGCCCAGCCTGCGACGGTCGAAGAGAGCGGGCACGTTCTCGCCAACGCCGAGCAGCGGCAGGTGCGTCGCGTCTCCCTTGCCCGCGGCGGCAAGGCAGCCGTCCTCGCGTTGTCGGCGGGAGAGATGCGCATCGCCTATGCCGCGGGGCTTCTGGTCGGATGGGGCGAGACGGGGCTCAGGCCGGATTTCTCCGTCGTCACGGCGGCTGGCAAGAGTGCGCTGCTCGCGCCCTTCGCGTTCGTCGGTGACCTTGGCGACAAGCCGATCACCATGCTGATGAACTGCGCGGATGCGTCGGGCTGGTCGCAGTTCGCAGATGAAGCCGTCGCGCTGCTCGATGCCGACATTCTCGGCGCGATCGCGCGCCGGCATCGCGCCGGGGCGCGTCTGCTCGTGGCGCTGCCGGGATCGCCGGCTCGGCAGGAGACCGTGTGGGACATCGGCGCCCTGGCGGCAGCGGGCGACAACGCCAGTCACGCTCTCATCGCGCGCATTCTCAAGGCGTCCATCGACCTCGAAGCGCTGGTGCCGCCGGAGGCGTCTGGGCACGGCGCGGGACGCCTCGTCGAGCGCAATCGCGTCTTCCGGGAGGTCGGCACAGGCGAAGCGTTTCTGTGGCCGGACGGCATGGCCGTCGGCTCGGGCATGGTGCACCTCATCCACAACGGCGTGCTGTTTCCCGACGAGAGCGACGAATTCCTGACCCGTTTCAAACCGGCGGACGAGGACAAGCCCGGCGTGTGGCTCGTGCCCGGGCTCGTGCTCTTCAAGAAGGGGCAGGCGGCCCACGCGCAGGTGCGCTTTGCGAGCGTGCGGCCCAACCTGAACCTCGCCGCGCAGCGCACGTTCGACCCCGCCTATCTCAAGGGCCTTTACCTGTGGGCTTTCCGGCAGGGCCGGATGGGCAAGGAGTGGCGGACGCGGCTGCCGAGCCTCTCAGCTCCCTGAGCGCGCCGCGCGTCAGAGGCCCAGCGCCTTCTTGACCTCGAACACTTCCATGATCTTGGCGCCGCGGTGGGGGCCGTCGCAGACGAACTGCCAGCGGCCTTCCGTGTAGGTGTCGCAGTGCTTGACGCCCTTGATCAGGATCCAATGGCCTTCCTTGCCCTTGTGGATGGCGAGCACGTAGTGGACCCAGGCGTTGCGCGGCTTCTGCATCCAGGTCCAGACGGAAGGGCGCTGCTTGCGGGCCAGATGCATGTAGCTTTCCTTCAGCGCCATCTCGTAGCCGAAATGGGCGAGCGCCGCGGCGACGTCTTCGGCCGTGGTGCCTTTGATCAGCGCCTGAGAATCCTCCGGCATCAGCCGGTGCGCGCGGATCTCGTCCTCGACCTTGCTCACCGAATAGCCGGTGATGGCGCTGAGCACGATGGGCCCGCAGTAGGCCATGCGGCCCGTATCGTTGCGGGCATCGCTGAGGCTGGATGTGACGCGCGCGGCGCCGTCTTCGAGCGAGAGAGGCATGGGTAAGCTCCGACCAACTCACGGTTAATCAGAGCTTTCCACGTGTCTCTTAATGAAAGGTTAGAGCGGCGGCTACGTGTGCCGCCTCCGAAGGGTCATGCAACTCGAGGGCGCTCAG
>RXJK01000309.1 GCA_003963125.1 Hyphomicrobiales bacterium
CCGGGCGGCCGGTAAAGTCCAGCTTCCAATGCGGAGAAGGGCTTTTGGCGTTAAGCGCTGGCAGCGACAATTGCAGCCCGAAAACGGCTGGAAATCGACCTCGACCCATGCCATGTGCAGCGCATGAAAGCCCTCATCTCATCGCTCGGCCAGCTCAAGATCGCGGCCATCGTCTCGATCGCCGTGGCGATCGTGGTGATGGGCCTCAAGTATCTTGCCTACTGGGTCACGGGGAGCGTGGCGCTCTACTCGGACGCGCTGGAAAGCATCGTCAATCTCGTCACGGCGGTCGCGGCCCTCTACGCCATCCAGATCTCCAGCCGGCCGGCCGACCGCAACCACCAGTTCGGGCACCACAAGGCCGAGTACTTCGCGGCCGTGCTCGAGGGCGTGCTGATCGTGGTGGCCGCGCTCGCGATCCTGCACGAGGCCTACGGGGCCTACCTCACGCCGCGCAGCCTCGGTGCCATGACCGAGGGCCTCGCCATCAATGCCCTGGCGATGGTGCTGAACGGTGCCTGGGCAACATTCCTCGTGCGCTGGGGGCGGACGCATCGCTCGCCGGCGCTGGTGGCCGACGGGCGGCATCTTTTCACCGACGTGTTCACCTCGGCGGGCGTGCTCGTCGGGCTTGCACTGGCAACGATCACCGGCTGGCAGGCGCTCGATCCGCTTCTCGCGAGCCTCGTCGCACTCAACATCCTCTGGTCCGGGTGGAAGCTCGTCACGGAATCGATGAGCGGGCTGATGGACGAGGCCGTCACCACGGACGTCTCGCGCCTGATCCGCAAGATCATCTCGGACAATGCCTCGGGTGCCATCGAGGCCCACGACGTGAAGACGCGGCAGGCGGGGCAGGCGACCTTCATCGAGTTCCATCTCGTCGTGCCGGGCGACATGACAGTCGCGGCCGCGCACGAGATCTGCGACCGCATCGAGGCGGCGCTCGAAGGAGCCGTAAAAGGCGCGCAGATCCTGATCCACGTGGAGCCCGAGGGCGAGGCGAAGGCGAGCGGCGTGCCCGTCCTCTGAGCCACGGGCTGGCGGCAATCCTTTACAAAACCTTGCCGCGCCGCAGCCACGTTAACCACGGACGGCAACTTCCTCGCGCCGAAGCCGCCGGGAGCCTGCGCTTTTACACATTCGCAAGCACGCGTGCCCCTTAATCCGGCATAGCCACAAAGCCGGACCCGTGCACGCCCATGCCAGGCTTCCTGAAAGCTGCCGTTCTTCGTACGACCACGCTTCTTCGCCGCGCCCATGCGGATACACGCGGCAGCGTGAGCATGATGTTCGTCGTGCTGATCATCCCGCTGATCGCCTGCGTCGGCATGGCGGTCGATCTGGGGCGCGCCTATCGCGTCCAGTCGATCGCGCAGAATGCCATCGATTCCGCCACGCTCGCGGCCGGCAAGGCGGCGCAAACCAACAGTTCCACACCGCTCACCTCGGCGACGACGGCCGCCACCAACTACTTCAACACGGCCAAGCCGACGAACGTTTTGAGCAGCACCATCAGCTTCAGCGCCAATCCTACCAACACGATCTTCACGGTGACGGGGACGACGTGGGTGGCGACGCCCTTCCTTTCGATCCTGTCGCGGCTGTCGAGTGGCAGCGCAGAAGCCGGCGCACCCTCCGCCTGCACGAGCAAGTATTCCTGCCTGAAGATCGTCAACACGGCGACGGCGTCGATCGCGGCCGGCGGCAACGGTGGCAGCAACGTCGAGGTCGCCTTGATGCTGGACGTGACCGGCTCGATGACCGGCAGCAAGATCGCGACGCTGATCTCGGCGGCCAACGATCTCGTCGACACCATCATCTGGACCGACCAGAGCCAATATACCTCGCGCGTCGCCATCGCGCCGTTCGCGCCGACGGTGAACGTGGGCAGCTATTTCAATGCCATCACCGGCTCGAGCACGACCCAATCCTCGCAATCGTGCGGATGGACCGGCAACTGGTGGTCCGGATGGAGTTGGACCTGCACGACGAGCAACTTCTCGATCGGCGCCTGCGTCGTCGATCGCACCGGCACGAACGCCTTCACCGACGTCGCGCCAGGGACTGGCAATTACCTGCCGTCTTATTATTCGGCGACGGGCGACTCCAGTGCTTGCACACCATCCGCGATCATCCAGCCGCTCACGTCCGACAAATCGGCTCTGCACACGACGATCAACAGCCTGACGGCGGGCGGCGGAACGGCCGGCGCTCTCGGCACGGCCTTCGCGTACTATCTGCTGTCGCCGAACTGGGCCAGTGTGTGGGGCACGGCGAGCGCGCCGGGATCGTACTCCGACCTGACCACGCTCAACTCGAACGGCGCGGCGAAGCTGCAGAAGTACGCCGTGCTCATGACGGACGGCGACTACAATATCATGGGCGGCGTGGGCGCCAACCAGACGACGGCGAACAACGCCGCGCTGTCCCTCTGCACCGCCATGAAGAACCGCGGCATCGTGGTCTACACGGTCGGCTTCGAGCTGCAGTACAGCTCCGCGGCCGCAACGACGATGCTGACGAGCTGCGCGACCTCGTCGAGCTACTTCTACGACGCGTCGTCGGAAGCCGCGCTCGTCGCCGCTTTCCGTGACATCGCGCTGAAGATCTCGTCGCTGCGCCTGACGAACTGAAGCCGGCTACTGGTCTTCGCCGAAGCCGTCCGAGACGAGCGCCACGAGGGCGGACAATGCGCCCTCGGCTTCCGGGCCCGTCGCCTCGATGTTGATAACCGAGCCCGGGCCCGCGGCCAGCATCATGAGCCCCATGATCGATGTGCCGCCGACGCTCTGGTCATCGCGGCTGACGACGACATCGGCATCGAAGGTCTCGGCGCACTTCACGAACTTCGCGGAGGCGCGCGCGTGCAGGCCCTTGCGATTGCAAATGGTCACGGAGGCGCTGAGCTTGCTGCCGTCGTTCGCCATCGCCAGCCCTGTCAGGCCTCACCCGAGAGGACCTGGCTCGCGACCGAGATGTACTTGCGCCCCGCCTCCTTGGCCGCGTTGACCGCTTCCGGCAGGCGGTATTCGCCGCGCACGCTCGCGAGCTTGATCAGCATCGGCAGGTTGATCCCGGCCAGCACCTCGGCGCCCGTCTCCGCCATCACGGAAATGGCGAGGTTCGACGGCGTGCCGCCGAACATGTCGGTGAGGACCACCACGCCGCCACCCGTGTCGACCCGGCGAATGGCCTCGATCAGTTCGAGGCGCCGCTGCTCGACATCATCGTCCGGTCCGATGGGAAAGGACTCGAGCTGGGATTGGGCGCCGACGACATGCTCGAGGGCTGCGCGAAACTCGCCGGCAAGCCCACCGTGGGCGACAATGACGACGCCTATCATATTGATATAGCGATCCCTTTTGAACTTTCCGGGTGCGCATCAGCACCGCGCAGGAGCCCTCGGCGGCGCATCATGGTGCAGGGCGAAACGTGCGGCAAGCAGAAAGACGTGGGCGTTTTGCGGCACTCAGCCTGCGCACCATACGCTTTCCGGATGGTGTGCCTTTGCGGCCATTTTCTTTGCGCCTGAGGCCCTAAAGCCGCATTTTTCGAGCCATCGCGATGATCGCCGCCAGCTTGATGGGCGCCGATGCCTCGAACGGTGCGAGCTTGAAGACGGGGAGGGAGACGCCGAGGAGGTGTTCTCGCCCCGGCTCGGGCATGCGCTCCACCTCGCCCGGGGCGACCAGATCGACGAGTGCGAACACCTCCGCATCGGGGGCGGATTTCACCTCGACGATGCCGACGCCGCGGGCTTCGAGCTTGCCGCGGATGGTCTCGGGCGCACGCGCGATCAACTTGCCGTCGATGCGCTCGAGCATCACCTGATCGTCGGAAACGAGAAGGGGCGCCTCCACGGCCGCAGGCCCGCGGCGCGACAGGAACAGGAAGCGCAGGGCAAGGTCCGATTTACCGCTCCCCGACGGTCCCCGGATCAGGACGGCGGTGCGGCTGAAGGTGACGCACGTCCCATGGACCAGCAGGTGACGGGCTTCAGGTGCGTCGGCCAACAGTCGGTGCTCCCCTCGTCGCGGCAGCGTCCCAGGCGGGCAGGCGCACCGTGAAGCGGGCGCCGGCGATGCCGGGCATGCGGCGATCCTTCAATTCGGGAAGCTCGTCGTGGCGGACGACCGTGCCACCCGCAGCGGCCGGCCGGTTGCTCGCCCACACGCGCCCCCCGTAGGCGGCGATGATATCGCGCGTGATGCTCAGGCCAAGCCCGGAATTCTTTCCGACCGTGCGATCCGTCTGCGGGCGATCGGAATAGAAGCGCTGGAAGACGTCGTCGAGCTTGTCGGGCGGGATGCCCGGCCCCTCGTCCTCCACCACGATCTCGACCTCGGGGCCGATGCGGCGCATGACGACGGACACGACGCCGTGCTCGGGCGAGAAGGACAGCGCGTTGTCGAGGAGGTTCGTAATGACGCGTCCGAGCCGTGCTTCGTGGCCGCGGACGATGAAAGCGGTGGGCGATGCGCCGTCCTCCTCCATCTTGACCTCGACCTTGCGCGTGTTCTCGCTCAGGCGGTCGGTGAAGATGGCGGCGATGCCGGGAATGAGCTCGCGCATGTCGACCGGCTCGGTCTGCTGGCGGGCGAGATCGGCGTCGAGCATGCTGGCGTTGGCGACGTCCGAGATCAGCTTGTTGAGGCGCGTCAGCTCGGCCTGGATCTGGCCGACGAGCTCGCGCTGCATCTCGGGCGTTTTGGCATAGGCCAGCGCCTCGGCGGTGGAGCGCGCTGCGGTGAGCGGGTTCTTCAGCTCGTGCGCGACGTCTTGCGCGAAGCGCTCGCTCGCCTCGATGCGCCTGTAAAGCGAGGCGGTCATCTTGTGGAAGGCCGTCGTCATCTGACCAACCTCATCCACGCGGTCGGTAAGGCCCGGCAGTTCGTTGCGTGCGGAGATGTTGCGGCTCACGGCTTCCGCGGCCTCCGACAGCCGCCGCATGGGGCCGGCGATGGTGCGGGCCAGCACCCAGGAGGCGAAGATGGTCGTGGCGAGCGCCGTCGCGGCGAGCGCCATGATGACGTTGCGCTCCTCCTGGAGAATGTCGTCGATCTCGCCGGGGCGCGAGGACAGGAGCAGCACGCCCTGCACCGCCTTGCGATACTGGATCGGCACGGCCATGGAGACGATCTGCTCGTACTTGTCGTTGACGAGCAGCATGGCCGTCGCCGTGCCCGAGTTCATGGCGATGCGCACCTCGGGATAGGCGAGGCCGTTGCCTGCGCCGATCTCGCGGTAGACCTGGACCTCGCCGCGCATGAGCCAGGTGAGGAACCGCGTCCACTGGCTGCGGACCTTGAGCTGGCCGTCGCGATCCTTGCCGACTTCCGTGCGCTGTCGTCTTAGGAGCAGCTGATCGGTGTCGACAATCATCGTGCCGTCCTGCGCGTAGACGCGGGCGCGCGTCTCGGTGCCCGGCACGAGGCGCTTCAGGATGGGCGTGACGCGTTCCGGGGCGATCGACAGCTGGAGGGCGGCAAAGCCGTCGTCGCGCAGCGGGCTCTTGGAGCCCTCGATCTCGGGCAGGCGGTCGGGGTCGAGGACGATGCGCCGGTCGGCATCGAGCGAGGCATTGGCCGCAATCGCCGCGGCGATGATCTCGCCCTGGGCGCGCAGGCTCTCGCGTTTGGCGTCGATGAGCCAGATGTGGTTGCGGCTCAGATAGACGATGCCGCCGATCAGGATGATGAGGCCGATCAGGTTGGCGAAGATGATGCGGCGCTGCAGCGAGCGGGCGATGAGCCGGATCAGCGGCCCGTAGGTGAGGAAGCGATAGAACGCCGTCGTGCGGAAATACGCATTGAAGACAGTGAGGCGTGCGTTGAGTGCCGCATAGGCCTGTCGCACGGCGGACCACGCAGTGGACGCGCCGCGCTTGCAGCTCGCCCACGCTCCAAGCCCGGTTCCAGGGTCACCCGTCTGGACTGCCATCCGCCCCGCCTAAGCTCACGCCTCCTTGAAGCGATAGCCGACGCCATACAGCGTCTCGATCACGTCGAAGTTGTCATCGGCCTGCTTGAACTTCTTGCGCAGGCGCTTGATGTGGCTGTCGATGGTGCGGTCATCGACGTAGACCTGATCGTCGTAGGCGGCGTCCATCAGCGCGTCGCGCGTCTTGACGACACCAGGGCGGGTCGCGAGCGCCTGCAGGATCAGGAACTCCGTCACCGTGAGCATGACCGGATGGTTGTCCCAGTGGCAGGTGTGGCGCTCGGGATCGAGCTTGAGCTTGCCGCGCTCGATGACGCGGGCCTGCTCGGCGGCAGCGGTGGCGGCGTCCTTGGGCTGGAAGCGGCGGAGGACCGCCTTCACGCGTTCTACGACGAGGCGTTGAGAGAAAGGCTTCGAGATGTAGTCGTCGGCGCCCATCTTGAGGCCGAAGAGCTGATCGATCTCCTCGTCCTTCGAGGTGAGGAAGATCACCGGCATGTCGCTCTGCTGGCGCAGGCGGCGGAGCAGTTCCATCCCATCCATGCGCGGCATCTTGATATCGAGAATGGCGAGATCCGCCGGCTCTTCCGTCAGCGCATCGAGAGCGGAGGCGCCGTCGGAATAGGTGCGGACCTTGTACCCTTCCGCCTCCAGCGCGATGCTGAGAGACGTCAGGATGTTCCGCTCGTCATCGACAAGCGCGATGGTGCTCTTCTCTTTCATCGCAGTGTAGATCCTCGAACGTAGCCGCACAGCGATTTATGGCGTCGCCATGCGGAAATTGTGGCAGCCCGTCGGGTTGATCCGTATTTTGAACTTAAGGCTTCAACCCCGCAACCGAGATGGACCTGAGATGCCTGTGGACAACCCGTGCGCGCTCCCGGCCCCGGAAACGCCCGCCGCGATCTCGGCGGGCTTGGTGCGCAGCGCCTTGAAGGCGGCGCTCGGCTCCCTCGACGAGGGGCATCCATACGCTTCCTTGGTGCTCGTCGCAACCGATCCCGACGGCGCGCCGCTGCTGCTGATCTCGGGCCTAGCCAGGCACACGCGCAATCTGAAAGCCGATGCGCGCGCGAGCCTGCTGTTTGACGGCACCGGGCAGGACGCCGATCCACTGTCGGGGCCGCGGGTGACCTTGCGCGGGCGCGCCGTACCAACGGGCGATCCTGTGTCGCGGCGACGCTTTCTCGCCCGGCACCCTTCAGCCGAGGGCTATGCGTCGTTCGCCGACTTCGGGATGTGGCGGCTCGAGGTCAGCGACGCGCACTTCATCGGTGGCTTTGGACGGATCATCGACGTTGCCCGCGACGACCTGCTAGTGCCTACGGGAGAGGCAGCCGCGCTGATTGCGGCGGAGCCGGATATCGTGGCGCACATGAATGCCGATCACATGGACGCTGTGCAGGTTTATGCGACCCGCCTGGCGGGGGAGGACCCGGGCGACTGGCGGGTGTCGGGCATCGACCCCGCAGGGCTCGATCTGGTGGCGTGGCCCCGGGCGGCCCGGATCCCCTTCGAGAGCCTGGTGCGTACCCCCGGTGACGCCCGGAAGGCGCTGGTCATACTTGCCGAGAAAGCCCGGTCTTTAGGATCGGAGAGGGCTACGAAAGTCTGACGACTGCACTGCAGCAAAAATGCTGCGTCGCACCGTCTTCACCCTAACCGCATTTTCGCCTGTCGATGCGTCGATAATTCCGTTGAAGCGTTGCCTTCCCATTGCCTAAACCGGAGGGCCTTGCTGCTCGCATCGGGCCGGTAAACCCTCCGGGGTCTGCCGAACGCGAGCAGACGCTTTCCGGCGGCAGTGGTCCCGGGTGGTACTGTCCCGGCGTTCGGCCGACGGCAGCGGCATAATTGGCAGCGAGCACATGACGAGCACCATGTTTTCTTTGAGCATCCCTGCGAAAGTCCATCACAACACACGCGAGACCCTCCTGATCGAGGAGGCGATCCGCAGGGGCGAGGGACGGTTTGCTTCGACGGGCGCGCTCGCGGTCGAGACGGGCGTGCATACGGGCCGCTCGGCGCAGGACAAGTACGTCGTGCGCGACGCCACCACCGAGAAGGCCGTGTGGTGGGACAACAACAAGGCGATGACGCCCGAGCAGTTCGACGTGCTCTACGCCGACTTCGTCGCGCACGCCAAGACGCGCGAGATGTTCGTGCAGGACCTGCACGCCGGCGCTGATCCCGCGCACCGGCTCAATGCGCGCATCTTCATCGAATACGCGTGGCATGCGCTGTTCATCCGCGCCTTGCTGCGCCGGCCGACGGACGCCGAGCTCGTGAACTTCGCGCCCGAGTTCACGGTCGTGAACCTGCCGAGCTTCCGCGCCGATCCGGAGCGGCACGGCGTTCGCTCCAACACCGTCATTGCCTGCAACTTCGCCAAGCGCATCGTGCTGATCGGCGGCTCCTCCTACGCGGGCGAAACGAAGAAGTCGGTGTTCACGTATCTCAACTACGTGATGCCCGAGAAGAGCGTGATGCCGATGCACTGCTCGGCGAACGCTGGCAAGGGCGGCGATGCCGCCGTGTTCTTCGGCCTCTCCGGCACCGGCAAGACGACGCTGTCGGCCGACCCCAAACGCATCCTCCTCGGCGACGACGAGCACGGCTGGTCGAACGAGGGCGTGTATAACTTCGAGGGCGGCTGCTACGCCAAGACGATCCGCCTGTCGAAAGAGGCCGAGCCCGAGATCTGGGACGCCTCGAACCGCTTCGGCACGGTGCTCGAGAACGTCATCCTCGACGAGAAGACGCGGCTTCCCAATTTCGACGACGGCCGCCTGACCGAGAATACGCGCTCCGCGTATCCGCTCGAATTCATCTCGAACGCCTCGGCGACGGGCATGGCCGGGCACCCCAAGAACATCGTGATGCTGACCGCCGATGCCTTCGGCATCATGCCGCCGATCGCGAAGCTGTCGCCGAGCCAGGCGATGTACCACTTCCTGTCCGGCTACACGGCGAAGGTCGCCGGCACAGAGAAGGGCATGGGCAACGAGCCGCAGGCCACGTTCTCGACCTGCTTCGGCGCACCGTTCATGCCGCGGCATCCGAGTGTCTACGGCAACCTGCTGCGCGAACTCATCGCCAAGCACAATGTCGACTGCTGGCTCGTGAACACGGGTTGGACGGGCGGCAAGTTCGGCACCGGCAGCCGTATGCCCATCAAGGCCACGCGTGCGCTGCTCGACGCGGCGCTGTCGGGTGCGCTCAAGAGCCAGCCCATGCGCCGCGACGCGACCTTCGGCTTCGAGGTGCCGCTGTCGCTGCCGGGCGTCGATCCCACCATCCTCAACCCGCGCGAGACGTGGGCCGACAAGGCCGCCTACGACGCGCAGGCGAAAGCGCTTGTCGAGATGTTCAACAAGAACTTCGCCAAGTTCGAAGTGCACGTCGACGACGACGTGAAGGCCGCCGCGCCGGCGCTGAAGCAGGCAGCGGAGTAAGCGGGTTCCTTTTCGCTTTGCGTCTAGTCCAATTCAAAAGCGGGTGTCGAAAGGCGCCCGTTTTTTCGTGTGCGTTTGTGGCCCCTAGGTCCCGGCTCCCCGCTTCGCTCCGGCCGGGATGACAGTGGTTGCTTCTGGCGAGCGCGCGTCGCCTCGCAGACCTATCTTTTGCGTCCCCGGATGGCGCGGAGCGCCAGTCCGGGGCCTTGCCCGGTGCAG
>RXJK01000249.1:0-2646 GCA_003963125.1 Hyphomicrobiales bacterium
GGTTCGAACTGGGCCTGGTCCAAGATCTACGAGCCGATCATCCGGCAGGCGGCGGGCCTCGGGCGTCCGCCTGAGGATCCCGATCCTGATTTCTACGCGCAGACATTTGAGCATTGCGATGTGCTCGTCGCCGGCGCGGGGCCTGCCGGCCTGGCTGCGGCCCTTGCCGCGGGCGAAGCCGGCGCGCGTGTCATTCTCGCCGACGAGCAGGCGGAGATGGGCGGCTCGCTTCTTTCCGATGAGACCAGCGCCACGATCGATGGCAAGGCCGCCTCGGCCTGGCGCGACGAGGTGCTGGCGCGCCTCGCTGCTCTACCCAACGTGCGGCTGCTGCCGCGCACGCAAGTCTTCGGCTATTTCGCGCAGAACTTCCTCGGCCTCGTCGAGCAGTGCGCCGATCATCTCGCCCATCCCGACGCCGCGCGTCCCCGCGAACGTCTGTGGCAGGTGCGGGCCAAGCGCGTCGTGATCGCGACGGGGGCCATCGAGCGGCCCTTGGTGTTCCCGGGCAACGACCGGCCCGGCGTCATGCTGGCCGATGCCGCGCGCGTCTTCGCCACGCGCTACGGCGCTTTGGCCGGGCGGCGTGCGGTCGTGGTCGCAGCGACGGATACCGCCTACGACGCCGCCCTCGCACTGAAGGACGCGGGCGCGCGCATCGCTGTCATCGCCGATGTGCGTGCCGCGCCCGGCGAAGCGGCACTTGCCGCGGCCAAGGCCGCCGGCATCGACGTGAAGACCTCTACGACCATCTTCGAGACCAAGGGCCGGTTGCGCGTGTCCGGCGTCACCCTGGCATCCGTGCGCGACGGCAGCCTGAGCAAGGGCGAGACGATCGCCTGCGATCTGGTGCTGATGAGCGGCGGCTGGACGCCATCGGTCCACCTCTTCTCGCAATCGCGCGGCAAGGTCGCGTGGTCCGCCGAGGCCAACGCCTTTCTGCCTGGTCCTTCGGCGCAGGCGGAGCGTTCGGCGGGCGCCTGCCGCGGCACCTTCGCGCTGGGCGACGTGCTCACGGAAGGCTGGCAGGCCGGCGCGGAGGCGGCATCTATCGCCCTTGGCAAGCCCGCCGGGTCGCATGCATTCGCCGTCGAGGCACCTCCGCGCAGCTACGCGGGCATGCTCGGGGCCATGCCTATGACGGGGGCCACGCAGCCGGCGTTCGTCGATTTCCAGCACGACGTGACGACGAAGGACCTGAAGCTCGCCGCGCAGGAAGGCTTCCGCTCCATCGAGCACGTGAAGCGCTACACGACGACGGGCATGGCGACGGACCAGGGCAAGACGTCGAACCTCAACGCCATGGCCATCACGGCGGCGAACACGGGCAAGACGATCCCCGAGGTCGGCCTCACGACCTTCCGCCAGCCCTACACGCCCGTCACATTCGGCAGCCTCGCGGGTCACAACCGCGGCGATCTGTTCGATCCCGTGCGGCGCACGCCCATCCACGCCTGGGCCGAGGCGCAGGGCGCCGCGTTCGAGGACGTGGGCCTGTGGAAGCGCGCGCATTACTTCCCACGCTCCGGCGAAAACGCGCACGAAGCTGTTGCGCGCGAATGCGCGACGGTGCGCTCCACGGCCGGTGTGTTCGACGCCTCGACGCTCGGCAAGATCGAGGTCGTGGGGCCCGATGCCGCCGAGTTCCTGGAGCGGATGTACGTCAATCCGTGGAAAAAGCTCGAGGTGGGGCGCTGCCGCTACGGCGTGCTTTTGAACGAGGCGGGCTTCATCATCGACGACGGCGTCGTCGGCCGCGTCGCAACGGATGTCTTCCACGTGACCACGACGACGGGCGGCGCCCAGCGCGTGCTCACGATGATGGAAGACTACCTGCAGACGGAATTTCCGGACCTCAAGGTCTGGCTCACGTCGACGACCGAGCAATGGGCGGTGATCGCGGTGCAAGGCCCCAAGGCGCGCGAGATCATCGCGCCGCTCGTCGAGGGTATCGACCTGTCGCCGGCCGCCTTCCCGCACATGGCGTTGCGCGAGGGCAAGATCTGCGGCGTCGACACGCGTCTCTTCCGTGTGAGCTTCACGGGCGAACTCGGCTTCGAGATCAACGTACCGGCGAACGCTGCCCGCGGCGTCTGGGATCGCGTGTGGGCAGAAGCAACAAAGCACGGGGCGTGCGCCTACGGCACCGAGAGCATGCACGTCCTGCGCGCCGAGAAGGGCTTCATCATCGTCGGCCAGGAGACGGACGGCACCGTGACACCGGACGACGTCGGGCTCACGTGGGCCATCGGCAAGAACAAGCGCGACTTCGTCGGCAAGCGCTCGCTCACCCGGCCCGACATCGTCGCACCGGGCCGCCGACAACTCGTGGGGCTGAAAACGCAGAACCCGAAAGTCACGCTCGAAGAGGGCGCGCAGATCACGGCTTCCTCTGCACCGAAGGCTGGAACGCAGGCGCTCGGCCACGTCACGTCCTCCTACTGGAGCCCGGCGCTCGGCAGCTCCATCGCGCTGGCGCTCGTCGCCGACGGCCGCAAGCGGATGGGCGAGACGCTGCATGTGCCGATGCCCGACGGCGCCATCGCAGTCGAGCTGGTATCGCCCGTGTTCGTCGACCCGAAGGGGGAGAAGATCAATGGCTGACCTCGCCATCAAGAACGCGTCGGCCCTCAAAGGGCTCGCCCT
>RXJK01000249.1:2696-9607 GCA_003963125.1 Hyphomicrobiales bacterium
TCCCGGGCGTCGTCGAGATCGCGGACGCGGGCTCCGCCACGCGCTTCGTCTACCGGGGCACGGCGGACACGCTCGCCGCGGCTCTGGAGGGCGCTGACGTGTCGCGCACCCTGCGTGCTGCTCGCGCCGCCGAGATCACCGCGCTGCGGCTCGGGCCCGACGAATGGCTGGTGTTCGGCTCCCCCAGTCGCATGTCCGTGGCGCGCATGCTCCTCGTCCAGGCGCAGGCGGCCGGAACCGCCAGTGTGGTCGACATCAGCGATCGCAACTTCGCCATCACGATCGCGGGGCCGCGGGCCGCCGATCTCCTCGCCAGCGGCTGTCCGCTCGACTTCGATCCGGCGAGCTTCCCGGTCGGCATGTGCACGCGCACGATCTTCGGGAAGGCCGAAGTGGTGCTGTGGCGGATGGGGGCAGACAAATTCCGCCTGGAAGCCGGCCGCTCGTTTGCGCCTTACGTTACGGGGCTCCTCGACGTCAGCCTGCGCGGCCTCCCGCCGCGCGCGTAACGCACCGCGCCGGACGCTCGGCCAGCGGCGCCAAATTGGGCTTGCATCCGCCGTCCTGCGGCCCAATACACGCGGGCATGCAGTTCGCCTCCACCCTTCCGATCGATGCCGTGCTCGACACGCTGCGGGCCGCCCTCGCGGCTCGCAATTGCGCGGTCCTGGTGGCGCCGCCGGGCGCGGGCAAGACGACGCGCGTGCCCCTCGCCCTCATGGACGAAGACTGGCTCGGCGGACGCAAGATCCTGGTGCTGGAGCCGCGCCGGATTGCCGCCCGCGCTGCCGCTGAACGCATGGCGCAGACCCTGTCGGAGCTGGTCGGCGAGCGGATCGGGCTCAGGGCGCGGATGGTGTCGAAGTCGGGACCCCGGACGCGCATCGAGATCGTCACCGAGGGTGTGTTCACGCGCATGATCCTCGACGACCCGGAACTGACAGGCATCGGCGCCGTGCTGTTCGACGAGTTCCACGAGCGCTCGCTCGATGCCGATCTTGGCCTCGCGCTCGCGCTCGATTGCCAGCGGGGCCTGCGCGAGGATCTGCGCATCCTGCCGATGTCGGCGACGCTCGACGGCGCGCGCGTCGCCAAGATCCTGGGAGACGCGCCCGTCATCTCCAGCGAGGGCCGCGCGTTTCCTGTCGAGACGCGCTATCTCGGCCGCGATCCGAACGCGCGCATCGAGGACCAGATGACCGACGCCCTCCTGCGCGCGCTGCGGGCCGAGCCCGGCTCTGTGCTCGCCTTCCTGCCCGGGCAGGGTGAGATCCGCCGCGTGGAAGAGCGCCTCAAGGAACGCATCAGCGATCCGGCCGTGATCATCGCACCGCTCTACGGCGCCATGGACATGAAGGCGCAGGATACCGCCCTCGAGCCCGCGCCGCCGGGCCTGCGCAAGGTGGTGCTCGCCACGTCCATCGCCGAGACGTCCGTGACGATCGAGGGCGTGCGCGTCGTCATCGACTGCGGGCTCGCGCGCGTGCCGCGGTTCGAGCCCGATGTCGGCGTCACGCGGCTCGAAACGGTGCGCGTCTCTCGCGCCGGGGCCGATCAACGTCGCGGCCGCGCCGGCCGCACGGAGCCAGGCATCTGCTATCGGCTCTGGGACGAGCCGCAGACGCAGAGCCTGCCGGCCTTCGCCGAGCCCGAGATCCGCTCGGCCGATCTCGCCTCGCTCGTTCTCGACTGCGCGGAATGGGGTGCGACGGACGTCACCGCGTTGACGTGGCTCGATCCGCCGCCGGCCGCCGCACTCGCCGCCGCCCGCGAGGAACTGACAGGACTCGGCGCGCTCGAGGCCGATGTGCGCATCACTGAGACCGGCCGGCGCCTGAGGGCCCTTCCGCTGCCGCCGCGTCTCGCGCGCATGGTGCTCGCAGCCGCATCGCTCGGAGAGGCGCAGCGGGCAGCGGAGATCGCGGCCGTGATCGTCGAACGCGGCCTCGGCGGCAATGACCCCGATCTCGCGCACCGCCTCGAAGCGTTTCAGCGGGACCGGTCGCGGCGGGCGAGCGACATGCGCCGGCTGGCTTCCGGCTGGGCGCGGATGGCGAGCGGACATGCGTCCAAATCCGCGTCCCGCGACGACGTGTCGGTCGCGCAGCTTCTGGCACTGGCGTTCCCCGAGCGGATCGGCAAGGCACGCGGTGCGGCGGGGCAGTTCATCCTCGCCAACGGCCGCGGCGCGATGCTCGACGCGACCCATCCGCTCGCCCGCGCGCCGTTCATCGTCGCGGCCGAGCTCACGGGGTCTGCCGCTGCGACCCGCATTCTGCTTGCGGCAAGCGCGGACGAAACCGACGTGCTGGCAGCGGCCCAAGGCCGGATCACGCAGAACGACGAGATCGAATTCGACGCGGCGAGCGCCAGCCTGCGCGCGCGGCGCGTGCGGCGCCTCGATGCCATCGTGCTCAGCAGCGAGCCGCGCACCATCGACGCAAACGAGGAGACCGCGCGGCGCCTCGCGGAAGGCATCGCGAAGCTCGGCATCGGCCGGCTGCCCTGGAGCAAGGCGCAACTGCAGTTGCGCGACCGGGTCGGCTTCCTGCGCGCGGCGGGAGAGACCTCTTGGCCCGATTTGACGGACGCCGCGCTCGCCGACAGCATCGCGGATTGGCTGGCGCCCTTCATCGTCGGCAAGACGAAGCTCGCCGAGATCGGCGCGGACGATCTCGGCGTGGCGCTCGATGTGCTGCTGCCCTGGGACCTGCGCAAGCGGCTCGATGACGAGGTGCCGACGCACTTCGAAGCGCCCACGGGCAACCGCCACGCCATCGACTACGAGACCGCCGGCGCGCCAGCGCTGCACATCCGGGTGCAGGAGCTGTTCGGGCTGACCCAACACCCGGCGGTGGCAAAAGGGCGACTTCCGCTGACGTTGCATCTGCTCTCTCCCGCGCACCGGCCGATCCAGATCACGCGCGACCTGCCCGGGTTCTGGAAAGGATCGTGGGCTGCCGTGAAAGCGGAGATGAAAGGGCGGTATCCGAGGCATCCCTGGCCCGACGATCCCGCCTCCGCCCAGCCCACGGCGCGTGCCAAACCGCGTGGAACTTGACCTTGCCAACGCGCCCGCTGACTTGGCCAGGCAACCGGTCCGCCTGTGCGCTCCAACACGCTCCGCACACGTAACAACGTGTTTCGATTGAAGGTTTGGTCATTCGCCGGACTGCGCCGCAAGCTTGGGGACAGTGACGCCCTGTACGGTTTGCGCATCAAGAAAAGCGGAGAACCAACATGATTTCCCTGAGAATGGCCTTTCTTTCCAGTCTGAGCTGCGGCCTCGCGAGCCTTCTCGCCGCCACGGCAGCACTCGCCGATGGCCCCAAGCGCACCTACGACGCCTACGGCTACAATCCCCCGTCCACCACCTCGGGCGCCAACTACGATTGGTCCGGCGTCTACCTCGGTGCGCATCTCGAACACGGCCGGTCGAGCTGGGACGGCACGCTCGATACGCTCACCGGCACGGTCGAATATCCCTCCTTCTCCACCAACGGCTGGATGTTCGGCGGGCACGTCGGCTACCAGCACCAGTGGGGACCCGTGGTGCTCGGCGCCGAATTCGGCTATTCGCCGCTCAAGTCGTCGAAATCCTTCGACTCGGTCCAGACGGCCGGCCTTGCGCTCGGCATGCGCGCCAACGACCTTTACACCTACACCGGCAAGCTCGGCTACGCGCACGACCGCTTCCTCGGCTATATCCGCGGCGGCTGGGCCACGACGAACATCGGCGCTTCGACCGATGGCCTTCTGGTCGCCAGCAGCAGCACGCGCGCCAACGGCTGGGTCGCCGGCATCGGCCTCGATTATGCCGTGACGCAGCGCGTAATCCTTGGCGCGGAATACAACAACATCCGCTTCAACAGCCACGACTACTCCTTCACGGACGGCACGACGACGGCCAACACAACCGCCTCCGGCCTCGACATCCAGAGCGTGAAGCTGCGCCTCGATTTCAAGTTCAACTGAAGACAATGCCTCGGGCGCGCGGCCTCCCCTCGGCTGCGCGCTCTTTTTTTGTAACTGCTGATTTCAAAAAAACATTGCTTCTTGATCGCGCGCCCATTCGCGCTGAAACTGATCCCCAGGCAAGTTCTCCAACAGCCTACTGCACGCTTCCCGCCTTGCGTGCGGTTCCGTGGGAACGCCAGTTTTTCTGGCGTTCCCACACCGCTCCCCTCACATGATGAAGATCCTGCGGCCTCTGCGCTCGACGGCGGCGGTATTTGCCCGTTCAGCCCGCATATCCATCGGCGCTGATCGTCCTCACACGTCGATATTCTAATTATTCGTTCTTTTGTGAAAACCAGAATTAACTTTGAAACCGCCGGTTACAAAGCGGGAATTTTCCAGCCTCGGACAAGCCCCACGCCAAAAAACAAAGAGGAAAAACGTGTGATGGAACCGCTAGATGGCCACCCAAACCCTGACGACGACTCAAATCACAGCCCTAAGCTCCGATGATGTATCGGCATTGAGTCGGACGCAGATTGCCGCATTCAGCACTTCGCAGGTGGCCGCGCTGACGGCGGCTGCACTTTCGCAATTCAGCGCCGATCAGATCGCAGCACTCGCGGCCACGCAGATCGCGGTCCTCAGTACGACGCAGTTCGCGGCGCTTGCGGCGACCCAGATCGCGACGCTCAGCACCACGCAGATCTCGGCACTCACGACGGCACAGATCGCCACGCTCTCGGACGCGCAGATCCAGGCCCTCGCCACGAGCCAGATCGCCAAACTTTCCGCCGCGCAGATCAAGGCCATCACGGCCACGCGGATCGCGTCGCTCGCCAGCACCCAGGTCGCGGCCCTCACGGCGACGGAGGTCGCGGCGCTGACCACGGCCCAGGTCGGGGCCCTGTCGAGCGACGACATGGGCGCCCTTGCCGCCACGCAGATCGCGGCGATGGCGGCAACTCAGATCGCCGCGCTTTCGACGAGCCAGCTCGCCGCACTTTCGGCCAGCCAGTTCGCGGGTTTCACCGCAACCCAGGCCAAGGCGCTCACGACGCTCCAGATATCCTCTCTCTCGACCGACCAGATCGACGGGTTCACCGCCACGGCGCTTGCCGCACTGGCCGCGTCGGCGATTGCCGCGCTCGGCAGCGCAGGGATCAGCGCGTTGACGACGACCCAGCTCGCGGGCTTGCAGTCCTCCCAGATCGGCGCGCTGACGGTGACCCAGATCGGCGCCCTCTCTTCCGACCAGCTTCAGGCGCTCACGACGACCCAGATTCGCGGACTGACCACGACGCAGATCGCGAACCTGCCGGTGACCGCCGTCGCGCAGCTTCTCACGACGCAACTCGCCATCCTCTCGGTTTCCCAGCTCCAGGCCTTCACGAGCAGCGACATCGTCGTTCTCGCCGATACACAGCTCGCAGCCCTCACGGCGACGCAGCTGCGCGCGCTGTCGACCACGCAGGTCTCGGCCCTCACAACGAGCCAGGTGAGTGCCCTGACGACGACGCAGATCGCGGCGCTGAGCTCGACCCAGATCGGCGCGCTGAGCCCGGCGGCCGTCGCCTCCCTCAGCGCGGCGAGCTTCGCTGCGTTGAGTGCGACGCAGATGAAGGGGCTCACGATCGACGAGATCGCTGCCCTCACGACCAACCAGATCTCCGGCCTGACGGCGACGCAGCTCGCGGCCCTTTCGACCACGTCGTTCTCCGCGCTGACCAGCACGCAGATCGCCTCTTTCAGCACGCAGCAATTGAGGGGGCTCACCGCGACGCAGGTCGCCCTCCTCGCCGTGGAGGAGGTGGGTGCGCTGAGCGATACGCAGGTCTTGTCGCTCGCCTCCACGCAGCTTGCCGCGCTCACCACGACAGCCATCGTGGCGCTGTCGGCGACGCAGATTTCCTCGCTCGCGCAGACCCAGCTCGCCGCCCTCAAGACCACCCAGATCGCAGCGCTTTCGCTCGTGCAGGTGGCCGCACTGACGAGCCAGCAGCTCTCCGCCTGGAGCACGTCGCAGATCCGGGCGCTCAGCGTGGACGACCTCGATGCGCTTTCCACCACCCAGATCGCAGGCTTCACGTCCACGCAGATCTCGGCGCTGACCACGACCAGCCTCGCCTCGCTGAGCACGACCCAGATCGCCTCGCTGTCGAGCGCGCAGATCAAGGGTCTGACGGCCGCGCAGATGACCGCGCTCGGCTCCGTTACGATGACCATCTTCAACACCACGCAGCTGCGCACCCTGTCCGCCGCCCAGATCGGGGCAATCAGCACGACCTCGATCGGAACGCTGACCACCACCCAGGTCGCGGCGATGGCGACGACGCAGATCCAGGCGCTGTCCACGAGCCAGATCGCGGCCCTGTCGAGTGATCAGGTCGGCGCGCTCACGGCAAGCCAGGTGGCCGCGATGACGGTGACGCAGATCCGCAACCTCACCGTCAACGACATGCAGGTGCTGAGCGCCTCGCAGATCGGCAGCCTGAGCTCGACGCAGATCGCCGCGCTCACCACCACCAACCTCCTCGCGCTCAGCGACGATCAGATGTCGGCGCTGACGGCCACGCAGATCAGCGGTCTCACGGCGACGGCCATCAAGGCGCTGCAGGAGAACGACGTCGAACTTCTCACGGCGACACAGCTCAAGGGTCTCTCCTCGACGCAGATCTCCTACCTGACGTCGACGCAGGTCTCGGAGATGAGCGCAACTCAGGTGCAATCCCTTTCCAGCACGCAGCTCGCCGGCCTCGGCACGGCGCAGATCCAGGCGCTTTCGGCGGATATCGTCGCCGGCTTCACTACGACGCAGTTGAGGGCGCTCAGCTCGACGCAGATTTCGAGCCTCTCCAGCGATGCCCTTACGGCCCTCAGCACGGCCCAGATCGCCGCGCTCGCCACGACGCAGTTCCTCAAGCTCACGAGCACGCAGGTCGCCTCCCTCAGCG
>RXJK01000064.1:0-23579 GCA_003963125.1 Hyphomicrobiales bacterium
CACGAGGGCCGTGTCGAGTAGGCTCTTCTTGGCGCCCCTGAGTTCGACCGACCCGCCAGCCGCAGCAGCGGCAAAGGCATAGGTGCCGGTCTCGATGCGGTCAGGCAGCACGGTGTGCACGGCGCCTTCGAGGCGATCACGCCCCTGGACGAGGAGGCGGGAGGTGCCGATACCCTCGATCTGGGCGCCCATCTTCACGAGGCATTCGGCGACGTCGCCGATCTCGGGTTCGCGGGCGGCGTTCTCGATCACGGTTTCGCCCTTGGCCAGCGCTGCGGCCATCAGGACGTTGTGCGTGGCGCCGACGGAAACCTTGGGGAACACGATGCGGCCGCCGCGCAGGCCGTTCGGCGCCTTCGCCACCACGTAGCCGCCATCGATGTCGATCTCGGCGCCCAGCGCCTTGAGGCCCATGAGATGCAGGTCGACGGGACGCGTGCCGATGGCGCAGCCACCCGGCATCGAGACGCGGGCCTTGCCGGCGCGAGCAAGCAGCGGTCCGATCACCCAGAAGCTCGCGCGCATGCGGCTCACCATCTCGTAGGGCGCGGTGGTGTCGACGATGTCGCGCGCGGTGAGATGGAAGGTCTCGCCGAGGTAGGGCGCGGGATCGGCGCGCTTGCCGTCGATGGTGAGATCCAGGCCGTGGTTGCGCAGGATGCGCGCCAGCAGGTTGACGTCGGCGAGGTTCGGCACGTTCTTGAGCGTCAGCGTCTCGGGCGTCAGCAGGCTCGCGATCATCAGCGGCAGGGCGGCGTTCTTGGCGCCCGAGATCGGAATGATGCCGTTGAGCTTCTTACCGCCGACGATGCTGATGCGATCCATCCGGCATTCCCCCTTGTCCTGTGCCCCGGTGCGGGGTGCCGCGGTGGCGGCGAGGTTCTCGATGCGCCCTCGAACCGCGGTGGTCCGATCGGCGTGCAAAGTGTCAATCGCCCGGTGCCGGATCCGACCCGGCCGACAGGCGCGCCTTTTCCCGGGCCTGCTGCTTGCGGCGGGCGAGATTGGCCCTCAGTTGTGCCGCCTGCCGCTCCCGTCGCGCCGCAGCGGCACTGCCTTTGGCGGCAACCTTGGTCGGCGGGGCAGCGGCCGTGAGACCGTTCGATCCTGCGTCTGGCGTATCGCTCATGGCGACAGCACCTTTCCGTTCCGTTGCCGCGACCTTAGTTGCGTCGCAGCGTGCCGGCAAGCCGCCCCACGCCAGCGCAGCAGCCGGGGGCAAGCCCCTGATCCGGATCAGCTTAGGCGGTGCGGGCGGTGACCCGGTCGCTGACGAAGCCATAGAGGGCGGTGAGCAGCATGAAGCCGACCGCGGCCGCGAAGATGGTCAGCGGCGGGGCATGGTCCAGGATCCAGCCGCCGAGGATTGGGCCGAAAATGCCGCCGACGTTGAGACCGGTCGAGGTGAGGCCGAACACGCGCCCGGCGGCGCCCGGCGGCGAGGCTTTCCGCACGAGCATGTCGCGCGACGGCAGGATCATGCCCGACAGGAAGCCGCCGCAGCCCATGGCGAGCACCACGACCGCCGTCGGCAGGTCCACGTAGGCAGCAAACAGGATGCACATCGCGTTGAGGCCGAACCCCAAAGCCGCGATGTCGCCGTGGCGGCGGGTCCGGTCGGCAAGATAGCCGCCCGCCAGGATGCCCAGCGCCGACATGGCGAGATAGGCCGTCAGGGCGGCGTTGGCGGACACGAGCGTCAGCGCCTTGCCTTCCATCAGCGCGGCCACCGTGAAGTTGTTCATGGCGCTGTTCGACATCGCGAAGACGGCGAAGAACATCACGAGCGACAGGATGGTCGGCGAGAGCAGCGCCTTCACGCCGGCGAGGCCTTCGGCAGGCTTACCGGCCTTGCTCTCGGCGAGCGGCGCCGGCTGCGGCAGCAGAAGCAGGAAAAGGGCAGCCGCCCAGGCGAAGAGGCCTGACGCGATCAGCGCCGCATTCAGGCCCAGGCTGCCGGCGATGCCCAGGAGCAGGAACGGCGAGATGGCGCTGCCGAGGTAGCCCGCGAAGGTATGGATCGAGAAGGCGCGCCCGATGCGCTGTTCGGGGATCGACCGTGACAGGATCGCATAGTCGGCCGGGTGATAGACGCAGTTGGCGAGCCCCGCGAGCACCGCGCAGACGAACAGCATGGGGTAGCTTGTCCACAGCCCCAGCAGGGCGAACGAGAAGCCGCCCAGAGTGAGCCCGGCGACGAGCACGTTGCGCGCGCCGATGCGGTCGACCAGGAAACCCATGGGCGCCTGCGTCAGGCCGGAAATGGCGCTGAACAGCGTCAGCGCGAAGCCGAGGTCGAGGAAGCTCACCCCCAGCCGGTCCTTGAGCAGCGGGATCAGCACCGGCAGCGTCAGCATATGTACGTGGCTGATGAGGTGCGCGGCGGAGATGCCGGCCAGCGTCTGGACCTCGCTCGCGGCCTCCGTGGGCTCGCGACCGGAGATGAGGGAATTCAGTGCCATCGGAATGTCCGGACTGCCGCTTTGGTCGGCATTCCTAACATGACAGGGCCGGCGCACAAGGTCGGCGCCGGCCGCGGGACTTGCATAGCGGTATTGCGGCGCCAGGGCAGGAGGTGCCCCGGCTGCTGCCGGATCAGGTCGCGTTCCGGCCGCTCAGGGTGCGTGCCAGGATGCTCAGCGCAAGCACGGCGAAGGTGATCAAGAGGGCGCCGACCCAGGCCAGCCGCTGCCAATCGGCATAGGGGCTGAGCGCAAACTGGAAGATCACGGCCGGCAGGCTGGACATGGGCTTGGAGAGGTCCATGCTCCAGAACTGGTTGTTGAGCGCCGTGAACAGCAGGGGCGCCGTCTCGCCGCTGACTCGGGCGACCGCGAGCAGGATGCCCGTGATCATGCCGGCGCGGGCCGCCTTGTAGGCGATCTTGCGGATGACGACGGCGCGCGGCAGGCCGAGGGCCGAAGCCGCTTCCCGCAGCTGGTTCGGCACCAGCAGCAGCATGTCTTCCGTGGTGCGTGTGACGACGGGGATGACGATCACGGCGAGCGAGGCCGCACCGGCGAGCGCCGAGAAGTGGCCGACGGGGGCAACCAGCACCGTGTAGACGAACAAGCCGACGATGATCGACGGTGCGCTGAGCAGGATGTCGTTGATGAAGCGCACGACGCTCGTCAGCTTCGCATGGCGGCCGTACTCGGCCATGTAGGTGCCGGCGAGGATGCCGATGGGGGAGCCCACCGCCACGCCCGCGAAGGTCATCACGATGCTGCCGAAGATGGCATTGAGCAGGCCGCCGTCGGACCCCGGAGGTGGCGTCATCTGCGTGAACACGGCCACCGAGAAGCCCTCGAAGCCCTTGTAGAGCAGCGTGCCGAGGACGAGCACCAGCCACGTCAGGCCGAACACGGTGGCGCCGATGCACAGGCCCATCCAGAGCGTGCTCTTGTGCTTGCGGCGGGTGTAGCGGGCGGTGGTCACTTCGTGCCTCCCTGCTTTTCAAGGCGGTAAAGGAGCAGTCGGGCCAGCGCCAGCACGATGAAGGTGATGACGAACAGGATCAGACCGAGGAGGATGAGCGAGGAGGTGTAGACGTCGCCCACCGCCTCGGTGAATTCGTTGGCGATGGTGGCGGAGATGGTCGTGCCCGGCGCGAACAGCGACGGCGCGATCTTGTGCGCGTTGCCGATCACGAAGGTGACGGCCATGGTCTCACCGAGCGCGCGGCCGAGCGCCAGCATAACGCCGCCGATGATGCCGACGCGCGTGTAGGGCACGACGATCGAGCTCACGACCTCCCAGCGGGTGCAGCCGACGCCGTAGGCGGCTTCCTTCAGCATCGGGGGCACTGTGTCGAACACGTCGCGGGCGACTGCCGTGATGAAGGGCAGCACCATGATCGCGAGGATGAACGAGGCGGTCAGCATGCCGATGCCGTAGGGCGGACCAGCGAACAGTGTGTTGAGCACGGGGATGTTGGCAAACGCATCGATCAGCGTCGGCTGCAGCGTGCGCTGCAGGAAGGGGGCGAACACGAACAGGCCCCAGATGCCGTAAATGATGCTCGGGATGCCGGCGAGAAGCTCGACCGCGGTGCCGATGGGGCGGCGCAGGACCGGCGGGCAGGTCTCCGTCAGGAAGATCGCGATGCCGAGACCGACGGGCACGGCGATCAGCATGGCGATGAAGGAGGTGACGATCGTGCCGTAGATCGGGGCAAGGCCGCCGAAGTTCTCGGTCACGGGGTTCCAGGACTGGCTCGACAGGAAGCCGAGGCCGAATTTCATCGCGGCTTCGCGGCCGCCGAAAATGAGCGAGATGAAGACCGCGCCGAGGAGCAGCAGAACGAAATAAGCCGCCGCTCGGGTCAGGGCGGCGAAGAACATGTCGTTGAGGCGGAGCTTGCGGAGAACCTTCATGCGCTGGGCCAGCGCTGCATCGAAGGCCATGGTCGCTGTGGCGTCGGTCATGAAGTCCACATGGGTCAGCGGGAAACGGACAAAGCGAAAGAGTGTGAGCGGGACCGGAGCCCCGCTCACATCCGTCAATCTTACATCACCGGCTTGCCGTCGGCGCCGAGGATCTTCTTCCACTCGGCTTCGACGAGTTCGACGACGTTCTTGGGCATCGGGACGTAGTCGAGGTCCTCAGCGGCCTTGCCGCCGTTCTTGTAGGCCCAGTCGAAGAACTTGAGCGCGGTCTTGGAAGCCTCGGCATCCTGCGCCTTCTTGTGCATCAGGATGAAGGTCGCAGCCGTGATCGGCCACGAGCCGTCGCCCGGCTGGTTGGTCAGCACGATGGCGAAGCCCGGAACCTTGGCCCACTCGGCGTTGCCGGCGGCAGCCGAGAACGAGGCGAGGCTCGGATCGACCGTCTTGCCGGCCTTGTTGATCATGCGCGTATGCGCCAGCTTGTTCTGCTTTGCGTAGGCGTACTCGACGTAGCCGATCGAGCCCTTGGTCTGCTGGACGTTGTTGGCGACGCCTTCGTTGCCCTTGGCGCCGATGCCGACGGGCCACTCGACGGCGGTCGACGTGCCGACCTTCGTCTTGAAGTCGCCGTTCACTTCGGCGAGGTAGTTCGTGAACACGGCCGTGGTGCCCGAGCCGTCCGAACGGCGGACGACGGCGATGGCCTGCGAGGGCAGCTTCGTGCCGGGGTTCAGCTTGGCGATGGCCGCGTCATCCCACTTGGTGATTGTGCCGAGGAAGATCTTGGCCAGCGTGTCGCCGTCGAGGATCAGAGCGCCGGGCGCGATGCCGTCGAGGTTCACGACCGGCACGACGCCGCCCATGACCATCGGGAACTGAATCAGGCCGTCCTTCTCGAGCTGCTCACCCTTGAGCGGCGCGTCGGAGGCGCCGAAGGTCACGGTCTTGGCCTGGATCTGCTTGATGCCGCCGCCCGAGCCGATCGACTGGTAGTTGAGACCGATGTTGGTCTCTTTCTTGTAGGCGTCCGCCCACTTCGTATAGATCGGGTAGGGGAAGCTCGCGCCAGCGCCGGAGATGTCGGCGGCCAGAGCAAGGCTAACGCTTCCTGCGACTGCGGCAGCCGCCAGGGCGCCGCGCGCGAAAGTGATCAGAGTGGTCCGCATTATTGGGTCCTCACCTTCTTCGCAGCGGGCGGCGGTGGCCGGTCGCCAGAGCCTTTGGCCCGCGTGCGGGCTCGAAAAACACCTCCAATGTAATGCCTGTGTGACAGTCTAAGTGCCGTAGCTGTCGCATATTCTTCAAACCCCTCGAAGTAGACCGAGGAGCCCACCGGGAACGGCCGTGGCTTTGCTTGCAATTTGAAGGGGTTGCCGAGGGCCATTGAACTTGTGGCGGTTTGGCGCTGAATAGCCGCTGCGTTGGATCGGCAACGCAGCGGCGCCGTCCTTGGCGCGGCCGCCTTCCTGAGGGCACGAGAATCTGGAAAGAAGCGGGCCCCGCCGCGCAACCGGCGGCGATCGGACCCGATGGCATGAGGCAGGAATGAATTCGATAAATCAGCGGATTGCAGCCGAACTCAATGTGCGCGTGGAGCAGGTCGCGGCCGCAGTCGAGCTGATGGGGGAAGGCGCCACGGTGCCGTTCATCGCCCGCTACCGCAAGGAGCGCACGGGCGGCCTCGACGACACACAGCTGCGCAAGCTCGACGAGCGGCTCGGCTACCTGCGCGAACTCGAGGACCGGCGCGCGACGGTGATGAAGAGCATCGAGGAGCAGGGCAAGCTGACGCCCGAACTCTCTCGCGCCGTGCTCGGCGCCGAAACGAAGGTCGAACTCGAAGATATCTATGCGCCCTACAAGCCCAAGCGCCGGACCAAGGCGCAGATTGCCCGCGAAGCGGGCCTGGAGCCCTTGAGCGAAACGCTGCTCGCCAACCCCGCGCTCAACCCGGAAGAGGAAGCGCAGAAATACATCGACGCCGGCAAGGGCGTGGAGGACGTAAAGGCGGCACTCGAAGGCGCACGGCACGTGCTCATCGAGAAGATCTCGGAGCACGCGAGCCTCGTCGGCGCACTGCGCGAGTGGCAGTGGTCGGAGGGCAAGCTCAAGTCGAAGGCCATTCCCGGCAAGACCGAGGAAGGCGCCAAGTTCGCCGACTACTTCGACTTCAAGCAGGCGATTAAGGATATGCCGTCGCACCGCGTGCTCGCCATGCTGCGCGGACGCAACGAAGGCGTGCTCGACTTCGATCTCGATGTCGATGTGCCCGAAGGGCAGCCAGTGCATCCGGCCGAAGCGAAAATCCGTGCGGCCTTCAACATCGCCGATCGCGGGCGGCCCGCCGACAAGTGGCTTACGGACGCGGTGCGACTCGCCTGGAAGGCGAAGCTAGCCGTGGCGCTGCACGTCGACCTCGTGTCGCGGCTGAAGGAACGCGCCGATGCCGAGGCGATCTCGGTGTTCTCGAAGAACCTGAAGGATCTGCTGCTCGCCGCCCCTGCGGGACCGCGCGTGACGATGGGGCTCGATCCGGGCCTGCGCACGGGCGTGAAGGTCGCGGTGGTCGACGCGACGGGCAAGCTCGTCGAAACGACGACGATCTATCCGCACGAACCCAGGCGCGACTGGCAGGGCTCGCTCGCGGCGTTGGGCGCACTCGCCATGCGGCACAAGGTGGAGCTGATCGCCATCGGCAACGGCACGGCGAGCCGCGAGACCGACAAGCTCGCAGCCGAACTCGTCGCCAAGATGCCGGACCTGAAGATGACGAAGATCATGGTGTCGGAGGCGGGTGCTTCCGTGTATTCGGCGTCGGAACTTGCGGCGCAGGAATTTCCCGATATCGACGTCAGCCTGCGCGGCGCGGTCTCGATCGCGCGGCGGCTGCAGGATCCGCTCGCGGAGCTCGTGAAGATCGAACCGAAGGCGATTGGCGTCGGGCAGTACCAGCACGACGTCGATCAGACGGGGCTTGCCCGTTCGCTCGATGCGGTGGTGGAAGATTGCGTGAACTCGGTCGGTGTCGACGTGAATACGGCGTCACAGCCGCTGCTCGCGCGCGTGTCAGGCCTCAATGCAACGCTCGCCTCCAACATCGTCGCCTATCGCAACGACAACGGTCCCTTCAAGACGCGCGCGTCGCTCAAGAAGGTGCCGCGGCTCGGGCCCAAGGCGTTCGAGCAGGCGGCGGGCTTCCTGCGCATCATGAACGGGACCAACCCGCTCGATGCCTCGGCGGTACATCCCGAGGCCTATCCCGTGGTCGAGGCGATCTCGGCGGCGACCAACCGGCCCGTGCGCTCGCTGATCGGCGACCGCGCGTTCCTCAAATCGCTGAAGCCGCAGCAGTTCGCCAACGACGAGTTCGGCGTGCCGACGGTGACGGACATTCTTTCCGAACTCGAGAAGCCCGGCCGCGATCCGCGCCCCGAGTTCAAGACTGCCTCCTTCAAGGAGGGCGTCGAGAAGCTGACCGACCTGAAGCCCGGCATGCTGCTCGAAGGCGTCGTCACCAACGTCACCGCCTTCGGCGCGTTCGTCGACGTCGGCGTGCACCAGGATGGCCTCGTGCACATCTCGGAGATGGCCGACCGGTTCGTGAAGGACCCGCGCGACGTCGTGAAGGCAGGCGACGTGGTCAAGGTACGCGTGAAGGAGGTCGACGTTCCCCGCAAACGCATCGCGCTGACGATGAAGTCGCAGTCGGGCGAGCGCGCGGCTCCGGCGCCTGGTCCGCGGCCGCAGGGCGGAACGCCGGCGCGCGGCAACTTCTCGGCCGCACCGAAGGGGAGCGCGCCGGCCGAGAACGCCTTTGCCGCTGCGCTGCGGCGCGCGCAGGAGCGCAAGTAGAAGCGGTGAAGGGACGGGCGGGTCGGCTTGATTTCCGCCCGCGCCCGTGCCCATGTGGCCCGGACACGGAAAATTCTTCCAGGAACGCACATGAGCTCGAGCAAGGGCGCCCTCATCAGCAATTTCCTGCGCTCCGACGGGCCCCGGCGCGAGAGCCTGCGCGAGGAGGCTGCGCGCCTCAAGCCGACGTCGCGGCGGACGGGGCTCAGGCCGCGCCTCGTGCTCGCCAGCGCCTCGCCCCGGCGTCTGACGCTTCTGGGGCAGGCGGGCATCGAACCTGATGGCCTGCGGCCGGCTTCCATCGACGAGACGCCCAAGCGCGGCGAGATGCCTCGCTCGCTGGTGTCGCGGCTCGCCCGCGCCAAGGCCGAGACGGCCCGGGACCAGATCGCCAACGACAAGGATCTGGCCGACGCCTTCGTGCTCGCGGCCGATACCATCGTCGCCGTGGGCCGGCGCATCCTGGTGAAGCCGCGGTTCGTGGAAGAGGCCGCGGAATCCTTGCAGCTTCTCTCTGGCCGCAATCACCGCGTTCTGACGGGCATTTGCCTCATCACCCCGGACGACCGCGTGCGCATGAAGATTGTCGACACGCGCGTGCGCTTCAAGCGGCTGTCGAAGGAGGAGATCGAGGCCTACATCGCCTCGCGCGAATGGCGCGGCAAGGCTGGCGGCTATGCGATCCAGGGCCTGGCCGGCTGCTTCGTGCAGAAGATCAACGGCTCCTACACCAACGTTGTGGGGTTGCCTCTGACGGAAGTCGTCGCCATGTTGCTCGGCGACGGCTACCCGATCCACTTCAACTGGCTGAAGCTGGGCGAGGCCGATCCCAGCAGTTGAGTTTCCCGATGGCCAGCACTTCCCACAAGACGACGCACTGTCCGATTTGCGATCGCGCGAGCGATGCGCATTACCGTCCCTTCTGCTCCAAGCGCTGCGCCGATGTCGATCTCGCGCGCTGGCTGTCGGGCAGCTACGCCATTCCGGACGACGAGGACGAGGATGGCGGCGACACGTCCGTCACGCCTGAAAGCGAGCCTCCGGTGCCCGCGCGGCGCAGCTGACCGGGCTCACCGGCGCGCAACGTCCAACATCAGAGCTTTCCAGCGCTGGACGGCGAACGGCAGGTCGTAGGTCGACGTGAAGAGGGCGCGCGCCTTCTGGCCCATGTCCGCCACCGTTTGAGGCGCCTGCGACCAGGCCAAGATCGTTGCCGCAAGCGCCTTGGCGTCCCCTTCCGCAACGGTGACGCCGCAGTCCGCGCGGTCGAGCAGGCGGCCGATCTCGCCATCTTTGTCGCCGATGAAAATCGCGGGTCGACCGGCCGCGAGGATCCCGTAGATCTTGCTCGGCACGATCAGGCCTTCGAGGTCCGGCCGCAGCGTCACGAGATGCACGTCGGCCGCCGACAGGCTCTCGGCCAGCACCTCGCGCGGCTGGTAGGCTTGGAACAGCACGCTGCGAAGCTGCCGCGTTTCCGTTTCCGCCTTGAGCTCGCGCAACTGCTTGCCGCCGCCGATGAACAGCCAGCGGATGCTGTCGCCGCCCGCGGCCTCCAGAATGGCGATGGCGTCGAGCATGGTGGCGCGATCGTGCGCACGGCCCAGATTGCCGGAATAGGCGACGACGAAGTTCGTCTCGAGCGCCCAGGCGCGCCGCAAGGTATTGGTTTCGCGCTGGACGGGATGGACGAGCTTGCCGTCGGCCCAGTTGGGGATCGTGACGGTGGTGGCCTTGCCGCGCGTGAGCCCCGCGACGCGCTCGGCCATGCGCTCGCCGAGAACGACGTTGGCCTTGGCCGTTTTCAGGGACCAGTTGCGCAAGGCCCGCAGCGGCGCTTCCAAGGGACCGAGCTTCACGCCGAGCGCATGGCCGATCTCGGGGTAGATGTCCTGCAGCCAATTGACGGGAGTGGCGCCGCGCAGGCGGGCAATCGGCGTCGCCAGCACGGACAGCATCGGCGGATCGGTCTTGGCGACGACGATGTCGCCGCGCCGCGCCGCGCGCCACAGGGCCAGCGCTGCCGAGAGATAGAACGTGAGATAGTCGATCGCGCGCCCGAGGAGATTGTAGCGGCCGAAGCGCGAGGTCCAGACGCGGACGATGCGCACGCCGTCGCGGGTTTCGGAGGGCGGCAGGCGGTTCTCGGGATCCTCGAAATCGAGGCGGCTCGTGATGACGACGATGTCACGCCCTAGAGCGGCGCCGTCCCTTGCCAGCGCGAAGGCGATGTCGCTCAGCATCTGGCTGGTGGCAGAGCGGTCGGGCCAGAAGAAGCGATTGAGAAAGATCAGCCGCACGTGCCACCGTCAGCGTAGGCCCGACAGGGTGCTGCGGGGCTGCCCGTGCCGATCCCGTGATCGGCCCCGGCCCTGTCTATCCGCGCAGGCGGTGGGCGTTCAAGTCCCGCTCGCCGGGAAAGATCGCGATGGTGCGGCCGCGCAGCCAATAGGCGATCAGGCCCAGCCATTCGTGTTGCGCGTGGCCGGCGGCCATGGCCCCGTGGCGAACGCCTTCGTCCACCGGCCACGGCTCGACGAAGAAGCCGGCCCTGTAGAAGGCGCCGATGGCCCGCGGCATGTGGTAGGACGACGTCACGAGCAGCCAGCGCTCGCCCGCCTTGGGCGCCACGAGTTCATGCGAGCGCACCGCATTCTCGTAGGTGTTGATCGCGTGCGGTTCCACCTGGATGCGGGCCGGCGCGATGCCCTCGGCGCCGAGGGCCGCCTGCACTTCGCTCTCGCCGGGTCCCGTGAGCACGATCCGGAGATGGGGATGGGCGCGGGCGAGCCGGATGGCTTCCGCCGTGCGCACGGTCGTACCACCGGGGACGACGACGCCGGTGATCCGGCTCCAGTCCGTCACCGGCGCGCGGGCGAAGCGGGTCTCCAGCGCCGAAACCAGCGATCTGTCGAGCCGCGTACGGGTCTGTGCAGGAAGCGCAACGCTCGCGCCTGCGACGCTCAAGGCCGCGGCAAGGCCGACGGCGCGCCAGAGGTTTCGGGAAGTGTCGCTCATTGCGCGCGCAGGTCCGCCTCGTTGGGGGAGCAACGCGGATCACACCGGGATCGGATAATCCTGAGAGCTTACCCGATGCTGACCTTGATGCCGCAGGATGGCCGGGCTGGGGCCCGGTGACGCCGGGATCGCGGCCGAAAGTTGGAGGCGGTGGGGCAGGGCTGCAACGCAGGCTGGCGCTCGCGCCGGCTATTTGCCGCCGGCGAGGCTATAGAGCGCAGCAAGGACCGCGTCGGCGTCTTCAGGGGTGAGTTCGACCTGCGGCATCTCTCGATGACGGGACACCATGCCCTGCAGCAGCATGGCGCGCAGATCGCGCGGCGCAAAGCGGTCGTAGACTTCGCGCAAGGGAGGCGCCGCGGGCAATGGGCTCGGGCCCGAAGGCGACAGCGTGTGACAGCGCGCGCAATGCTCGCCGAGGATGCGCAGGCCGCGCACCGCCTCGGGAGAGGGAGCCTGCGCGGCGACTTGCGTCGCCGACAGGAGCGTCAGCAGCATCGCCGCGGCCGCGAGCCTTGTCACCCGTATCCCCTCAGTGCGCCATCAGGACAGGCGCCGTCATGGTGCGGAAGATGGCGCGGGAGGCGCCGCCCAGGACAAATTCGCGCAGCCTGGAATGCCCGTAGCAGCCCATGACGATGAGGTCGGCCGAAAAATCCGCCGCACGCGAGAGGAGATCGTCCTCGATCGCGATATCCGGCGCGATCGACGTGGCGACCTCGCACTTGACGCCGTGCCGCCCGAGGCTCGCCGCGATGTCGACGGCCTCGATGGTGCTCTCCTCGGAGCGCGAGGGCGCGCGCCGCTTGATGGTCAGGATCTGCACCGCGCTCGCCCGCTGCAGGACCGGCAGCGCGTCGAACACCGCGCGCGCGGCCTCCCGCGATCCGTTCCACGCGACCACGATGCGGGAGCCGAAGGTGGGGAAGCGTCCGGCCGTCGGGACGAGCAGCGTCGGGCGTCCGCTCTCGACGGCGAGGCGCTCGGGGTATTCGAGCATGGAGGCGTATTCCCACTCGGGGTCGCTCTGGCTGGCGATGACAAGATCGGCCGTGCGCGCCTGCTCGACGGCGAGGGACGCACAATCGCGATAGCCGCTGCGGGATTCGACGAGGCGCCATTCGGTCGTGAGCGCGCTGCCTTTCATCGCGGCCTCGAACGCGGCCTTGATGCGCTCGGCCTCCTCGCGGAAACTGCGGCGGCCGGCCTCGATCACGCTGAGCCCCAGTTGCGTGGGAGAGCCGTAGCTGACGATCGGCATCACGTAGAGGCCGACGACGTGCGCCTCGTCCCGGTCGCCCAGGAAACGCGCGGCATCGATCAAGGGACCGACGCGGCGCTCGTCGTTGAGGTGCACGAGGATGGTCTTGTAGGACATCGGGTATTCCTCCGGATGCTCAGGGATGCCGACGAGCGCGGATGGGCAAAGCGCGTCGAGGCTGTGGTTTCAGTACGATGTGCCGGACGAAACGGCCTTGACCGGCATCAATCAGCGATCGGCGTCAGCGGCAGACGAGGACGGGAATGTGGGTCTGCGTCAGCACGCGCACCGTTTCGCTGCCGAGCAGCAGGCGCCCGAGGCCACGCCGTCCATGGGAGGCCATCACGATCAGGTCGCAACCGGTCTGCTGCGCGGCGTCGAGCACGCCTTCGGCGGGATGATGCTCGCGCACGTGCAGGGCGTTGCACTCGACACCGGCTTCGCTAGCCGCCTTGCGGGCCTTGTCGAGGATCTGCTGGGCCTGCGCGTCGGCGAATTTCTCGAAGTCGCCGGTGGGAAAACCGAAGGCTGCCTCACCCGTGAGCCTGCCGCGCCAGGGCTCCGTGACGGTGACAACTGTCACCTTTGCGCCGACGCACTTGGCGAGTTCCAGGCCGGTCGTGATGGCCTTGGCGGCGAAATCCGATCCGTCCGTCGCAACGAGGATGTGCTTGTACATGCTGAGCCTCGCAATCCGACAATGAATTGCGCGGCAGCAAAGCATATCGTGCGGATTGCGCCGTTGACGTGCGTCAACGGGCGTGTGCGGACGCCGACGTGCGGTAGCGGTCGTTGAGCGCCTTGCCGAATTCTTCGAAAAGGCGCCGGTTGATGGGATTGCGCTGGGGATCGTATTCGGCGTGCCACTGCACGCCGAGAGCGAAACCCTTGGCTTCGGCGATGCTGATGGCCTCCACCGTGCCGTCTTCCGCGATGCCCTCGATAACGACGCGCTTGCCGGGCTCCAGGATGCCCTGGCCGTGCAGCGAATTCACGCGGATGCTGTTGCGGCCAAGGATCCGCGCGAAATTGCCGTTGGGGTCGAGCGTCACCTCGTGCCGGTCGGCGAACACGACCTGCGGATCGGGATGGATCTCGCCCGTCGGCAGGCGCGGCATGCGGTGGTTCATGCGGCCGGGAATCTCACGGATCTCGGGATGCAGCGAGCCACCGAAGGCGACGTTCATTTCCTGCAGGCCGCGGCAGATGCCGAAGATGGGGATGCCGCGTTCGACGCAGATCTCGACGAGATCGAGCGCGAGGGCGTCGCGTGCCTCGTCGTAGGGCTCGTGTTTGGGATTGGGCTCGACGTTGAAATGACGCGGATGCACGTTGGCGCGCGCGCCCGTCAGCAGGATGCCATCGACCACATCGAGCAGGCTTTCGACGTCCGTGACGCCGGGAAGGCCAGCGAACATTAGGGGCAAGGCACCGGTCACCTCGGCGATGGCGCGCAGGTTGCGCTCGCCCACCATCTGGACCGCGAACCGGTTCTCGATCGAGTACGTGTTGCCGATCACGCCGACGACCGGTCTGCGTTTCATAATCCTGCCTCTTCTGGTCCCGATTCCACTCGACGCCCCTTCGGCGCAAAGCAATCGCGATGCCAGGGGCGGATAATAGACAAATTTGCTCCCCGGGTGGCAAGAGCCGGCATCGCTCGAGCTGTGCACTGCGGCGGCCTGTGCGCGTGGCGCATGACGATCCCGCGAGGTTCGGACAATCCGCTTTGCCAGCAGCATGGTTAGAAACTAGTCTAGGCGCCCAAATTGCATGCCGATTTGCGCCCCCGGCGGCGCCCCGAGGACAACAAAAGGGACGGATCGATGGACAAGTCTTCCGAAGCTTCGATCAGGACGACACATGGCCGCGGCCGGCTTTTCGAGAGCGTGCTCGACACCGTGGGTGACACGCCGGCGATCCGAATCAACAACCTCGCCCCGGCCGGCGTGCGGCTCTACGTGAAGGCGGAGTTCTTCAATCCGGCGAGTTCCGTGAAGGATCGCCTGGCGCTCAACATCATCGAGGCGGCCGAACGCAGTGGCCGGCTCAAGCCCGGCATGACGGTGATCGAGGCGACGAGCGGCAACACCGGCATCGGCCTCGCCATGGTGTGCGCGGCGAAGGGCTATCCGCTCGTCGTGACGATGGCGGAGAGCTTCTCCATCGAGCGGCGCAAGCTGATGCGCTTCCTCGGCGCCAAGGTCGTCTTGACGCCGCGGGCGGCCAAGGGCTTCGGCATGTACCAGAAGGCTGTCGAACTTGCGAAGGCCAACGGCTGGTTCCTGGCCAGCCAGTTCGAGACCGATGCGAATGCGGATATTCACGAGGCGACCACGGCGCGCGAGATCCTCGCTGACTTCAAGGGGCAGCGGCTCGACTACTGGGTGACTGGCTACGGTACCGGCGGCACGGTGACGGGCGTCGCCCGCGTGCTGCGCAAGGAGCGGTCCGAGACGAAGATCATCCTGTGCGAGCCCGCCAACGCGCAGCTGCTCGGCAGCGGCAAGCCACAAGAGCGCGGCGCCGATCATGCGCCGGCGCATAGCCATCCGGCCTTCGAGCCGCATCCGATCCAGGGCTGGACGCCGGACTTCATACCGTACGTCCTGCAGGAAGCCGTCGACAAGAAGCTCTTCGACGAGGTGGTGCCGATCGCCGGCCCGGACGGGATCGCGTGGTCGAAGAAGCTCGCACAGCGCGAAGGCATCCTCACCGGCATCTCGGGCGGCTCGACCTTCGCCATCGCCATGCGCATCGCGGAGAAGGCGGCGCCTGGCACGGTGATCCTGTGCATGCTGCCCGACACGGGCGAGCGGTACCTCTCGTCCCCGCTGTTCGAAGGTGTGCCCGAAGCCATGAGCGAGGAAGAGACCGCCCTGTCGAAGTCGACACCCGGCTATCAGATGGGTTGAAGACGGGCGGATTCTCCTCAGCGCTGGTTGAGCGTGGAGTATGGCCGTCTCGCTATATCTGCGGCTTTCGTCACGACTTCCAGTCCGCGCATTGTGAACATAGGGCTGCGCGTGTGGGAAACCGTTGTAAGCGACAAGGCGGCAATTGCTGCACAGAAGCTCCAGACAGAAATGCCTCCAATTCGCGATGCCCCGTCACGTGGGGGAAGATTCGCGGCGAAGATCATCGTCGTCATGTAGAGCCAGCGCCCCCAATCGATGGCAATCGCATAAAGCGGGAGGGTTGCAAGGAGGCCCAGCACGATCAAAAGTGCTATGCGGCCGCGCGCGGCCGCGTCCGTGGTCAGGATTACGAAGTAGCCTGTGGTTATCGCGAGTAGGACGCCGCCGGTCACCATCGATCGGGCGATCAAGATGGGTGCAAGATCCTGCCAAACGTGGCGCAGTGATACCGAGAGCGGCGTATTGAGGTAGCATATGCTGCCGCCCCCCATCCAGGCGTCGCGCCCGCTGGCAACTTGCGATGCGCGGCAAGCTGCTCGAAGGTTTGCGCCGTCCGACCCCAGGGCGTCGAACAGCAGGTCCAGGTCGAGGGGCTGCCGGAACGCGATCAACATCAGGAAGACGAGGCCCGGCAAGGAAGACGCGGCGAATACGCGCTTCAACACGGCAAGCGACTTCGGCACGGCGGCGCTGCCCGCGCACGTAACGACCACGAGCAAAGGGATGAAGAACACGAAGCTGTCGTGGATCAGGACCAACACCGCGAGCGCGAGGCTGAGCGCAAACCAGAAGTGCAGGCTGCCGCCTCTCTCTCCCCCATGGCGCGCAAGCAGCGACGTCATGAACGCAAATGCGATCAGCAGTGTATCTTTGCGGCCAATGATGGCAGCATCCCAGATCAAGAATGCCAGAGAAGTCGGAAAGAACAGAAATAGAATGTTAGAGGCCGGGGCGCGTCCGTAAGTCAGCGCAATGCGCAGGCCGATGAATGCATAGAGCGCCAAATTAATGAGGAGGAAAAGCTGCGGCGTCGATAGCCTTGAAATCGTACTGACGGAGTTGATCACGGTGCCCGACAGCCCGCGACGCGTGAAACCCGCCGCGTAGCTCGTCATCCAATCGCCGTAAGTCCAGGCATTTTGGCCTGCCGCGGATGCCGCGAGAAATCGGAAGATACAGAAACCGCAGACCAGCAGGAGAAGGGTCAGCGCGACAACATGGACGCGAGGAAAAGCGGACCGCATATCGAATTCATTCCAAAGAGAATAGATAAAGAAAAATGCAGCAGTGGACTTGAAGAAGCTATGCGTCCTGTTTCGGCACCAGGACGGCCGTGGAGGAGGCCTGGGCGGCGAGCTTGCCGTCAGGATTGAAGAGTTCCCCCTCCAGAAAAGCCACCCGCTTGCCGAGGCGCACGACGCGGCCGACGGCGCGGCCTTCGCCCGGCCCCACGCGTTCGAGGAAGCTCACCTTGATCTCGAGGCTCGCCACGCCGTAGGCGTGATCCGTGGCGCGGATCGCCGCTTGCGCCATGGCCGCATCGAGCCACGCGGTAATGAAACCGCCCTGGGCGATGGTGCCATTGGTGTGGCAGTACTCCCGCCGAACGGTGAAGCCCGCCGTCGCCGCCTGCGTTTCCGCGTCGTAGGAGACGATGTGGAAATTGCCCATGGACTCGAACAGGGCCTTGCCCGAGCGGATGCGGGCGTCGAGATCGTCTTGGCTCATCGGACTCTTGCGCGTTGCTGTGATGGTGAATGCAGGCTATCGCATCTGGACGCCCTGTCGAGGCTGCAGTTCTCGCGCCGTCGCCAAAGACTTATCCCAGTCGGGCAACGTCGAGGCGCTACTCGGGGCCGCGCTTCGGCGATAAAAGTTCGAAATCCCACAGCCCATCCGGAGATCGCGATCCACATGCCGCCACTGATGCAAGGCTTCCCGCCATCGCCCGAAACCCAGGTGACGCTTGCCAACTGGCGGTCGCCGCCGTTCGCCCAATGGGGATTTCAGCACGTGCGGGAGATCGTGCCGACGGCGGATATCCCCAACGACCCGGACAGAATCTGGCGTCTTCCCGAGGCACCTCGGGATTTCTCGGCGCTGCGCGTCGCGGGTGGGGGCAAGGACGCCTTGTCGCTCGAGCAATGGCTCGCCGCTACGGCAACGGACGGCCTCGTCGTCCTGCATAGGGGCAAAGTCATTCTGGAGCGCTACCGCAACGACATGACGCCGGCGACGCCGCACATCCTGATGTCGGTGACCAAGTCCGTGCTCGGATTGCTCTCCGGCATTCTCGCCGCCAAGGGCGTTCTCGATCCCGATCGGCTCGTCACGGACCTCGTACCCGAGGTGAAGGACACCGCCTACGCCGGCGCGAGCATCCGCAACCTGCTCGACATGCGCGTTGGCCTCGCCTTCGAGGAGGATTATCTCGCGACATCGGGGCCGATGATCGCCTACCGCAAGTCGACGAACTGGAATCCCCTCGGCCCCGGCGAAGCACCGTCGGACCTGCGATCCTTCTACAAGAATCTGAAAGAGACGATCCGCCCGCACGGGCAGGACTTCCACTACGTGTCGCCGAACACCGACTTGATGGGCTGGGTGATCGAGCGCGCGGCCGGCCGGCGCTTCTCGGATCTCGTCAGCGAGCTCGTCTGGCAGCCCATGGGCGCCACGCGCAGTGCCTACATCACCGTCGACCGGCTCGGCGCCATGCGCACTGCGGGCGGCCTATGCACCACCACGGGAGATCTGGCGCGCGTCGGGCAACTCATGGTGCAGGGCGGGGCGCGCGAGGGCCGCGAGATCATTCCCGCGGCATGGATCGACGACATCGTGCACGGCGGCGATCCGGAGGCGTGGAAGAAGGGCCCGTTTGCGGCCATGTTCGCGGGCATCGACATGCACTACCGGTCCAAGTGCTACGTATTGCGTGGCGCGCGGCCAGTCGTGTTCGGGCTGGGCGTGCACGGGCAATATCTGGTGGCGGACCTCAAGAACGAGGTCGTCATCGCCAAGCACTCCTCGCAGAGCCTCCCGCTCGATGCGGCAAACGTCGTCCTCGACATGCAGGGCCTCCGCGCCATCCGGCAGTTCGCGGCCGAAGGCTGAGGCCCCCAACTGTCATCCCGGCCGGAGCGCGCAGCGCGGAGAGCCGGGACCCAGGACCACGGCGACATCCTGCCCTGGGTCCCGGATCGGCGCTGACGCGCCGTCCGGGATGACAAGAGCGGAATTTTCGACCGGTCGTCAGGAGCCGCTCAAACCCGCGATGAGCAAAGTGTGCCCTACTCACGCAATGAGCTGCGCGGCGCCGCGGCCGGCGGCGCGGCCGGAGAAGATGCAGCCGCCGAGGAAGGTGCCTTCGAGCGCGCGGTAGCCGTGCACGCCGCCGCCGCCGAAGCCTGCGACCTCGCCGGCGGCGAAGATATTTCCGAGCGGCTGGCCATCGGCCCTGAGGACGCGGCCCGAAAGATCGGTCTCGAGCCCGCCCAGCGTCTTGCGCGTCAGCGTCCACAGCCGCACCGCGATGAGCGGTCCGCTCGCGGGATCGAGCAGCTTGTGCGGCTTCGCTACCCTGATCAGCTTGTCGCCGAGATAATTGCGCGCGCCGTGAATGGCCGTGATCTGCGCGTCCTTGGTGAAGCGATTGTCCATCTCCCGGTCCCGCGCCTTCACTTCCCGCTCGACATCGGCGAGCGAGAGCAGGTTGTCGCCCGTGAGCGCATTCATCCGCGCGACGAGCTGGCCAAGATCCTTCTCGACGACGAAGTCGGCACCCTTCTCCATGAAGGCCCGCACGGGCTTGGGCACGCCGCCGCCGCGCCGCGCGCGCAGGACGGTGAGCCAGCTGCCGCTCGTCAGGTCCGGGTTCTGCTCCGAGCCCGAGAGCGCAAACTCGCGGGCGATGATCTTCTCGGTGAGAATGAACCAGGAATACTCGTGGCCTGTGGCGCGCAGATGCGCGAGCGTGCCGAGCGTATCGAAGCCGGGGAACAGCGGCACCGGTAGTCGCTTGCCCGTCGCGTCGAGCCACAGCGATGACGGGCCCGGCAGGATGCGGATGCCGTGCTTCGGCCAGATCGGCCCCCAGTTCTCGATGCCCTCCGTGTAGTGCCACATGCGATCGCGGTTGATGAGATGCGCGCCGGCCGCTTCCGTAATGCCGAGCATGCGCCCGTCCACATGATGCGGCACGCCCGCCACCATGCGCTTCGGCGGGGGACCGAGGCGCTCGGGCCAATTCTGCCGCACGAGATCATGGTTGCCGCCGATGCCGCCCGACGTGACGACGATGGCCTGCGCGCGGAAGCTGAACGATCCCGTTGCAACGCGCGAACTCTGCTCGCCGCGCGCAACCGCGCTCGGTTCCAGCACTTCGCCATGCACGCCGCGGATCGCTCCACCCTCGACGACGAAGCCGTCGACCTTGTGCCGCATGGCGAGCGTCACGAGCCCCTTCTTGACGCCCTCGCGCACGCGCTTCACGAACGGTGCGATGACGCCCGGCCCCGTCCCCCACGTGACGTGGAAGCGCGGCACCGAGTTGCCGTGCCCGTTGGCCGTGTAGCCGCCGCGCTCCGCCCAGCCGACGATGGGAAACCAGCGCATGCCGCGCTCGGCAAGCCAGGCGCGCTTTTCGCCCGCTGCGAACGCGACATAAGCCTCGGCCCACTTGCGCGGCCAGTGGTCCTCGGGCCTGTCGAAGGCGGCCGTGCCCATCCAGTCCTGTAGCGCGAGGTCGTAGCTGTCGCGGATGCGCATGCGCCGCTGCTCGGGGCTATCGACAAAGAACAGGCCCCCGAGCGACCAGAAGGCCTGTCCGCCGAGGGAAGCCTCGGGCTCCTGGTCGATCAGGATCACCTTTCGCTTCGCCGCAATGAGTTCGCACGTGGCGACGAGGCCTGCGAGACCGGCCCCCACCACGATCGCATCGGCCTCCATCGTCCCCTCCCTCGTCCGCTTCGGCGTTGCCCGCCCGTTTCGGTTCGCTTATGCCGCTTTCACCGCGCTCCGTATAGCCTCGGGCGCGAACCCTGGGCTGCCGGCGCCCGCAGCTTCGGCCTGCTTCACGGCCGTGACGATGGCCCGCGTGACCGGCATGCGGATCTGATGGCGTTCGGCCAGGTTCAGGATCTCGCCCTGCAGGACGTCGATCTCGGTGGGCCGCTGCCGGGTGAGATCCTCCCACATGGACGAGCGCGCGGAGGGATCGATCGCCAGCATGCCGCGCGCGATCACGAGGAACAGCGCATTCGGCAGGCGCAGGATGTGCGGCACCAGACGCAGCGGTACGCCTTCGGTCCCGCGCGCAGCGATCTTCGCGGCTGACAGGCAGGCGAGCGCTTCCTGCATCTGGGCGGCCAGCAGCAGCCGCCAGGGTCGCATGGCCAGTTGCTCCGCGAGCGGAAGACCGGACAGCGCGTTGAGCGCGTTGTTGAGATTGAGCAGCAGCTTGCCCCACTGCACCGCTTGCATGTCGGCGTGCGCTACCACTGGCGCATGCGGCACGTCGAGAGCCTGCGCCACACCCGCCGGCTCGCGCGCAACCAGGATCGTTCCGCGCGTCGCGCGATGCATGCGCAGCGTTCCCCCCTCGTCGAGGCTCTGCACGACATTGAAGGGCACCATGCCCGCCATCACCCGGTGCCGCGGAAGGCCGAGCCGCAGAGTCTCTACGTTGCGCACGCCGTTCTGCAGGCTGACGACCGTCGCGTTGGGCGGCGCGTGCACGGCAATGAGGCGGGCCATCGCCTCCGTATCCCGGCTCTTCACGGTGACGAGCACCAGCGCGGCCTGCGCCAGTGCCTCGGCAGGATCGGCCGTTGCCGCTATCCCTGTCGCGGGGAGATGCGCGCGAAGGCCGTCGAAGCCCGTGAGCATCAAGCCTCTGTCTTGCACCCGCTCCGCCAGCCGCGGCCGCGCGAGCAGCGTCACCTTTTTGCCGGCCAAGGCCAGACAGCCGCCGACGTAGCAGCCGATGCTGCCCGCCCCGGCGACGGCGATGCTGCCCGTCAGTCCCACCTGCATGGATTGCCCCCGCGACTCCCGCTTTGCGTTGTGCCCGAGTTGCATACCCTCATTTCCGTCAAGCCGATGGGGGGAGAGTCTGACCAGGGTCACATTTGACTTGCATTATTATGCATGTCGCGCTAGCAACTAGGAACGATACTGCATCTTTCCGGTCAAAGCCCCGTCGAAGAGGGCCGCTCCGGCATCGCCGCGCCTTTGACGCGGAAGGTGGCGACAACAAACTGACCAAGCCCACTTCGGGCCACGGGAGGAGCCGGCGCATGACCGCCAAGCACATCGATTTTCAGACCGACCCCAGCCGCTATCGCCACTGGAAGCTCAAGTTCGACGGCGACGTGGCCGAGCTGATCATGGACGTGGACGAGAACGCCACGCTCTTCCCCGGCTACAACCTCAAGCTCAACTCCTACGACCTCGGCGTAGACATCGAGCTGGCGGATGCCGTCCAGCGCCTGCGCTTCGAGCACCCGGAAGTGAAGGTCGTCGTCCTCAAGTCCGGCAAGGACAAGGTGTTCTGCGCGGGTGCCAACATCCGCATGCTCGCGGGCTCGAGCCATACGCACAAAGTGAACTTCTGCAAGTTCACCAACGAAACGCGCAACGGCATGGAGGATTCGAGCGACGCCTCCGGCCAGAAATTCATCTGCGCCGTACGCGGCACGGCGGCCGGCGGCGGCTACGAACTTGCGCTCGCCACCGACTACATCATCCTCGCGGACGATGGGAACTCCACGGTCTCGCTGCCCGAGGTGCCGCTGCTCGCCGTGCTGCCGGGTACCGGCGGCCTCACGCGCGTCACCGACAAGCGGAAGGTGCGGCGCGATCTGGCGGATGCGTTCTGCACGGTCGAGGAAGGCGTCAAGGGTGCGAGGGCGGTGAAGTGGCGCCTCGTCGACCAGTGCGTCCCGAATTCCAAGTTCGATCAGGCCGTGAAGGACGCAGCGTCGAAGCTCGCCGCCCAGTCGCAGCGTCCGGCGGGTGCCAAGGGCATCGCGCTGACGCCACTCGCTCGCACGTTCGAGGATACAGCCGTTGTCTACTCCGCGGTGCGCGTTGACATCGATCGCGCGGGGCGCCGGGCAACGATCCTGATCCAAGGGCCGACCGCGCCGCCGCCTGCGGACGCCGCCGGCATCGAGAGCCAGGGCGACCAGTTCTGGCCGCTGCGTCTCGCCCGCGAACTCGACGACGCCATCCTCCACCTGCGCCTCAACGAGCCCGAGATCGGCGTGCTGATCTTCAAGTCCCAGGGCGATGCCTCCCAGGTGCTGGCCTATGATGCGCTGATTGCAGCAACGCAGGCGCATTGGCTCGCTCGCGAGATCCGCAACTACTGGAAGCGCGTCCTGAAGCGCATCGACGTGACCTCGCGCTCGCTGGTCGCCCTCGTCGAGCCGGGCAGCTGCTTTGCCGGCACGCTCGCGGAGATCGTTTTCGCCTGCGACCGCTCGTTCATGCTCGAAGGCACGTTCAAGGGCACCAACCTGCCGCCCGCTGCACTCACGCTGTCTGCCGAGAGTTTCGGTCCATACCCGATGAGCAACGGCATCACGCGTCTCGCGACCCGTTTTCTCGGTGAGCCGGAGGTGATCGAGAAGGTCAAGGCCGAGATCGGCAAGCCGCTCGTTGCGGAAGCCTGCGAGGACCTCGGTCTCGTCACGACTTCCTACGACACGATCGACTGGGAGGACGAGGTGCGCATCTTCCTCGAGGAGCGCGCGAGCTTCTCCGCCGACGGCCTCACGGGCCTCGAGGCGAACCTGCGCTTTGCCGGCCCCGAGACCATGGAGACCAAGATCTTCGGCCGCCTCACCGCTTGGCAAAACTGGATCTTCCAGCGCCCGAACGCAGCCGGTGCCGAAGGCGCGCTCAAGCGCTACGGCAGCGGCGTAAAGGCGAACTTCAATCAAGAACGGGTCTAGCGAATTGCGAGTAGAGAGTAGCGAATAGGGCTCTACGCCCACGCTTTTCTTCTATTCGCCACTCGCTGCTCACTACTCGCTCAGGAGGAGCCCATGGCAGACACCACCCACGTCGACTACTCGACCAAGATCCCCAACAATGTCGGCCTGCTCGACGATCAGCGCGTGCTGAAGGCGCTCGAGC
>RXJK01000064.1:23629-54374 GCA_003963125.1 Hyphomicrobiales bacterium
ATCCGGGCTACATCGACTGGTGGATGACCATGGGGCCCGAGGGTTTCCAGACGTCGGACGTCTACCTGCGCACGGCCGTGAGCATCGATCCGAAGGGCTGGGCCAAGTTTGACTACGTGAAGATGCCGGAATACCGCTGGGGCATTCTGCTTGCGCCACAGCAGGAGGATCGCCTCGTCAACTTCGGCGCCCACAAGGGCGAGAAGGCCTGGCAGGAAGTGCCCGGTGAGTATCGCGCGATGCTGCGGCGGCTGATCGTCGTGCAGGGCGACACGGAGCCGGCGAGCGTCGAGCAGCAGCGGCATCTCGGCGCGACCGCGCCGTCGCTCTACGACATGCGCAACCTGTTCCAGGTGAACGTCGAGGAGGGCCGCCACCTCTGGGCCATGGTTTATCTCTTGCAGAAGTATTTCGGCAAGGATGGGCGCGAGGAGGCCGAGGGCCTGCTGCAGCGCCGCTCGGGCGATGTCGACAAGCCGCGCATGCTCGGCGCCTTCAACGAGGCCACGCCCGACTGGCTGTCGTTCTTCATGTTCACCTACTTCACCGACCGCGACGGCAAGATGCAGCTCGAAAGCCTCGCGCAGTCGGGCTTTGATCCGCTGTCGCGCACCTGTCGCTTCATGCTGACGGAAGAAGCGCACCATATGTTCGTCGGCGAGACGGGCGTCTCGCGCACCATCGAGCGCACGTGCGAGGCCATGAAGCAGGCTGGTATCGAAGACCCGTACGACATCTCCCGCATCCGCAACCTCGGCGTGATCGACCTGCCGACGCTCCAGAAGAAGGCGAACCTGCACTTCACGCTGTCGCTCGATCTCTTCGGCTCGGAGATCTCGACCAACGCGGCGAACTACTACAACTCCGGGCTCAAGGGCCGCTTCCAGGAAACGCGCATCGACGACGACCATGTGCTCACGCAGGCAACGTACGCGGTGAGCAAGTTCGTCGACGGCCGCATCAAGATGGTGGATGAGCCGGCGCTCACCGCGATCAACATGCGCCTGCGCGACGACTACGTGGCCGATTGCGCCAAGGGCGTCGAGCGCTGGAACAAGGTGATCGAGAAGGCCGGCATCAAGTTCCGCATCACACTGCCGCACGTCGCGTTCCATCGCCACATCGGCGAGTTCGCCAACGTCAAGGCATCGCCCATGGGCGATGTGCTGAGCGACGGCGAGTGGTCGAAGCAGAAGGACGCGTGGCTGCCCTCCAAGGACGACGGCGACTTTATCGCCAGCCTCATGCAGCCCTGCTGGGAGCGCGGCAAGTACGCCTCGTGGATCTCGGCCCCGAAGGTCGGCATCGACAACAAGGCCGGCGACTTCGAGTACGTGAAGATCCACCGCGCGTGATCCCGCTCCCTCTCCCCGCTTGCGGGGAGAGGGCCGGGGTGAGGGGCAGCGGCATTCTCCGGCTTCGGAGCAAGCTTCTGCCCCTCACCCTAACCCTCTCCCCGTAAGTACGGGGAGAGGGGATTGCCCCCGCCTGCGGAAAGGACAAGGCGCAAAGCTGTGGCATACAGTGTGCGCATGAATCTTGGATGCGCTCGAACAGTCGTCGGATGAGCCCATGAACGATCTGTCGCTCGGCAACGGGCTTCACAAGCAGCACGTGATCGATCCCGAGATCTGCATTCGCTGCAACACGTGCGAGGCGACATGCCCCGTGGGCGCCGTCACGCATGATGACCGCAACTACGTGGTCGATGCGGAAAAGTGCAACGGCTGCCTCGATTGCATTGGGCCGTGCCCGACGGGCTCGATCGACAACTGGCGCGTCGTCATGCAGCCCTATTCGCTGCAAGATCAGTTCGGCTGGGACGAGTTGCCCGCGCAAGAGGAGATCGCGGCCGCCGAGGCCATCGACGCCGACGATGTCGAAGGCGAGGCAGGCGAACTGCTGCGCGCGGCCCATGCCGGCGGCGGCGGCCGTGCCGTCGCGCCCAAATCCGCGGCCAAGCCCTCCATCAACCAGTTCACGCGTGCGAAGCCTGCGATTGCGACGGTGCAGGGCAACCTGCGCATCACGGGGGCCGACACCGAGAGCGACGTGCGGCACATCGTGCTGTCGTTCGGCGCAACCGTGTTTCCGGTCCTGGAAGGCCAGTCGATCGGCATCCTGCCGCCGGGCACCCGCGCCGACGGCCGCCCCCACGACATGCGGCTCTATTCGATCGCCTCGGCCCGCGACGGCGAGAAGCGCAACGCCAACAATGTCGCGCTCACCGTGAAGCGGGCAGAGGGCGGCGTCTGCTCGAACTACCTCTGCGACCTCGAGGTCGGCGCGCAGGTGCGCGTGGTCGGCCCGTTCGGCGCCACGTTCCTGATGCCGGACGATCCAGCCACCGACATTCTTATGGTATGCACCGGCACGGGCTCGGCCCCCTTCCGCGCCTTCACGGAGCGCCGCCGCCGCGCGGCACCCGGCGCATCGGGCCGCATGCTGATGTACTTCGGCGCCCGCACCCCCGAGGAATTGCCCTACTTCGGACCCCTGCAGAAGGTGCCGGAAAGCCTCCTGCAGAAGGAACTTGTCTTTTCCCGCCTCCCCGGCCAGCCGAAGGAGCACGTGCAGGACCGCATGCGGGGCCACACCGAGCGCGTGTCGAGCTTCCTCCGTAGCCCCAAGGGCCACGTCTACATCTGCGGGCTGAAGGGCATGGAGGCCGGCGTCGAAGCGGCCCTGGCAGAAGCCTGCGCCGCGCACGGCCTCGACTGGGCGACCCTGAAGCCACAAATGCGCGCCGAAGGACGCTACCACGTCGAAACTTACTGATGCTCCGGCCTGCGACAGGTTGTAATAATCGCGACATCATGCCAGCGAAGAACAGAGGGCGCAAAAAAGCCCCGTAGCCGGTCGAGAAGAAACCCGACCGTCCATTTTGGGAGGAACCATCGATGAGAGACATACGGATGAAAGGCCTTACGCGCCGGCAGGCGCTCGCGGGAGGCGCTGCACTAGCGGCTGCCACATCCGTGCCGACAGGGTGGGCCATTGCCCAGGCCAAGCCGCTCAAGGTCGGCCTGATGCTGCCCTACTCCGGCACCTTCGCGAAGCTCGGCGAGAACATCACGCACGCCGTCGAGATGCTGATCGCGGAGAAGGGCGGTAAGCTCGGTGGCCGCGAGATCCAGCTCATCAAGCTCGACGACGAGTCGAAGCCCGAGATCGCGCCGCAGAATGCCGACCGCCTCGTCAAGCGCGATCAGGTCGACGTCATCATCGGCACGGTGCATTCCGGCGTGCAAATGGGCATCCACAAGGTGGTGTCGGAAAGCGGCACGCTGTGCATCGTGCCGAACGCGGGCAATGGCGCCGTCACGGGCCAGCTCTGTGCGAAGAACGTGTTCCGCACCTCCTTTACGAACTGGCAGCCGGCCTACGGCATGGGCCTCGCCGCGGCGAAGAAGGGCTTCAAGAAGGGCGTCTGGGTCACGTGGGACTACGCGGCCGGCGCCGAGAGCGGTGCGGGCTTCAAGGAGGCGATGGAGAAGTCGGGCGGAGAAGTGCTGCCGAGCCTCGTGCTGCCCTTCCCGCAGACGAACTTCCAGCCTCTGCTGGCGCAGATCCCGGGCCTCGGCGTCGACGTCGTGGGCTCGTTCTTCGCGGGCGGCGGCGCGGTGCAGTTCGTGAAGGAATATGCGGCGGCCGGCATCAAGGTGCCGCTCGTCGGCTCGGGCTTCCTCACGGAAGGGACGCTCGAAGCGCAGGGCGCAGCCGCCGACGGCATCGAGACCGCTTTACACTACGGCGACGGGCTGGATAACGTGAAAAATGCTTCGTTCCGGAAGGCCTTCCTGCAGAAGGCCGGCCGCGAAGCCGATGTGTACGCCGTGCAGGGTTATGACGCCGCGCAGCTCCTGGCCGTGGGCCTAGAGGCTGTCAAAGGCAACACGGACGACGAGGCGGGCCTCTACAAGGCCATGCGCGAAGCCAAGATGGACAGCCCGCGCGGCCCCATCAGCATGTCGCCGTCGCAGAACGTCACGCAGAACATCTATCTGCGCAAGGTGCAGGGCACGGAGAACAAGGTCATCGGCATCGCCGCCGAAGCCCTCGCCGACCCCGGCACTGGCTGCAAGATGACGTGAGCGATCGTCGGGCGCAGCGGGTAACCGCTCCGCACCTGACGATGAGACCCTCCTCACCGCGACGCACCTGTCTCCCTCTCCCCGCGTGCGGGGAGAGGGCTGGGGTGAGGGGCAGCGACATACTCCGGGCTCGGAGCGAGTTTCTGCCCCTCACCCTAACCCTCTCCCCATGAAGAATGGGGAGAGGGGACCAGGGGCGAGCTGATCGAACGGCATCTCATCCTCCGAAACCGGACAAATGTTTTTTCGTCTCTCCGAACTCCCCAACCTGTCACCCTCGGGCGTGTCCCGAGGGTCCAGCGTGCAGCGGAGGCGCACGATGAGATGGGTTCCGAGGTTGGCGCAAGGCGCGGACTGGATGCTCGGAACAAGTCCGAGCATGACAGAAGATGGCGCGCTCGCCGTGCTTTCGACCTGTTCCAGTCCTGCAGCCTCTGCCCTGTCACCCTCGGGCTTGTCCCGAGGGTCCAGCGTGCGGCGGAGGCGCGCGATGAGATGGGTGCCGAGGTCGGCGCAAGGTGGGGACTGGATGCTCGGAACAAGTCCGAGCATGACAAGGGAGGGATTGCACACCGTGCTTTCGACCTGCTCCAGTCTTGCAGCCTCCACAGTGTCACCCTCGGGCTTGTCCCGAGGGTCCAGCGTGCAGTGGAGGCGCGCGATGAGATGGGTGCCGAGGGGGACGCAAGGCGCGGACTGGATGCTCGGAACACGTCCGAGCATGACAAGGGAGGGAGTACGCGACGAGCCTTCGACCTGTTCCAACTTTCAGCCGCCACCGTGTCACCCTCGGGCTTGTCCCGAGGGTCCAGCGTGCGGCGGAGGCGCGCGATGAGATGGGTGCCGAGGGCGATGCAAGGTGCCGGCTGGATGCTCGGAACACGTCCGAGCATGACAAGGACAATGGTGAAGCCCTGCTCATGAAACACGATTGAACCGCCGATGGATGTCGCAGGCTTTCTTACCCAGATCCTCAATGGGCTGCAGTACGGCCTGCTGCTGTTTCTCATCGCCAGCGGGCTGACGCTCATCTTCGGCGTCATGGGCATCATCAACCTCGCGCACGGCTCCATGCTGATGGTGGGCGCCTACGTCGCCTATCTCGTCACGCGCGCCTGGGGCTCGGTCTGGCTGGCACTCCCGGTCGCGGTGCTCGGCGGCGCGCTTCTCGGTGCGGTGCTGGAGCGCGGTCTTTTCCGCCACTTCTACCAGCGCAACCATCTCGATCAAGTGCTGCTCACGTTCGCGCTGATCCTGCTGTTCGAGGAAGCCCGCTCACTGATCGTCGGCAACGACTTCTATTCCGTGCCCGTGCCGGCGCTGTTCGATTTCCCCGTGCCGATCACGTCGGGTTTCTCCTACTCCGCTTATCGTTTCGCAGTGATCGGCGTTTGCCTGGCGCTCGCCGTCGGCCTGTTCCTCTGGATCGAGCGTACCACGCTCGGTGCCATCATCCGCGCGGCCGCCGAGAAGCCCGAGATGGTCGACATCCTCGGCATCGATGCGCGCCGCATCCACGTGACCGTGTTCGCCATGGGCACGGCGCTGGCCCTCGTCGCGGGCGTGCTCGCCGCCCCCCTTTACTCGGTCTATCCGGGCATGGGCGACCAGTTCCTCATCATCTCGTTCGTCGTCGTCGTGATCGGCGGGCTCGGGTCCGTGATGGGCGCATTCTGGTCCGCGCTGATGATCGGGCTCGTCGACGCGCTGGGTAAGGTCTACGCGCCGAAGGTCGCGGGCCTCGTCGTCTATCTGCTGATGGCCATGGTTCTCCTCTGGAAGCCCTCCGGCCTCTTCGGCCAGCAGCGGCGCTGAGGCGATGGCGATGCTCCCCCAAAGCCTCGGATCGAAGATCGCTCTCGCCGCCGGTGCGCTGCTTCTGGCGCTGCTGCCGCTGTTCGCCTCGCCCTATTACGTCGAACTCGGCAGCTACGCGCTGATCGCGGCCATGCTGGCCCTGAGTCTGCAGCTTCTCGTCGGCGCGACGGGCATCGTCAGCCTGGGGCATGCCGCCTTCTATGGCCTCGCCGCCTACACGGTCTATTTCCTGACACCGGACGGGGCGCCACGCTCGATCTTCGTCACGCTGCCTCTGGCCGTGCTGGCTTCCGGCCTCTTGGCGCTCCTCGTCGGCGCGCTGTCGCTGCGCACGCGCGGCTTCTTCCTGCTGATGGTGACGCTGGCCTTCGGACAGATGGTGTTCTTCGTCTTCCACGACACCAAGATCGGCGGGGGCACCGACGGCGCGTTTCTCACCCGGCCCATCATCGCGCTCTTCGACTGGCAGCTGCCGCTGACGCGCCGCCAGCGCCCGATCGCCGTCTACTACGTGGCGCTCGTGCTGCTCGTGGCGATGTACCTGTTCCTCGTTATGCTGCTGCGCTCGCTGTTCGGGCGCGTGCTCGAGGGCATCCGCGTCAACGAGCATCGCATGGCCGCCCTCGGCTATTCCACCTATCGCTACAAGCTCGCCGCGTTCGTGGTCGCCGGCATGCTGGCGGGCGTCGCGGGTCACATGTGGGCCATGCACCGCGGCTTCGTGAACCCGGAGCTCGTGGGCTGGCACCGATCGGCGGAGGCGCTGCTGATGATCCTGCTCGGCGGCCTCGGCACGCTGCACGGGCCGATCCTCGGGGCGCTCGCCTTCACCGGGCTCGGCGAAATCGCGCAGCTTCTCACCGAGCGCAAGCTGCTGGTCGAGGGCGCGGTTGTGCTGTTCGTCGTACTCGCGCTGCCGCAGGGCCTTAGCGGACTGCGCCTGCCGCGCATCCTCACGCGCAAGGCGGAGCCCGCCGGCCGGCTGGAGCCAGAGCCCCATGGCTGACGCCGGCACTGCCTCCGCGATCCTCGCGACCGAAGGCCTGACGCGCCGCTTCGGCGGCCTCGTCGCCGTGCGCGACGTGTCGCTCACGCTCAACCGCGGCGAGCTGCACGCGGTCATCGGCCCCAACGGCGCGGGCAAGACAACGCTCGTCGGCCTGCTCGCCGGCGAGCTGCGACCGAGCGCCGGCCGTATCGTGCTCGACGGCGCTGATATCGGCGGCGTGCCGGCGTGGAAGCGCACGCACCTCGGCATCGGCCGCTCGTTCCAGCGCACCAACATCTTCCCGACGCTGCCGGCGCTCGAAAACGTGCGGCTTGCCGCACAGGCCGTCGCGCGCGGGGCGAACCTGCTACGGCCAGCCGCCTCCGATACGAAGCTCGTCGAGACGGCGCAGGCAGCGCTCGCCCGCGTCGGGCTGTCCGGCGTCGCGGCCCGCGTGGCCGGAACGCTGTCGAACGGCGAGCAGCGCCAGCTCGAGATCGCCATGACGCTCGCCGCGCATCCCAAGGTGCTGCTGCTCGACGAACCGCTCGCTGGCATGGGACCCGAGGAAGGCCAGCGCCTGACGGGCCTCCTGAAGGATCTGGTGCGCGAGCACGCCATCCTCCTCATCGAGCACGACATGGACTTCGTGTTCGCCGTGGCCGACCGCATGACCGTGATGGCCGAGGGCACGGTGCTGGCGCAAGGCCGGCCCGACGACATCCGCGCCAACCGCGAGGTGCAGGACGCTTATCTCGGAGGGCACGCCTGATGGCCGTGACGCCGATCCTGGAGGCGCGCGGCCTCGATACGTTCTATGGCCAGAGCCACATCCTGCGCGGGCTCTCGTTCCGCATCCTGCCGGGCGAGACGGTCGGCCTCATGGGCCGCAACGGCATGGGCAAGACGACGCTCATCCGCACGATGATGGGGCTCGTGCGGCCGCGCGCCGGCGCCGTGCTGCTCGACGGAGACGACATCACCCGCACGCGCACGTGCACCATCTCCCAGCGCGGCATCGCCTACGTGCCGGAAGGCCGCGGTATCTTCGCGACGCTGAGCGTGAAGGAGAACCTGGAGATCGCCGCGCGCGAAGGCACCGACGCCGCGCGCGACTGGACTTACGATCGCGTCATCGAGATCTTCCCGCGGCTTGCCGAGCGCATCGAGCATCGCGGCGACCAGCTCTCGGGCGGCGAGCAGCAGATGTTGGCCATCGGCCGCGCGCTGCTGACGAACCCGCGCCTCCTGATCCTGGACGAGGCGACCGAAGGCCTCGCGCCCATCATCCGCGACGAGATCTGGCGTATCGTGCGCCTGGTGCGCGAGACGGGGATCGCGACGATCATCGTCGACAAGACGGTTGCCGCCGTCACCGAGATCGCGGACCGTATCGTCATCCTCGTCAAGGGCGAGGTGGTGTTCAACGGCAGCCCCGCGGAGCTCAAGGCCGACCCTGACCTCATGCATCGGCATTTGGGCGTGTAGGCCCCTCCGGAATTCCGCCACTTGTTGCCTTCCCGGCCGAGCGCAGCGAGAGCCGGGATCTTTCCCGGTAGAGTTTCATCTCAATGCTGAAAGATCCCGGATAGCCGTGCTGGCGCACGGCTTCCGGGAAAGCAGCAATAGGTAAGTGCTCGGCGCGTTACCGGATGCCTACTTGAAGAAGCGGTCGTAGAGGCCGATGCCGATTTCGATCGCGATGAGGGCAATCACGTACCACTCCAGCCGGAAGCTCGTGCGCGTGGTGATGAGGTCGCGGATGATGTCGGCGCTCTCGCGGATCACGGTCAGCTTGCGCTCGATGGCGCGGGCCCGCTGCGGCAGGTCGTATTCGTCAACGAGGCGGGCCCAGAAGCGTTCGAGCTCCGGATGGTTCCACAGCACGTCGGGCTTCTCGTCGAGGTCCATGCGGCCCGCGAGCCGCTTCTGGATGAGCAGCGCCTCGCCGATCTGTTCGAGCAGTTCGGACTGCGGGCCCGTCGGCAGCTTGCGCTCCATCAGCGTGGCAGCTACCGGCTCCACGCGATCGAAGGCACCGGCGATGCGGCGCTCGTCGTGCGCAAAGCCCACCGACACGGCGAGCGCCTCGGCGATCAGCAACAGGCGCTCCGGCTCGACGCCCTTGACCTGCAGCACGCCCGTCGTGCTGACCAGTTCCTCCTCACCGCCCTTGGCGATGACTCGGACGGTCTCGATCTCGCGCTCGGCGAGCGGATCGACGATGCGCCCGTCGAGGCCACGGATGAGATCTTCTTCCTCCACCGGCGTCATGTTGAAGAACACGGCCGCGCCGGACTTGAACAGCATCGCCGTGCCAGCCGCGCCCGCACGGAAGGCGAGCGGGCTCTGGGCGTAGGAATCGGACCGTTCCAAACCCTTGAGGTCGAGGCTTTCGCCGAGCAGCAGCGCGCGCACGGTGAATTCACCGGGAAGGTTCAGGCCGGACATGCGGGTTGCCTCACGGTGGCTTCGGACGCCGAACCTTGCGACGTGCGTCCGTCAAGATCAACAGAAGGCTGGCGCACGTGCGTCGCATGCCCGGCGACTATGTCCAAGCTGCGATCGCAACGTCGGTTTTCTGCGTTCCCGGAAGCCTTGCGCAAGCAAGGCTGTCCGGAACCTTGCTGCGTGGAAATGGACTTCGACGGGGAAAGGTCCCGGCTCTCGCTTCGCTCGGCCGGGAACGCAAAAACAGGGGCAGTCAGCCTGACGCTGAAACGGCCTTATGGCGGGGGCGGCGTGGCACCGGCCTCGACGCGCTTGCGATCCTTGGCGCTCACAGGCTTGATCCGCAAGGCTGTCAGCCGGTTGCGGTTCTTGCGCAGGATCTCGAAACGATAGCCGTAGAACGTGAAGACCTGGCCGGGCTCGGGGATCGTCTGCGCTTCGTGGATCACGAGACCGGCGATGGTCGTCGCCTCCTCGTCCGGCAGGTCCCATTCCATGTGCCGGTTCAAGTCGCGCACCGCGACGATACCGTCGACGTTGACCGATCCGTCGGCCTGCACGCGGATCTGCGCATCCTGCACGTCGTGCTCGTCCGTGATCTGGCCGACGATCTCTTCGAGAATGTCCTCGAGCGTGATCAGCCCCTGCACCTCGCCGTACTCGTCGACCACGAGGGCGAGCTGCGCCTTGCGCTTCAGGAACGCGTTGAGCTGATCCTTCACGCTGGTGGTGTCGGGGATGAACCAGGGCGCCGCGACCACGCTCTCGATGTCGAGCTTGCCCGTGTCCCAGCCGAGTTTGGACAAGGCAACGAGCAGGTCCTTCGTATGCATCACGCCGACGATGTTCTCGGGCTCGTCCTTCCAAACCGGAATGCGCGTGTACGGGCTGCGGATGATCTCGTCGACGATGCGCCCGATCGGATCGCCGATGTTGAGGGTCTGCATTTTCGTCCGATGCACCATGATGTCGAGCACCTGCAGTTCGCGCAGGTCGAGCACGCCGCCGAGCATGGCCGCATCGCCCTTGGCCACCGCGCCGCCGATGGTCTTGAGTTCGATGGTGCCGCGGATCTCCTCGTGCGCAGCGAGGATGTTGGCCGCGTCGTCCTCGCTCGACGGCGTGAGCTTCAAGAGCAGGCGCACGACCCACTGGATGGTGTTGGTGAAGGGCAGGAGGATGATGATCATCAGGCGCATCAGCGGGGCGAGGACGAGCGCCATCCGGTCCGCGTAGGCGAGCGCGTAGGTCTTCGGCAGCACGGCCGAGAAGATCACGATCATCACGGTCATGATGGCGGTGGCATAGGCGACGCCCGCGGGGCCGACCATCATCACCGCGAGCCCCGAGGCGAGAGAGGCCGCGAGAATGTCGACCAGCGTATTGCCGAGCAGCACGGCGCCTATCAGCTTCTCCGGGTTGCGCAGCAGCCGGTTCACTAGCGCCGCGCGCGTGTTGCCCTCCTGTTCGAGCGCGTGCATGCGCGCCCGCGAATGCGCCGTCAGCGATGTCTCGCTTGCGTTGAAGAACGCCGACAGCAGCAGCATCAGGATGATCGCGGTGACGATCAGGATGATATCGGTTTCCATGGGCCTATCGATCGGCTGGAGGCAGCCTTCGTGTCGCTCCGTTCAGGGAAAGTACGTAAAGGCGCAGGCGATCCCTCGCCCACGTGAGTGGTAGCACACCTTATATTGTGCGCCTGTTAAGCTTTGGGGAGTGCGATCTCGCCTTCGAGGAACGCAAGTACCGCTGCCGCCTCGATTTCGCGCGTGGCGAAGGCCTGGCCGATTCCACGGACCAGGATCAGCGTCAGCCGCCCGCCGGAGTTCTTCTTGTCCTGGCCCATGATCTTCAGAAGCGTCGCGGCATCCGGACGTTCCGGCCCCGGCAGGTCGGCGATCCGGGTTGGCAGGCCAACGCTGCGGAAATGCGCTTCGACCCTTTGGCTATCGGCGGCGGGAGCCAGCCCCACTTGCGCCGAAAACCGGAACGCCTGGCAGATGCCGATGGCCACCGCTTCGCCATGCAGGAGGCGATCGGAGAAGCCGGCCCAGGCTTCGAGCGCATGGCCGAAGGTGTGGCCAAGGTTGAGCAGCATGCGCTCGCCCGTCTCGGTCTCGTCGCGCTCCACGACGCCGGCCTTGCCGGCGACCGCGATGCGGATGGCTTCGCCGAGCACGTCCGGCATCTTGCCGAAGATCGCGTTGCTGTTCCGCTCGAGCCAGCCGAAGTAGCCCGCATCGCCGAGCAGGCCGAACTTCGCCGCTTCCACGTAGCCAGCACGGAACTGCCGGTCTGGCAGCGTGCCGAGCACGTCGAGGTCGGCGAGGACGAGGCTCGGCTGGTGGAAGGTGCCGACGAGGTTCTTGCCCTGCGGCGTGTTGATGCCGGTCTTGCCGCCGACGGAACTGTCGACCTGGGCGAGCAGCGTCGTCGGCATCTGCACGAAGCGGATGCCGCGCCGGATGATGCTCGCGGCAAAGCCCGCAAGGTCGCCGATAACGCCGCCGCCGAGCGCGATGACGAGATCCTTGCGCTCGAGCCGCATGCCGAGCAGCGCTTCGCACAGCCGCGACAATTCCGGAAAGCCCTTCGAGCTTTCGCCGGAGGGCACCACGTGCGTGCCCGCATGCCGCCCTGCGGCTTTCAAGGCCGCTTCGAGCGAAGCAAGATGCAGCTTGGCGACCGCGCTGTCGGTGACGATGCCGATCTTGGCCGCGCCCACCTTCTCGGCAATGAGGCGGGGGGCTTCGGCGAGCAGGCCGCGCCCGATCAAAACGTCATAAGAGCGCGCGCCCAGGGCGACGGGGACCGCCGCCGGCGCTGACTTCGGCCCAGTGCTCACGTCGATGCCGTCCCGTTGTGATTGCCCAGTGCGACGGCGCCATCGTCGACGCGCGCCCGGTCCTGGCGCAGGAACTCCGCCACCTTGTCGATGATGTCGTTGACGATCGTCTCGTGCGGCAGGTCGCGCGCCTCCACCACTACATTTGCGGTGGCGTAGACAGGGTATCGCACTTCGAGCAGCCGCTTTAGCGTACCCTCGGGATCCTTCACGAGCAGCGGGCGGTGTGTTCGACGCTGCACGCGGCGCAGTAGCAGCGGAAGCTCGGCCCGCAGCCAAACGGAGATGCCGCGCGTGCCGATATCCTCACGCACGGCCGGCGTCATGAAGGCCCCGCCACCTGTCGCGATCACGGCCGGACCGCTGGACAGGAGGCGCGCGATGACGCGGCGCTCCCCGTCGCGGAAAAAGGGCTCGCCATCTTCCGCGAAGATCTCGGCGATGGTCTTGCCGGCGGCCTTCTCGATTTCGGTATCGGCATCCATGAACGGCAGCTCCAGGCGCGGCGCGAGGCGCTTGCCTGCCGCCGACTTGCCCGAGCCTGGCATGCCGACGAGCACGATCGATCGTCCGCCCAGCGCTTGCTGGATGGCGGCGATCTCTGCGGATCGCGTGTCCGGCTTTTTGCCTGCCGGGACGAATCGCATCATTCATTCCTCGACCACGCCCTGACCCGAACTCCGCCGACGTTTCGGCTTGCAAATCAGGTTCATGGGCCTTACGGCCTCGTTCCGTTCCGAGGCTTTATCACACGCGGCGCCCGCGTCGAGCGACATAATAGCGTCACCATGGTTTGAACCATAGGTGGAGGGAGCTCAGCTGCGATGCCTAGTCTGTTCCGTTTCCTGACCGTTGTCGGCATCATCTGCGGAACAATCTATGGCGGCCTGTACGCCCTGGCGGTGCTGCTGGAACCGCCGCAGAAGGAAATGTCGACGCCTGTCCCCGGCATCAAGGTTCGTCGCTGAGGCAGAGACCGCGGGCATGTTCAGGCCGATGCTTCGATCAACTGCTCCGATGCTGTTCGTTCTCGCCCTCGTGGCGGGCTTTCTGCCTTTAGCTCCTGCGCACGCCCAGGACGGTTGGACGCCCTTCAAAACTCCGCCTCCGGCCCGCAGCAGCGAGAAGAAGCCTACCGAGCCGCGGGACCGGCCGCCGCCCGCTTCCGATGACCTGCCACCGCCGCCGCCCGGGCCATACCAGCGGCCGCAGGCGCGCACGCCGGTGGTCGAAAAGCTCGACCTCGATCCCATTGCCGCACCCGACGGCTCCGGCCTGCCGCTCGAACTCTGGCGCGGGCTCGATATCGCCGGTCTGGAGAAATTGCTGAGCGCGCTCGAACTGCCGCCGCGCTCGCCGACGCTGTTCGCCTTGTGGAAGCGCATGCTGCTCTCTTCGGCCCCGCCGCCCACCGGCGCGCCTGCCGACCACTTCCTCGCCGTGCGGCTCGAAGCGCTCTATCGCTCCGGGCTGCTGGCGGAGATGGCGGAAGCCGGTGCGAATGCCCAGAGCCCGGTCGTCTCCGCGCTGATGGCGCGCAAGGATATCGGGCTGGGTGATGCCCAGAAGGGCTGCGACTACATCCGCTCGCTGTCCGATCCGCGCTCCGGCCTGCCGGAGCGTCTGCGCGGCGAGATCCAGCTGCTCGTCGGCTATTGCGCCGCCGTCGCGGGCGATCGCAACGGCGCGGGGCTCGCCGCGAGCCTCGCGCGCGAAGAAGGTCTTGAAGCCGAATTGCCGCTCGCCGCCCTGTCGGGCATCGCGGAAGAGACGAAGCCGCGCATCGCGCTCCCGAAGCGGGTGCTGCTGCTCGATTACCGGTTCCTGGAACTGCTGGGCCCAGTGAATGCGCGCCAGCTTGCCGAGCGGGCGGAGCCGGCGCTCCTCGCCGTCATCGCCATGGACCAGCGTGCCGATCCGCATGCGCGCATCATGGCCGCCGATGCGGCTCTGCGCGTGAATGCGCTAAGTCCACAGGCCGTCGCCGACATCTACCGCCAGGCGCAGGTCGGCCAGGGCGAAAGCGATCTCGCGCTGCGCCGTGCCCTGCAATTCCGCCTCGCCGAGCAGGGCGGCCGGCGCAGTGAGGCCCTGAGCGGCATCGAGCGGGAGGCCCGGCGGGCGGGCTTCGGAATGCAGATGGCGCAGGTGATCGCCGCGGCCTTCCCGGCCTCCGAGGTCGGCAACGATCCCGTGCTCGCCGAGGCGCTCGCCGAAGCCATGCTGGCCGCGAACCGTATCCCGGAGGCGAGACAGGTGGCCGCGACGGTGCCGCATTGGACGGCGCTGATCGACGTGGTCGATCCCGCCCGCAACACGTGGCGCCCCGGCACGCTTGCGATCATGGAAGATCTGGCGACCCGCGGCCGCCTCAGCGCGGATGCCCTGAACCGCCTCGCCACCGTGCTCGATGCCCTCGACATCGACGTCCCCGTGCCGCTGTGGGATGCCGCCAACCGCGTGCCGCAGCCCAAGGGCGGCTACCTGCCCGAAACCGGCGTGCTCGCCGAGCTTGCCGAGAGCGCCAAGCGCAAGGATGCCGCCCGCACCATCCTGCTCGTCATGAAGGCGCTGGGTCCCAACGGCCCCGAGGGCGCCAACAACCTGCCGCTCGGGGATGCCATTCGCGCGCTGCGCAAGATCGGCCTCGAAGCGGACGCGCGCCGTCTCGCCCTCGAAGCGCTGCTCCCCGTCTGGCCGCGCTACGCACCATGATCACCCGCCCATGAGCGACGACCACGCCATCGAGGCGTTTCTCGAAATGCAGGCGGCCGAACGAGGCGCCGCACCGAACACGCTCGACGCCTACCGCCGCGATCTCGGGGGCTACGCGCACTTCCTGGCGCAACGGGACAAGCTGCTCGCGGAAGCGACCGGCGCCGATATCACGGCCTACATTGCAGCCCTTGGCGACCAGGGTATGGCGCCGACCACGCGCGCGCGCCACCTCTCCGCGGTGCGCCAGCTGTGCAAGTTCATGGTCGCCGAAGGCCTGATGGCCGAAGATCCCTCCCACGGCGTCGAGCGTCCGAAGAAGGGCCGCAGCTTGCCGAAGACGCTGAGCGTCGCCGAGGTCGACCGGCTGATCGCCGCGGCGCAGGCGCGCATCGCGCCCTCCCAGGGCCGCGAGCGCGTGCGTGCGTTGAGGCTCTATGCGCTGCTCGAAATGCTCTACTCCACCGGCATGCGCGTGAGCGAACTCGTCGGCCTGCCGCGGTCGGTCATCGCCGGCGACCCGCGCGTGCTCACCATCAAGGGCAAGGGCGGCCGCGAGCGCCTCGTGCCTCTCAACCCCGCCGCCAAGGCCGCCCTCGATGCCTACCTCGCAGCCGGATCTGACGGAGCCGACGAGGGCCTCTCGCGCATGCTGCCGTCCCGCTGGCTCTTCGCCTCGCGCGGCGCCGAGGGCCACGTGACGCGCCAGCGGCTCGGGCAGGAGCTGAAGGCGCTCGCCGAGGAAGCCGGTATCGACCCGGAGAAAGTCTCGCCGCACGTCCTGCGCCATGCCTTCGCGAGCCATCTTCTCGATCGCGGTGCGGATTTGAGGGCCGTGCAGCAGCTCCTCGGCCATGCCGACATCTCGACGACGCAGATCTACACCCACGTTCTGGAAGAGCGCCTGAAGAAGATCGTGTTCGAGAACCATCCGCTGGCGCAGTCGAAGCTCGGCTGAGGGGCGCGACGGCCCGGCCGCCGCGAAACCGTTACACGCCGGGCGTTTACTATGTTCAACATGATTTGCCCGCGCATTCAGCTTAATGCGCGCACGGTGCTGGCTTGACTTGGGCGCTGCTCGGTACAACTGTCCGGCCCGGCAGCACTATTCGGTAGGAACGAGAGTGGCGCTGCCCTATGACCGATGACTCTGAAGACCAGAAACAGCTGCCGCTCGAGCCGCCTCCGGTGGCCGCCGGCGCCGCGCCGAGAACCGAAGAAGCTTCACGCCCGATGGACCGCCCAGCGACGACCTTGCGCACCTACCTCGACTTCGAGAAGCCGATCGCCGAACTCGAGAGCAAAGTCGCGGATCTGAAGACGCTGAACGCTAATCAGGACGCGTCGGTATCCCTCGACGACGAGATCAACAAGCTGCAGCAGAAGGCCCAGGCGGCGCTGGTCGACACCTACGCCAAGCTGAGCCCCTGGCAGAAGACCCAGGTTGCGCGCCATCCCGACCGGCCGCATTGCCTCGATTACGTGAATGCTCTGATCGAGGATTTCGTACCCCTTGCCGGTGACCGCTATTTCGCCGAGGACGCCGCCATCATGGGCGGCATGGGCCGCTTCCGCGGCCGCTCCGTGGTCGTGATCGGCCACGAGAAGGGCTCGGACACCGAGAGCCGCATCAAGCACAACTTCGGCATGGCGCGTCCGGAGGGCTATCGCAAGGCCGTCCGCCTGATGGATCTCGCAGAGAAATTCTCCATGCCGGTCATTACCTTGGTCGATACGGCCGGCGCCTACCCCGGCATCGGGGCCGAAGAGCGCGGCCAGGCCGAGGCCATCGCCCGCTCCACCGACCGCTGCCTGTCGCTCGGCGTACCCATCGTCACCGTTGTGATCGGCGAAGGCGGTTCGGGTGGTGCCGTCGCCATCGCCACGGCCAACCGCGTCCTGATGCTGGAGCATTCGATCTACACGGTCGCGTCCCCCGAGGCCGCGGCGTCCATCCTCTGGCGGGATGCCGCCCGCGCCATCGATGCCGCCACCAGCATGAAGATCACCGCGCAGGACCTGAAGACGCTGGGCGTCATCGATGTGATCGTCACCGAGCCTGTGGGCGGCGCACACCGCGATCCGTCCATGATCATCAAGCGCACCGGGGACGCCATCGCCAAGGCGCTCAACGACTTCGCGGGGCAGTCGCCGGACGCCATTCGCAACCAGCGCCACGACAAGTTCCTGGCCATCGGCCGCACCCTCTGAGATTGCGGTCCAACTGCCTTTGCAACCCCGCCTGCGGCAAGCCGCCGTTAACCATGCAGGCTGCCTTCCCGTAATCTTAACGGGATGTTAACTTCTGAGAATCATTGGTGATCTTCTTGCGTCTGGGGCACAGCGTATGGACGTGATCATCGCGAGGGATTTCCTCCGCCGGCTTGTGGCCGCGGTCGCCGTCATGGCGACGGCGTGCGTGCTGGCGTCGTGCGCGCAGGTGGAACTGGCGCCACACCTGCGGCCGCTTTCCAAAGACACGATGATGCTGCTCGGCAAGAAGGGCATGGACCCGCAGGCGCCGATCTTCGTCCGCGTGTTCAAGGAAGAATCGGAGCTCGAAGTCTGGAAGCAGCGCCCCGACGGCCACTTCTATCACTTCAAGACCTACCCGATCTGCAACTGGTCGGGCGACCTCGGCCCCAAGGTCAAGCAGGGCGACCGGCAGGCGCCCGAAGGCTTCTACACGGTCGCGCGCGACCAGATGAACCCGGATTCGAAATACCACCTCGCCTTCAACCTGGGCTTCCCGAACGTCTACGATCGCGCCCAGGGCCGCACCGGCGACTACCTGATGATCCACGGCAAGTGCAAATCCGCGGGCTGCTACGCCATGACGGACGCGCTGATGGAAGAGATCTACGCCATCGCGCGCGAGAGCTTCCTCGGCGGCAACGACACGTTCCAGGTGCACGCGTTCCCCTTCCGCATGACGGAAGCGAACATGAAGCGGCATCAGAACCACGAGGCCTACGCCTTCTGGGCCACGCTGAAAGAGGGCTACGACTACTTCGAAGTCACGCGGCAATTGCCGACGGTCGCCGTCTGCAACAAGCGCTACGTGGTCAACGTGGCGATGAAGAACAACGCCGATCCCAAAAGCCTCAACCCGCTCGCTGCCTGTCCGACCTTCATGAAGCCGACGCCGACGCCCTTCTCCCCGAAGCCGGGCGAACAGATGGCGGAGCAGCAGGTCATCGTACCCGGCCCGAAGATGCGCGGCCTCGCCAGCGCCGAGACAAGCAAGCCGCTGGACGAGACGCAGCGCTCGGGCCTCACCCAGGCTCCGCGCCGCCAGCCTTCCGGCATGAGCTTCTGGCAGCAGAATTGATCGGGGCCCACGGGGCCGAAGCTTTCGCTTCCGCAGAACTGTGCTATCGGGTTCCTCGTGAACCTTGCTGGCGGCTTCCGCAGGTAGAAGGCGACCCGTGAAGAAGCTGATGCGCATCGTGGTCGCCGTGTGCATCGCCGCCGTTGCGGTCGCGGGCCTCGCGTACGTTTGGCTCTTCCCGGACGTGTTCGATCGCTCGCCGCGGCCGGGTGAGCCGCCATCCTCGCATCGCATCGTGCTCCCCCCGATCTTCTGGCGCATCCCCACGGATCAGGACGCGATCAACGAGGAGATCATCAAGCGTGCCTCGATCGCCATGACCGGCGCACCGCTACCGGGGACGCCCGATCTCTCGGACCTCGCGGGCCGCCTCAAAGCGCAGGGCCTCACGCAAGGCGCACCGATCTTCGTGCGCATCTTCAAGCGCGAGTTCGAACTCGAACTCTGGATGAAGAAGGGCAAGTCCTTCGAACGTTTCGCCACCTATCCGATCTGCAATTGGTCGGGGCGGCTCGGACCAAAAATGGTCGAAGGCGACCGCCAGTCGCCGGAAGGCTTCTATACGGTCGACGCGCGCGCGCTCAATCCGAAGAGCAACTACCACCGCTCTTTCAATTTGGGCTTTCCCAACGCATTCGACCGCGCGCTCGGGCGTACGGGCTCTTTCCTCATGGTGCACGGCGCGTGCGCGTCCGTCGGCTGCTACGCCATGACGAACCCTGTGATCGAAGAGATCTGGACACTCGTCGAAGCCGCGCTGCGCAGCGGCCAGCGCCGCTTCCACGTGCACGTGTTCCCGTTCCGCATGACGGAAGAGAACCTCATCCACTATCGCGAGATGCCGTGGATGGAGTTCTGGCAGAACCTCAAGCAGGGCTACGACGCCTTCGAAACGGCGAAGCTTCCGCCGAAGGTGAGCGTGTGCGACGGGCGCTATGCCATTGCCCTTCCATCGCCAAACTCCGTTGGTAGCGAAGAGATCACGACGGGTTGCGCCGGTCTCTGAGCGCGCCTTTGAACCGGCCACGTCGTCGTCGCGTTCGCCGATGCATGGATCGGCATCGATCGCGGAAACGTCCTCCGGCTGTCGGCGCCCGCTTGCGCCACCGAGGCAAATGCGCCCGGACCGGAGACATCTGAGAAAGCCTCAAGTCACGGAAAAGCTCGATGCCATCTGCGTTCCTGCTTGTCTCGCCTTTTCGTTCGCTGACTTTTGCCGGTGTCGTACTCGCAGCGCATGCGGCCGCGACTGTGGCTTTTGCTACGGGCGATGCGAACGGCACCAGCACGACCGCTTTGCGCGAGACGGCGCTGCGCCGTGTCAACATGCCCACGCCCCTTCAGCCCGCCGGCGTGCCGACGCCCGCTGATCGTGAGCGTCGCCTGCGCGAGCAGGGCTTCGAGGCCGGCAGCGCGATCTTCATTCGCATCTTCAAGGCCGAGTCCGAACTCGAACTCTGGATGAAGCGCGATGGCGTTTTCGAGCGCTTCGCCACCTATCCGATCTGCTACTGGTCGGGCAAGCTCGGCCCCAAGCAGCGCGAAGGCGATCGCCAGGCTCCCGAAGGCATCTACAGCGTCAGCGCGGCGCAGCTTCATCGTCACGGGCGATGGCCGCGCGCGCTCGACATCGGCTATCCCAACGCGCTCGATCGCGCCCAGCAGCGCACGGGATCGGCGATCCTGGTGCATGGCGGCTGCTCGTCGATCGGCTGCTACGCCATGACCAACCCGGTCATGGAGGAGATCTTCACGCTTGCCGAACAGGCGATCGAAGGCGGGCAGGATGCGATCTCGATCCACGTGTTCCCCTTCCGCATGACGCCCGCCAACATCGCAGCGCAACGCCATCAGCCCTGGAGCGAGTTCTGGCAGAACCTCAAGGAGGCCTACGACAGCTTCGAGCGCGTGCGGCTTCCGCCCCACGTGTCGATCTGCAGCACGCGCTATCTGGTGCGTGACGGCGACCAGGATGCCACCGCCCCGGTGGTGCCGCGGCGCATGCTCAGGCTCGTGCGCATGATGCGTGGCGAACTGCCCATCCAGCGCGGCGAGTGCACCGAAGAGGCACCGCCGACGCCCGAGGTCATGGCTTCGGCGAACCGGCTGGCGCACGGCCTCAATGTCGCGGCCGTGCCCGCGCCTCCGACTGCGCGGCTGTTGGTGCCGCCGGTGCCCGTCCGGGTCTATCGCAACGCGCGCATGAACTATGCGGCCGCCCGTCGCGCCCGCATGGAAGCGTCCAGCCGCCGCTTCTCCGCGGTGCGCACGCGCTGAGCCGTCTCGGTTTGCCTACGCGGGCTCGACGTGCTGATGCCGGTCGAGCACGCGCTCCGACGGGCAGTCGAGCCGCCAGCTCAAGCCTTCCGGCTCGAAGTCGAGGTGCACCTCACCGGAGAGGCCCATCTTGGTCAGGGATTCGATCACCGTCATGCCGAAGCCGCGCCGGGTCGGCGTGGCAACGCGCGGGCCACCGCGCTCCCGCCACGAGACGAGCAGGCGATCGTCGAGCAGCCGCCACTCGATGACGATGACGCCGCTGCCCGACAGCGCACCGTATTTGCCGGCATTGGTCGCCAGTTCGTGCAGGGCCATGCCGATCGTCTGCGCGGCCGCGGGGCTGAGGCGCAGGGCCGGACCGTGCAGCTGGATGCGCGTGCCGATCAGGTCCTTGAAGTGCTCGATCTGCGAGCGCACGAGCTGGGCCATCTCGGCGCCGCGCCAGTCCGAATTGATGAGGAGATCCTGGCTCGCGCCCAGTGCCCGGACGCGCTCGGAGAAGCGCTGTGCGAACTCCGCGCCGTCGCTGGCCGCCGTGTAGCGCGCGATCGACTGCACCACGCCCAGCATGTTCTTCGAACGGTGATTGACCTCCCGCAGCAGCATCTTGATCTGCTCTTCCCGCTGCCGCCGCTCCGAGATGTCGACGACGGAGGCAACGACGAACGTGTGACCTTCGACTTCCATCGGGTTGAGGCCCACCTCGACGGGGAACTCGGTGCCGTCCTTGGCGCGCGCGGAAAGCTCACGATCCGGCCCCATCGCCCGCACCGTCGCGGCCTTCACGTAGTCCGCGCGCAGGCCCTTGTGCGCGTCCCGGTGGCGCGCGGGAATCAGCGTTTCCACCGGCACCCCCGTCAGCTCGCTCTCGGGATAGCCGAAGAGACGCTCGGCCTGCGTATTCATCTGGCGGATGTCGCCGTTGTCGTCGCACATCAGCATGGCGACGGGGGCGCGCTCGAACAGCAGCCGGAAGCGCGTCGTGATCTCTTCCAGTTCCCGCGTGCGCGCCTTGACACGTGCCTCGAGTTCGTCGCGCGTCTTCTCAAGCGCGGCGAGCGTCGCCTGGTGCGCCTCGACCTCGAGCGCGAGCTTGCGGTTGGCGAGCTGAAGTTCGTTCGGGCTCGGGATGGCGAGCGCTCGGGGGATCAGCGGAAACATGGATACGGCCGTTGTCACGGAGATGGCGGCCGTGATCGCCTTCACCCAGCCCTGGAACTCGTAGACCGGCACCCACAGCGTGACGAGATTGATGATGTGCGTCAGCCCGCACCACAGGATGAAGGCCGCAAACATCAACGCCATGTTCTTGAGCTCGACGTTGGGTCGCTTGCTCACGAAGATCCAGATGGCGACGGGAATGGCGAAGTAGGCAGCAAAAATCAGGAAATCCGAGCCGGCGTGCAGCGCCACCAGCCACGGCTTCCAAAGCAGGCAGTAACCATGCGCCATATAGGACGCCTGGTCCAACATGTCATGCAGCATTGCCGTCCCCTGCCCGGCCCCGATCCATCGGGAACAACGACGTTGGCGGCGCATGGTTCCGCACAAGAATGACGGCCGGCAATAAAGCGTGGACGGCAGCGGGCTGGCCCGGCCCGGGTGCCGCCTGCTTCGGTTTGAAACACCGCTAACTGATTTTTCACCCTGACAGGGCAATCTCTACTGGCGTGGTGATCGGGTCGGGCATCGCCAAGCTGCATCACGTGATGCGGCAGGATGCGCAATCGTTGCTTCAGGGTGCGTTCGTGGACAGTTACAAAAGTTCGCAGCAATTGGCCGAAGACTTCGTCGAACGGCTCATGCGCAATGAGTTGGAAGTCATGGCGCAGGTCCGCGCCATGCTGGAGGCGCACCGGGAGCGCCGGCTCGAGCTTCGCCGTGAACTGCATGGCCTGATGGGCCAGCTCGGCCAATTCCCCGAGACGAACAATGTTGTTCAACTGCGGCTCGTGAAGGGCGGCGCGGAAGACGCCTCCGAGGCATCGCTGTACGTGTGACCGCGAAGGCCGCAATAATCGATTATACCGCATCGCTTTTCCCGGCGGACCGCCGGGGTTATTGCTGCAGACCACGGAGGATGCGCTTTCGGTTGTCTGCTGATCAGCCGATCTGACACTGCACGTAGATTTTCGCCTTCCGGCTTGAGCTACGCATATTCTGCAGTCCAGTTCGCCAATGTACGAACTGCGACAGAATGCGTTTGGAGCTGGCGGCACAATCTGTATATATCCCCGCCGAGCTCATTTGGTCCGACGCTGGACCTGCCGCGGTTCGTTGACTGTTCGTTGCAACACCGTTCGCGCGCTTTCGCCGTTCTTTTGGGAAAGCGCTGGCATAGCTGCTCTCGACATCAATTATGAGGCGCCGACGGCCGAAGCCGGCGGTGAATAAGAAACTATGAGAATCCCTGGACTGGCGTCGATCATCGCGACGTCGAAATCCGCGCGCGTTATGGGATTTGCCGCGGAAGTGAGCAGATAATGCACGAGCCTAAATTCACATCACAGCCGCTGCACATTCAGCTCCGCGAAGCCCTCATCCAGCGTATCGCCTCCGGCGCCTGGCGCCCGGGTGCCGCCATCCCCAACGAGATCGACATCGCCCGCGAGTACGGCTTGAGCGCCGGCACCGTGCGCAAGGCGCTCGACTGGATGGAGCAGGCCCATCTCGTCATCCGCCAGCAGGGCCGCGGCACGTTCGTGCGCGACCAGTCGGCGGACGAATTGGCGCAGCGCTACGAGTGCCTGTGGGACAATGCAGGACGCCGCATCGTACCGGCGTGCGCGGACACCGGCGTCACCACGGTCGAAGCGGACGCCTACGCCTGCGATCGCCTCAAGCTCAGGCCCGGTCACACCGTCCACTGCGTGACGCAGCTCCGCATCCTCGAGGGCGTGCCGTTCATGCACGAGCAGGTGGCGTTGCCGGCCGATCTCTTCCCGTCGGTTTCGCCGGGGGCCTACACGGTAACGGGCGCGGCGTCGGCGAACCAGGTACTGCTCGGCCACGCCGAGGAACGGGTAACGCTTGCCGAAGCCCGTGGTGACGTGGCGCTCAAGCTCGGGGTGGCCGAAGGCCTGCCGCTGCTGAAGCTCGACCGGGTGATCTTCAGTATCGACCGGCGTCCCGCCGAATGGCGCGTGGCCCATTGCCGGCTCGGGAACCTCCACTATCGCGCCGCCATCGGCGCAACGGTGTAGAACGGTGTAGATAGCAGGTGGTTGATGCCGCAGCGGCGGCCGGCCACCTCTCTGATCTCGATCAAAGTGCCCTCTTCGCTCCGCGGCTAGGAAAGCCGAAGTCACGAACGGAGAGGCACGGTCGATGAAGCTTTCCATGATCGCCGCTGCGGCTGGTTTTGCGGTTCTTTCCGTGGCGAGCGCCGCCGCCCAGCCACGCCTCGGCCTCGGTGATGCGGCAGCCGGCAAGCAACTCGCCGAGCGCCTGTGTGCGACCTGTCACGCCGTGGCACCCGCTGCCACCGCCACCGCCACCGCGAACACGGACATCAAGAGCTTCGCCTCCATCGCCGCGCGTCCGAACCTGACCGCCGAGCAGCTGGCCGGCCGCATCATCATCCCGCATCCCGCGATGCCGGACACGCAGCTCAAGGTCTCCGAGATCCGGGACATCATCGCCTACATCCTGTCGCTGAAGCCCTAGATCTGCCGGCTCCGAACGTCCGCTTGCGCGCGAAGCGGCTGCTCGCGCTCACGCTGACCTGTGGCCCTCGCGCCAGCGGGCGACCTGCAACTCGTCCGGTTTTCGTCCGCCTCCCGCAAATTGCGGCCCGTGCGCGTTCTCGAATCGCATCGCATCACATAAACAAAACTCTAACGGCTCGCTGCGTGAGCCGCTCCCCGTACAGCGTTGGCACTGCAAGTGTTGGTCGCGTCCAAGACCGCATCGACACGGAGATGTGCATGCAATTTGCGCTTCGCGCTGCGGCAGCGCTCGGCTTCGCCGGGCTCCTGTGGGCCAACCCCGCCTCCGCCAGTTGCAACAAGGGACCGTTCTCGGGCGCTTACGTAGGCGGCACGGTCGGTGGGGCATGGCTACATGCCGACCAAGCTCCGGTCTCTGAAGCCAAGATCAAAAAGACGGACGACAGCTTCGTCGGCGGTGCGCTCGCTGGCTATTCTTGGCAGTGCGATCGCTGGGTTTTTGGTGTCGAGACCGATATCAACTATGCATCGCTCGAGACGAACGCGACCCAAACGGGGAGCTTCTATAGGACGACTCTCGATTGGTTCGGTACTGTCCGCGGACGTTTGGGCACGACCATCCATAAGGATCTTCTGCTGTACGGCACGGCGGGCTGGGCTTACGCACAGCGTGCGCACCGCTTCGAAGACAACACGTTCACTGCCTTTGTCGACCGAGAAAGCGGCTTCGCCAGCGGCTTCGTCTACGGTGGCGGTATCGAGATGTTTCGGTCCGAGCGGCATCTGCTGCGCCTTGAAGCTCTCTACGTGGACCTGGGAAAGAGCGCTCACACCTACAACATCCCGACAGGAGGTTGCGGTGGCTGCTATGCAACGACGAACGTCGACTGGAAGGACTCGTTCTTCGTGGCGCGGCTCGGTTTGAGCATCAAGCTCGGCGAACCGGAGCCGGCGTATCGCCCGCTGAAGTAGTCGTCGCGATAGATGGATTTGAGGCCCGATGCGCACCGCGCGTCGGGCCTTTTGCTGTCAGAGTAGCGACCACTGCCGGAAGGCGAGCGCCCACGCGAAGATCATTGCGTTGGCGATGGCATGCGCGACGATGGCGTCACGCACGCGCCCGGTGCGGATCATCACCAGCGCGAAGATGACGCCCGCCAGGCTGCCCGCCAGCCACCTCTCGTGCAGCACGCCGAACAGCACCGAGCTGACCACAAGGCCCAGCCACGAGATCTGCATCGCCGGCACGCTCTCGAAATCACGGGCGATGAAGCGCCGGTAGAGATAGCCGCGGAAAGCGAGTTCCTCCGCGATGGGCACGAGCACGATCGTGCCGATGCCGCGGACCGCGAGCCAGAGGAAGGCAAGGCCCGGCCCCAGCGAGAGGAGCCAGTCGCCCATACCGTGCGGCTGTCCGGCACCGGGATCCGACACGATCCAGGCGAGGCCGATCGCCCCGCCCGCGGCCACGGCAAGCCATGACGTGCGTTCCACCGCCGGCACCAGGTAGCGCCGCAGGCTCAACAGAACCGCCGCGACGAGCCCTGCCTTGATCACGTACGCCGCGCGGTCATAGGGCGCGAGCATCTGCGCAAGCATCGTGCCTGCCATCAAGGCGATGAAGGGCAGCACGAAGATCTCGGCGCGCGAACGCACGCGCGCGATCGTTCCGGTCGTCGGGCGGACTGCCATCAGGTTCAGCTTGCGCGAGAGCAGCGTGAGGCCGATCGACACGAGCAGGAAGGCCATCCAGCCGGCCTGCGAATGGAAGCCTTGCGCCGCGATCTGCGGGGAAAGATTGGCGCCGATCAGCGTGAGCACCGCGATGCGCACGGAATTGAGCAGCCAGATCGCCGACAGCCCGAGCGGATAGAGCAGGAATGCCGCAGGAAACCGCAGGCTCTTGCGGAACGTCCACAGGTAGATGCTGACGAAGCCCGTGACGAGCGCCAGGCCCTCGTAGCCCGAGCACGATTGATCGACGATGACCTTGAAGCTGTTGGTGCCCAGCGAGCGCTCGATGGGGTCGACCACGACGGAGGGCATCACGAGCGAGACGATGGCACCGGAGATGCTGAGTGTCGCGTCGGCGAGCACGGGCCAGAAGATGGCGATCACTTCGTTCGAGGCCAGCGTCACGAGAATGCCGGCGGCGAGCGATATAAGCACCGCCCAGCGCTCCGACCAGGCGATCTCGGCGAGCGCGCGCAGCGGCACGTCGATGCGCAGGATCGAGAGCCCCGTTGCCGCAACGAGCGCGAGGAACGGCGGCAGAAGCTCCCACGGCGGCGCGCCCCGCTGCGCGGCCTCGTGCGTGATGTAGACCGAAGCGGCAGCCAGCATCGCGAACAGCGCGAGATTGAACGCCAGCGCGCGCGTCCAGTTGTGCGTCGCCTGGAAGCGGGCCCACGTTTCGACGATCCCCTGCCGCCGCGGCCACACCAGGAAGGCGAAGAACGGCGTCGCGATCAGCAGCAGGCGCACGAGCGACGTCGCATAGTAGATCGGATTGCGCGTCGGATCGCCGACGGCGTTGATCTCGAAGAGGTAGCTCGTCGCCAAGACCTCGGCGATGCCGATCAACATCCACGCGACGATGCGCGGGAGACCCGGCTCCGTGATCCGCTCGTGAAGGGTCTGCGCGCCGGCCATCTGCATCATGCCCATCCTTTGCCGCCCGGCCGGAAAACTACAGGCATCCTCCGCCCGCGGAATGCGAAGGTTGAAATTTGCTTAATCCAAAGCGCGCGAGTGTCAGCGTCACGCGCAAACGAAAAGCGCCCGCGCGCATCGCCGCGTGCAGGCGCTTTCCGAAGCAAATGCTAAGCCGGCTTAGGCCTTCAGGCGATCGTAGGCGACCATGCCGATCGAGATCAGCGCGGCGAGAGCGGAAAGCCCGGCCGGACCGTCGATTTCCGGTGCGGGGCAGATGATGGTCCAGGTCGCTGCCGAGGCGGGGGCAAGCGACCAGGTCAAGGCGGCTACTGCGAGCGTAAGCTTGGAGGCAAGTTTCATGGCGTCGTCCCGAGATCGTTTCCAACCTCTTAACGAACGCCAGAAATTTGCTATCCCCGCAATTGCCTTCAATTCGACTGGTTAAATTAACCGGTAAATAATAACCGTTAAGGGCGGAGCCCGTGTTCGCGCGCCACCTCGGAACGCGAAAGCGGCAGGGCACGCCCAGGTACCCTGCCGCCGCTTCCCCCCGACTGCGGATCAGTAGTCCATGCCGCCCATGGGCGGCGCGGCCGGTGTCTCCTTCTTCGGCTTCTCCGCGATCATCGCTTCGGTCGTGATCAGGAGCCCCGCGACGGACGCCGCGTCCTGCAGCGCGGTGCGCACCACCTTCGTCGGATCGACGATGCCCTTGGCGATCATGTCGCCGTACTCGCCCGTCTGGGCATCATAGCCCCAGGTGTAGGTCGCGTTCTCCAGGATGCGCGCGGCGATGACGGAGCCGTCCTCGCCCGCGTTCGTGGCGATCTGCTTCGCCGGCGCCTGGATCGCGCGGCGCACGATGTTGAGGCCCGTGCGCTGGTCCTCGTTGGCGACGTTGATCTGCTCGATCGCCTTGAGCGAGCGCAGCAGTGCTACGCCACCACCCGGCAGGATGCCTTCTTCGACCGCGGCGCGCGTTGCATGCAGCGCATCGTCGACGCGATCCTTGCGCTCTTTGACCTCGATCTCCGTGGCGCCGCCGACCTTGATCACGGCCACGCCACCGGCGAGCTTTGCGAGGCGCTCCTGCAGCTTCTCGCGGTCGTAGTCGGAGGTGGTCTCCTCGATCTGCGCCTTGATCTGCTTCACGCGCGCGTCGATGTCGGCCTTCTTGCCGGCGCCGTCGACGATCGTCGTGTTCTCCTTATCGATCGTCACCTTCTTCGCGCGGCCCAGCAAGTTCAGCGTGACGTTTTCGAGCTTGATGCCGAGGTCCTCGCTGATCACCTGCCCGCCGCTCAGGACAGCGATGTCTTCGAGCATCGCCTTGCGGCGGTCACCGAAGCCTGGCGCCTTCACGGCCGCGACCTTCAGGCCGCCGCGCAGCCGGTTGACGACGAGCGTGGCGAGCGCCTCGTTCTCGACCTCCTCGGCGACGATGAGCAGCGGCTTGCCCGTCTGCACCACGGCTTCGAGAAGCGGCAGCAGCGGCTGCAGACCCGACAGCTTCTTCTCGTGGATCAGGATGTAGGGATCCTCGAGCTCGGCGGTCATCTTGTCGGCGTTGGTCACGAAGTAGGGCGAGACGTAGCCGCGGTCGAACTGCATGCCTTCGACCACTTCGAGCTCCGTCTCGAGGCTCTTCGCCTCTTCGACGGTGATCACACCCTCGTTGCCGACTTTCTTCATCGCCTCGGCGATCATGCGGCCGACCTCGTTGTCGCCGTTGGCCGAGATGGTGCCGACCTGGGCGATCTCGTCGTTGGACGTGATCTTCTTGGAGTGCTGCTTCAGACTGCCGACCACGGCATTCACGGCGAGATCGATGCCGCGCTTCAGGTCCATGGGATTGGCACCGGCGGCGACGGCTTTGGCGCCTTCGCGGACGATCGCCTGCGCCAGCACGCTCGCCGTCGTGGTGCCGTCACCGGCGAGGTCGGCGGTCTTGGAAGCCACCTCCTTCAGCATCTGGGCGCCCATGTTCTCGAACTTGTCTTCGAGTTCGATCTCCTTGGCGACCGTCACGCCGTCCTTGGTGATGCGCGGCGCCCCGAAGCTCTTCTCGATGACGACGTTGCGACCCTTGGGACCGAGCGTGACTTTCACGGCATCGGCCAGGATATCGACGCCCCGCAGCATCTTGGCGCGCGCGTCGGCATTGAATTTGACTTCCTTTGCGGACATTTGCGTCTCCCTCTCGGATCAGATCATGCCAAGCACGTACGCCGCGGCGCCGCCTGCAACCGCAACGGCGGCCACGAGGCAGGCAGCGATGCTGGTGTGGTGGCGACCCTTCGCCGTCTGCGGCTTGGCGCCGTCGAGAACGCCGAGGATGTCACTCTCCTTCATGATCAGCAGGTCTTCCCCGTCGATCTTCACCTCGGTTCCCGACCACTTGCCGAACAGCACGCGCTCACCGGCCTTGAGGCTCAGCGGCTGCAGCACACCCTTTTCGTCGCGCGCGCCGGGACCGACGGCGACCACCTCGCCTTCCTGAGGCTTCTCCTTCGCGGTGTCGGGGATGATGATGCCGCCGGCCGTCTTTTCCTCGGCGTCGATGCGGCGGACCACAACACGGTCATGCAGGGGGCGGAACTTCATGAGGAACCTCCTTTCGATGCCCTAACCATGAGTGATGTTCAGAAGCCGGGCCTCGCAGAGCACCCGTCTTCGGTCGCCGATTTAGGATCGGCGCTGGCAACGTCAAGGCTCGAGTGCCAAAAATTTTTGGGGGTAGCGGGCAGGCGCATTTTGCGCGGAGGATCAGCGTTTTGCGGGTCCCTCCCGGAGAGCAAGTCGCGTTGCTTACGTCCGGTCGCCGTCGCTTTCCCCTGTCATCCCGGAACGCGCTCAGCGCGTATCCGGGACCCAGTGCCATGCGCGCCGCCGCCCCTGGGTCCCGGCTCTCCGCGCTGACGCGCTCCGGCCGGGATGACAGGTAGAAGCGGCTGATTACGCAAATGCGATGCGGCCTACGGGTCAGAGCGAGCGGCGGGCGAGCCAGCGGCGTTCGATCTCGGCGGCGATGGTGGCGGCGGCGTCGGGGAGTTCGTAGCGCCACGCTTCGAGGGTTTGCGGCGCTTGGGGAAGGGGGCGCGTGGCGCCGGCCTTTTGCAGCGCGGCGTGGAAGCGCTGGAACTTCGGCGAACCCTCGGACGGGAAGAAGACGTAGACCGGGCGGCCCGTCGCGCAGGCTTCCCCCGTCATGTTGACGCTGTCGGCGGTCACGATCAGCGCGTCCGCGTGCGCGAGAAACTCCGGATACGGATTTTTCCCTTCGCCGCGCCAGAGGAGACGGGGGGCGTCGGCCGTGGCGGCGTCCACAGCCGCGAGCAGCGCTGGCGGCGTGCGCCGCGACGGCGTGATGAGAAACGAAGTGCCCGTGTGCGCGAGCGCCCGGAGCGCGGACGCGAGGCGCGCAATGTCGGTCTCGGAAAACGCGTAGCCACCGCCGGTGCCGCCGAGCACGACCGTGACACGCGGCTGCGGCAACGCGGCGATCTCTGCCGGCACGGTCGCCCGCAAGGCCGCGAAACGGCTCGGCGGAAAGCTGTGGGCGGAGGTGAGCGTGGTGACGACGTTGGCCCCGCGCAGGCGATCGTGTTCCGGCACCCAGATGAGGTCCGCGGTGCCGAGGCCCGTCTTCGGGTCCTGCAAGACCACCGTGAAAGTCTTCGGGCCGGCGAGCTTCCGCAGTCGCCGCAGGTAGGGAATGCTAAGCCGCCCCGTGGCGATGGCAATGTCCGGCCACGGTGGCGCAAAAAGCGCCCCGGTCTGCCCCATCCGCTCGGAGGGCGCGGGGCCCAGCCAGGGCGACACCACGCGCCAAAGGCCCTGCGGCGCAACCTGCTTGTGGACAGCCGTCACGCCCAGCGCATCAGCCACCCCGCGGCA
>RXJK01000064.1:54437-65824 GCA_003963125.1 Hyphomicrobiales bacterium
GGATGCTAATGTCGCGACGCGCCGGCGGGATCAACCCAGTGGTCCCGCCATCGCTGGTTGGGATGACACGCGCCACGCAACGCGCACAGAAGCGGAACACGAAAAGAGCGAACAGGGACAGATGCGATATCTCGACATCGATCGGCTGAAGAACGCAAAGGTCGAGCACGACCCCTACGAGTACACGATCATCCCCAACGTCGTGGGCAAGGACACCATCGAGCGTGTGAACGATTCGTTCCCGCCGATCCCCTCGGGTGGATCATTCCCGCTCGAGAGCCTGACCACCGACATGCTGATCAAGGACGTGATCGCCGATCTCGACAGCCGCGAGTTCGAGGAGGTCATCGAGGAGAAGTTCGGCGTCGAACTCGCCGGCCGGCCGAAGATGTACTCGCTGCGCGGACACACGCGCGCTAAGGACGGGCAGATCCACACCGACAGCAAGGACAAGATCATCACCGTCCTGCTCTATCTCAACCGCGAGTGGTCGCAGAAAATGGGCCGGCTGCGCATCCTGCGCAACAGCCACGACCTCGAGGACTACGCCGCGGAGGTCGCGCCCGACAACGGCACCATGCTGATCTTCAAGCGCTCGGAGACGTCCTGGCACGGGCATCCGCCCTTCGCCGGCCCGCGGCGCTCGCTGCAGATGAACTGGATGGTCGACGAGAGCAAGCGCGGCTTCCACGTCATCCGCCACAAGGTCTCGGCCGCGCTCAAGAAGATGGGCGCCTGAGCCAGCAAGGGCTTGCCTTTTGCGATGCCGGCCCCCCGAGGCCGGCATTGTGCTATCCGGGGGCAGCCGGTTCCGACGCGCAAACGCCTCTTTAACCTTCGTTGCGGGCGTCCGACGAGATTGCGTGACAACCACACCTATTGGCATGCACAATGAATATTCGAGGTCGTGTGCTGACTTTGCGGCCGGACGCGCAGATCCTTCGGCGTGCGACCGTCGTTAGGTGAAGCCGCGCGAGATCCGCGTGGCGTCCAAGTCGGTTGAGGAATATTCAAGCCCATGGGGGAGCACCTGGAAGACGAGGAGGTTGGCTCCACAGCCGCGGGCGATCTGAAGCTGACCGTGTTGTCCCAAGCCACGGGCTACGCGTTGCGTCGCGCGCAGATGTGGTCGTTCCGCGATCTCAAGGCGCGCTTCAAGCCGCACGACATTTCGCCGGCGCAATACGCCGTGCTCGATGTGGTGGCGGAGAATCCGGGCCTTGCGCAGGCCCGCGTGGCAGAAGCGCTCTCCATCGAGCGGGCGCGCCTCGTCCTGATGCTCGACCGGCTGGAGGAGCGGCAGCTCCTGGTGCGCGTGCGCTCGACCTCCGACCGGCGCACGCACGAACTGCACCTGACCGACAAGGGACGTGAGCTCCTCGCCCAGCTCTACAAGCTCTGGGAGGAGCATGAGCGCAAGATCGAGGAACTGATTGGCCGGGATGGGCAGGCCGCGCTTTTGAAGCTGCTGGCGCCGATGCAGTAGCGGATCGCGGACACGCCCTGCGTAGCGACGTCAAATCCGATCATCTGTTGCCAAGTATAACAATCTTTGACGGGTCACAGTCTCCGCGCTACCATCCCCGCACACAAAGCCAAAAGACGCGATCAGACCTTCGACAAGACGTCTGGCTGACAGGGAAGGAACGCCATGACCGCGACTGCCTTGGCGCAGCCGGTGCCGGAAACGGCGCGGCCGCTGTTCGCAACGCCCGAAATCGTCCACGAGAAACGGCCCGATGGCTCGATCGTGGTCCGCTCCACGCGGGAATTGACGCAGATCCCGGCGTCCGTCGGCGTGCTGCTGGAGCGCTGGGCCGCCCAGGCGCCGGACCGGCCCTTCCTCGCCGAGCGGACCCCGGAAGGACCCTGGCGCACCGTCACGTATGGAGAGGCGGCCCGCGCCGTCAACGCGATCGCCCAATCGCTGCTCGACCGAAAACTCTCCGCCGCCACGCCGGCGATGATCCTGTCGGAGAACGGCATCGACCACGGCCTGTTCGTGCTGGCCGCGATGCACGTCGGCGTGCCCGTCGCGCCCGTCTCGACGGCCTACGCGCGGCTCAGCCAGGACTTCGGCAAGCTGAAGTACATCAACGGCCTGCTCGAACCCGGCATCATCTACGTCGACGAGACTGATCGCTACGCAGCGGCCCTTGCGGCCATCGGAGCCGACCGGATCGAGGTGGTGGCGAGCCGCGGCAGCCTCGCGGGGCGCAGCGTCACGAGTTTCTCGTCGCTGCTCGACGTGCGACCATCGAGCCAGGTCGAGGCGGCCTTCCGGGCCGTCGGGCCCGACACGGTCGCGAAGATCCTCTTCACATCCGGCTCGACCGGCATGCCGAAAGGCGTGATCAACACGCAGCGCATGATGTGCGCCAACCAGGAGAGCGCAGCGATCGCCTGGGCGTTCCTGGAGGCACATCCGCCGGTGCTTGTCGACTGGCTGCCGTGGAACCACACCTTCGGCGGCAATCACAACTTCAACATGGTGCTGCGCAACGGCGGCACGATGTACATCGACGAGGGCAAGCCGGTGCCGGCGCTGTTCGGCAAGTCGGTCGCCAACCTGCGCGACGTCTCGCCGACCTTCTATCTCAACGTGCCGAAGGCCTACGCCGCGCTGCTCGACGTGCTGGAGACCGACGAGGTTCTGCAGCGCAAATTCTTCGCGCGGCTCGACATGCTGTTCTACGCGGCGGCCGCTTTGCCGCATTCGCTGTGGGAGCGGCTCGAACGCATCAGTGAGCGCGTCACGGGCCGGCGCGTGCCCTTCATCTCGTCCTGGGGGCTCACGGAGACCGCTCCCGCGGTGACGATGGTACACTTCCCCATCGCGCGGGCAGGCAACATCGGCGTGCCGGGACCCGGCATGCAGGTGCGCCTCGTGCCCGACAACGACAAGCTCGAATTGCGCGTGAAGGGCCCCAACGTGACGCCCGGCTACTTCAAGGCGCCGGAGCACACGGCCAAGGCTTTCGACGAGGAGGGCTGGCTGCGCACGGGCGATGCGGCACGCTTCGCCGACCCTGCCAATCCGTCTGCCGGGCTCATGTTCGATGGCCGCACGGCCGAAAACTTCAAGCTGATGTCGGGCACGTGGGTCAACGTCGGCATGCTGCGCCCTGCGGTGATCGCGGCCGGCGCGCCGGTGATCGAGGACGCCGTCATCACCGGGCACGACCGCGACGAAATCTGCGCGCTGATCTTCCCCAACGTGCAGGGGATGCGAGGTCTTTGCCCGCATCTCGCGGCGGATGCACCGCTCGCGACGCTGATCGCGGACCCCGCCGTGCGGCAGGCGCTCGTCGAGGGCTTCAAGCGGCACAACGCGTCGACGCACGGCAGCTCCATGCACATCTCGCGCTGCCTGATCATGACGGAGCCGCCGTCGATCGACGCCAGCGAAATCACGGACAAGGGCTACCTCAACCAGCGCGCCGTGCTTGCGAAGCGGGCGAGCCTCGTTGAAAAGCTGTACGCCAGCGGGCCCGAACCGGAGGTGATCGTCATCGCCTGAGGGCAGCGAGAGGCAAGACGTCGGAGACCCTCGGCAATGTTGAAGAACGTGCATCGGATCCGGATCGAGTGGGGCGATTGCGACCCCGCCGGCATCGTTTTCTATCCGCGCTATTTCGAGTGGTTCGACCGCTGCACGCATCATCTCTTCGAGGCTGCGACGGGCATGATCAAGAAGGACATGCTGGAGAAGTACGGCGGGGCGGGCATTGCGCTCCTGGAAGCGCGCGCGGAGTTCAAGATGTCGTCGCACTACGGCGAGGACATCGACGTGGAGAGCGAGGTGGTGGAATTCCGCCGCTCGAGCTTCTTCCTCGAGCACCGCGTGACGAAGAAAGGCGAGCCGATGCTCAAGGGCTATGAAACGCGGCTGTGGACCGTGCGCCACCCGGAGGATCCCGCGCGGCTCAAGTCCGCCCCGATGCCCACGGAGATCATCGCCGCGTTCCAGCGCGACACGCCGCCCCGATAGGCGCTCGATAGACCGTCGAACATGCAGACGCCAGAACGACCAACACAGGAGGAAACACGATGAGCGACACCCATGCCCCGTTTCGTGCCGACGAGGTCGGCAGCCTGTTGCGCACCGCGCCGCTGAAGGAAGCGCGCGCCAAGAAAGCCGAGGGCAAGATTTCGGCGGCCGATCTCAAGGCGGTCGAGGACGCTGAGATCCGCAAGATCATCAAGAAGCAGAAGGACGTCGGCCTGAAGCTCGCGACCGACGGCGAGTTCCGCCGCTCCTGGTGGCACTTCGACTTCTTCTGGCATCTCAAGGGATGCGAGCGCGTCGTGCTGGATCACGGCATTCACTTCAAGGGCGTCGACACCAAGCCCGAGAGCGTGCGCGTGACCGGCAAGCTCGACTTCCCGCTCGATCATCCGATGCTCGAGCACTTCAAGTTCCTGAAGGCCAATACCGACGTCGTGCCGAAGATGACGATCCCGTCACCGACGGTTCTGCACTTCCGCGGCGGCCGCAAGTCGATCTCGCAGTCGGCCTATCCCGATATCGACGGCTACTTCGAGGACCTCGGCACGCTCTACCAGAAGGCGATCAAGGCCTTCTACGACGCCGGCTGCCGCTACCTGCAGCTCGACGACACGGTGTGGAGCTACCTGTGCTCCAAGTCCGAGATGGAGCAGGCGCGCGCCCGCGGCGAGGATGTCGACAAGCTGCCCGAGATCTACGCCCGCGTTATCAACAAGGCGCTCGAAGCCAAGCCCGCCGACATGGTGATGACGACCCACGTCTGCCGCGGCAACTTCCGCTCGACCTGGATCGCGGAAGGCGGCTACGAGCCCGTCGCCGAGCGCATGCTCGCCGGCACCAACTACGACGGCTACTTCCTGGAGTACGACACGGAGCGCGCCGGCGGGCTCGAGCCCCTGCGCTTCCTGCCGAAGGGCAAGAAGCGGGTCGTGGTCGGCCTCGTCACCTCCAAGAGCGGCACGCTCGAGAAGAAGGACGACATCAAGCGCCGCATAGAAGAAGCTACCAGGTATGCAGCTTTGGAGCAGCTCTGCCTGTCTCCGCAGTGCGGATTCGCCAGCACGGAGGAGGGCAACATCCTTGCCGAGGACGAGCAGTGGGCGAAATTGGCAATAATCGCGGAGATCGCGCGCGAGGTCTGGGGCCCCTGAGGCGCTGATCGCGACGTGTGCAGACGGATTATTCGTTTCGAAAAGAGTATTACGAAACGATGAAAAACCCCGTTCATGCCTAGGATATCATCAGGTCGAAAACAAAAAGCGCGGAGCCATCCCTGGCTCCGCGCTTTTTCGTACGGGCGTCAGCCGATCAGCGGATGTCCCAGAAACCCTTGGAGGTTTCGCGGCCGACATCATGCCGTGTGAGGCCGATATCGGCCAGCATGCGGTCGTCGAGCTGCATCAGTTCGTGCCGCTCCTGATTGATGGCGAGGGCCGTAACAACCATGGACGCGGTGCCCTTCACCGAGGAAACGAGGCGCGACACAACGGTCCGTGCCGCGCTCGGCGGCGCCTGCAAAACGAGCGTGTTGTGCATAATTCGTAGTCCCTTGCTGTTGAGGCTGCTTAATGCCTGCCTCTCTTGCATTTTCAAATCGAATTCTTTTAATGGCTAACATTAGCGTTTGAAATGCGAGGCGGCATGCTGCGGGACATCGACACCACGCTTCTCAGGGCGTTCACGGCCGTTGTGGACACGGGCAGCGTCACGGCCGCGGCGCGTCAGCTCAACCGCACGCAGTCGGCGATCAGCCTCCAGATCAAGCGGCTCGAAGAGATGCTGGGCGCGGACCTCTTCGAGCGCGAACACCGCAAGCTGACGCTGACACCGGCGGGCGAGCGCCTGATCGGCCTCGCGATCCGGCTCGTCGATCTCAACGACGAGATCTGGGGCCAGATGACCACGCCCGATTTCGACGGCGAGGTGCGCTTCGGCGTGCCGACCGATATCGTGCCGACCTACATCCCGCCGATCCTCAAGCGCTACAACCGCACCTGGCCCAAGGTGCGCGTGACGCTGACCCTCGGCAACTCGCAGCATCTCCTCGAACGGCTCGCCCAGGGCGAGATCGACATCGCGCTGACGACGGACGCCGAGCCCGTGCGCAACGCCGAGACGCTGCGGGTCGACAAGCTCGTGTTCGTCGGCGCGCCCAATGGCCGCGCGCATCTGATGACGCCGCTGCCGCTCGCCATCGGCGATGCGAGCTGCCGCTTCCGGCCCGTGGTGCTCGATGCGCTACGCGAGGCGGACCGCCCGTGGCGGCTGGTGCTGGAGGTTTCACATCAGGTCGCACAGGAGGCGATGGTGCTGGCGGGCATTGCGATCTTCGCCGCGCTGAGCGACAGCGTGCCCCCGACACTCGAAGTGCTCGGCCGCGACAGCGGGCTGCCGGAGCTGCCGCAGTTCATGATCAACATGCACCTCTCGCCGGCCGCCAGCGAACCGCTGGTGAAGGCCTTCGCCGATCACGTGCGCTCCGAGTTCCAGACCCGCTTCCCGAAGCCCGGCAAGATGCACGACGTCGCGCAGGCAAGCCCGATGCACAAGCCTGCCGCCTGACCTCACTCCTCTGTGTCGTCTGGCCCGGGGGTAGCGCTATTTCGCTGACAGGGTACAACAGATGTGCCGGGTACGCGCCTCCACATCGGTAGCGCGCATGATGGCGCGTCGGGTAGCTTGCCGGTGGTTGAATTCGGCAGTCTACGAGGTCTCGTCATGAAGCGCAGGTCGATTGCAGCCGTCGTGGCCTGTGCGGCCGCGTGTGGCTGGCTTGGAGGATTTCTCATGGCACCGACGGCCATCAGCAAGGAGCCGCGCTTTCCGCAGCTCACGATGGAGCAGCTCAAGGACAGCCAGAAGTCGCTCGGCGAACAGATCATGAAGGTCTCGAGCGTCGGGCTCGCCGGGCCTTACAATCCGATGCTGCGCAGCCCGGTGTTCGGGCAGAAGATGTTCGACCTGCTCTATTACCTGCGCTGGCAGACGTCGCTACCCCTCAAGCTCAACGAGTTCGCGATCCTCATCATCGGCCGGCAATGGCGCTCGCAGGTGGAATGGTACGCGCACGGGCCGCTCGCCTTGAAGGCCGGACTGGCGCCGGAGATCGTCGCCGACCTGAAGGCCAACAAGCGTCCGGCCAACATGCCGCCCGAGGAAGAGGTCGTGTACGATTTCGTTACAGAGCTCACGACGAAGCACCAGGTTTCCGATGCGACGTTCGCGCGTGCCAAGACGCTGCTCGGCGAGCAACAGGTGGTGGACTTGACGGCTGTCTCGGGTACTTACGTCACGGTGGCGATGCTGATTGCGATGGCGGAGGAAGGTGTGCCGCCGGGCAAGGAGCCGCCCTTCAAGCCGGGCGAGCCGTAGTAGGCCGCAAGGGCCGGCATCAGGGATTGATCGATGGACGTCTGGTCTTCTTACAAGTTCAAGTGCGGTCTCGAAGCTGCCAATCGCTTCGTGATTGCCCCGCTGACCACCAACTCGTCCAACGACGACGGCACGGCGACCGACGCGGAATTGGAGTTCGTCCGGCGGCGCTCCGCCAACGGCTTCGGAGCGACCATCTCGTCCGCAGCCTACATCGCCGCCGATGGCCGCTCCTGGCAAGGCATCGGCGCCGTCGATGAACGTCACCTGCCCAGCCTGAAGCGGATCGCCGAAGCGATGCGTGCGGCCGGTGGGCTCGCCATCCTGCAGATCTACGACGGCGGCCGCATCGCGAAGCCCGAGCTGATCCCCGATCGGCGGTTGCGGGCGCCCTCCGCGATCGCCTCGCTGCGTCCCGGAGCGCAGACGCCGCGCGCCATGACGAGCGACGAGGTTCACGGCCTCGTCGAAAGCTTCCGTAACGCCGCCCTGCTGGCCAAGACCGCCGGCTTCGACGGCGTCGAGGTCCACGGCGCGAACCACTACACGGTGCATCAGTTCTTCTCGCCGCGCGCCAACGCCCGCACGGACGAGTGGGGCAGTAGCTTTGCCAAGCGCATGGCCTTCCCGCTCGCCGTCGCGCGGGCCGTGCGCGAGGGCCTCGGCCCAAAGCTGATTGCGGGATTTCGCGTGACGCCGTTCGAATCCGAGCCAGGCGGCTACACCCTCGATGATGCCAAGCTCCTGTGCGCGGAGCTCGCGCAGTTGGACCTCGACTACATCTCGATCTCGCTCGACGATTTTCGGATGAGCAAGCCGATGCGCGAGACGCGCGTCTACGACAAGCCCATCGAGGGCGGCTACCTCCCGAAGGAAAGCCCTGTCAGTGAAATCTCGCGCGTGGTCGCCGGCCGTACGGCGGTGATGGCCAGCGGCGGCATCTGGACCTGCGCCGATGCCGAGGGCGCAATGCGCCTGGGCGCCGATCTCGTTGCCGTCGGGCGCGCCATCATCGTCGATCCGGAGTGGCTGTCGAAAGTCAAAGCGGGTCGCGAAGAGGCCATCCTTGCGGGCTTGCCGAAGCAGCAAGCCGACATCGCCGATCCGCTGAGCATCCCGCGCCCCATGGTCGATTACCTCCTGAGCCGCCCGGGCTGGCTCCCCCGCCTCGCCGAGTGACAGCCGATATCGAGACGTGTCGCTGCCCGACGGCAAGCGTGCGTCGCACGTCTTCGCGCCTGCAGCATCAGCGGGACATCGAGGCGCCCAAACGCCCTCTTCGCTTGTGCAGATGCTCAATCGAAAAGCGCTTGTGCTCGGCAAGTGGCGCTTACGGCCGTCGTCCTCGTTCTCGCCCACGCGCGTCGATCGTATGATGGCCGCCATTGCTGCCTCAAAGGAGACCGCCCATGCGCATGATGCTTGCACTCGCGGCGCTGACACTAATGGGCTCGACCGCGCTCGCCCAGTCGCCGAAAATCGCGGCCGAGGATCTCATGGTGCCGCACGGCGCCGACACGCAGATCTACGTGCGCAACAAGCATCCCGAGGGCGTCACGACATTCGGTCCCGACAAGATCGCTGTGTTCATGCACGGGGCGACGTATCCCGGCACGGCGTTCGATCTGCCGCTCGGCGGCAAGTCGTGGATGGATTACGTGGCCGAGCGCGGCTACGACGTCTATGCCATCGACCTGCCGGGCTACGGTCGCTCGACGCGGCCCGCGAGCATGAATGCGCCGGCGGACCAGAGCGAACCGTTCATGCGCACGCCGGACGCGGCCAAGGCGCTGGGGTCCGTCGTCGACTACGTCCTCAAGCGGCGCAATGCTGCAAACCTCAAGCTGATCGGCTGGTCGTGGGGTACTGCGATTACGGCTCTCTATACGACTGAGAATGCCGCGAAGGTGAACCGGCTGACGCTCTACGCGCCGGTCTGGCTGCGGACGACGCCGTCGCTGGTCCAGGTGCAGGGGAAGCTCGGCGGCTATCGCGTCGTGAGCCGCGACGCCGCCTTGGCACGCTGGATGACAGGCGTACCGGAAGCCGCAAAAGCGTCCCTCATTCCGCGGGGCTGGTTCGACCAGTGGGCGGATGCCACGTTCGCCACCGATCCCGCGGGCGGCGGCAAGACGTTGCGCGCGCCCAACGGCGTTGTCGCGGACGGTCTCGACTATTGGGGCGCTTCGCCACCCAAGCCCCTCTGGGACCCCGCAAAGATTACCGTGCCGACGCTGCTGGTACTCGCCGAGTGGGACCACGACACGCCACCGTACATGGCCCAGGCGCTCTATCCCCTTCTCGTCAACGCGCCCTGGAAGCGTCACGCCATGCTCAGCGGCGGCACGCATACCATCGTCATGGAAAAGAACCGGATGCTGTTGCTGCGCACGGTCCAGCAGTTCCTGGACGAAACGCCGCCTGAACCTTCGGCGACGCAGTAAGCACGCCACGGGGGCCGGCTTCGGCCGGCTCTTCTCCTAGCTTCACGATGCAAAGAGGTTTCCCCATGTTCGTCGCCCGCCTGTTCGCCATTAGCGCGTTTGCCCTCGTCGCGATGCTGGCGCCTCATGCTCGTGCCGAAGGGCCGACGGCACTTGCGCAGGGTCCCGGTGGTCTTTCCGCTGCGCGCCTTGCGAACATCGAAAAGTACGTCAACGCGGATGTCGCGAAGGGTCTCTATCCGGGCGCCACGATCACGATCGTCAAGGGAGGCGCGGTCGTCTATCAGAAGTTCATCGGCGCACGTGATGCGGCGACGAAGTTGCCCATGACGGCCGACACGATCTTCCGCATCTACTCGATGTCGAAGCCGATCACGACCGTCGCCGCCATGATGCTCGTGGAGGAAGGGCGGCTCGCGCTGGAGGAGCCGGTCGCAAAGTACATCCCGGCCTTCAAGGACGTGAAGGTCGGCGTCGAGAAGCCGGATGCCAGCGGTAAGCCGAGCCTCGAGTTGGTGGCGCCGCGTCGCCCCATGACCATTCACGATCTGATGCGGCACACCTCCGGCTTGACGTACGGTTTCTTCGGCGAGGGGCTGGTCAAGAAGAGCTACGTCGCCGCAAACCTGGGCGCAGGCGATCCGACGACCGAGGAGTTCGTGAACCGGCTCGCCCAGCAACCGCTGGCCTACCAGCCCGGCACGACGTGGGACTACAGCCAGTCCACCGACGTGCTCGGACGTGTGATCGAGGTTGTCACCGGCAAATCGCTGCTCGCCGTCTTCAAGGAGCGCCTGTTCGATCCGCTGGGCATGAAGGACACGTCCTTCTACGTCACCGACAAGGCGAAGTACGAGCGCATCGCGGAGCCTGTCCCCAGCGACCGCAGCATCGGCGAAGGCGCGCCGCTCAACGATCCGAGAGAAGTGCGCAAATACGAAAGCGGCGGCGGCGGGCTGGTCTCGACCACCGCTGACTACATGCGCTTTCTGCAGATGCTCATCAACGGCGGCGTCCTCGACGGGAAGCGCTACCTGAGTTCCAAGACGATCGCGACGATGAGCGCCAACCACATCGGCCCCGGCACGGGCGTGCAGCCGGGCCCCTATTACCTGCCGGGACCCGGCTATGGCTTCGGCCTCGGCTTCGCCGTGCGCACGGAACTCGGCGGCAACACCGCCACGAGCAGCGTTGGCGAATACAATTGGGCCGGCGCGGGCGGCACGTCCTTCTGGATCGACCCGAAGGAGAACATGTACGTCCTCTACATGATGCAGGCTCCGTCACAACGCGGCCGCTTCCGGGCGGCGCTGCGCAACATGGTCTACGGCGCCTTCGACCGGTGAGTGACGCCGTTGCCGCAAACTGAGTGACGATCGAACTTATCGCGAACAAAGATTAAGGGGGAAGATCATGATCCGCTACGGCACACGGCTCGTGGCCGCCTTCGCATTGGCACTCGGATTTGCAGGACTACCTGCGCGCGCTCACACCCCCGAGCAGGCGCCACACCAGGCTTACAAGTTGTGGGACTTGAAGCTCGAGAGCGGGGACAGCATCAA
>RXJK01000176.1:0-1431 GCA_003963125.1 Hyphomicrobiales bacterium
GCCATCACCGGCGACAGCGCGATCAGCGCCAGCGTGCCGATGATCTTGTCGAAGGTCCACTTCAAGACCTTGTCCCAATCCGCAATCGGGCGGTCGACGAGGTCGATGAGCGGTACGTTGCCGGCGTAGGAATAGGCGCGCGGGCGGAAGCGGATCTTGGAAGCCTGCGCGGCAAGACGAATATCGACCGGCAGCACCCACAGCTTCTTGATGAGGCCCAGCACGCGGCTCTCGGCCGAAACGGGCAGCGCCACGATCAGCATGTCGACGGGGTTCGTGCGGCAGTAGGCCATCAGGGCGTCGATGCCGCCGAGGTTGGGATAGCCCTCGATGATGCCGCCACCGCGCTCGGGGCCGCGCTCGTCGAACACGGCGACGATCTTAATGTCGTTGTCGGGGTCCTCGTTGAGGCCCTGGATCATGCTCTTGCAGGCATCGCCCGTGCCGTAGACGACGGCGCGGCGCATCAGGCTGCCGGAGGCGATGGAGCGGCGCGTCACGGCCGTCACGGCGCCGCGGAAGGCGACGAGGCCGACAATGCCCGTCACGTACCAGATGGCGATCCAGGCGCGCGAGAATTCCTGCGAGACCTTGAGGAAGAAGAGGGCCGCCAGCATGACGCCGACGGTGGCCGTCCAGCCGGCGACGAGGCTCGGCAAGTGACGGTGTGCAGCGGCGAGCACGCCGGTGCGGTAGAGCCCGAGGCCTTCGAAAACGAAGCTCGAGGCGATGCCCGTCAGCACGAGGGCCGCCGCGTACTGGCGGAAATATTCGTCGATGTAGGCGTAGGCGATGAGGAAGCCGAGGCCGGTGACGACGGTGAATTCGGTGAGGCGGACGAGGCCCGCATAGACCAGCGGCGAAATGCGCGCCTGCGGCGTTGCAGGGGCTTCCGCCTCCGAGAAGGCGCGCGGCGTGCGGATGGGCGCGCCTTGCGAGGGCGCCGCGACAGTGGCTTCCTTCGATGGCTTCGCGAATACGTCCGCTTCCCGGGACGCCAACGCTGGCTCGGGCATGACCGCTTCCTTACGCAACACAAACAGGACGGCCGCTCAGATGCGTCCGAGCGCCCCGTAGTAGAGCTGCAGAATAGCGCTATTCATCGAAGTAATCGTAAACCGGCGGCCCACCGCGTCACGCAATTCGTCGGCTTTCCATTTCGCGAGCTCGGGATTTCCCAGAACCGCGCGCATGGCGTCGGCTAGAGCCTCGACGTCCTCGGGCGGAATGAGAGTTGTACCGGTCTCGGCGACGATCTCGGGAATGCCACCGACGTTGGTCGAGATCAGCGGCACGCCCGCCGCACCTGCCTCGAGCACGACGTAGGGGAAGCTCTCGGCGCGCGACGGCACGACCAGGGCGCGGCCCAGCTTGAAGGCTTCGCGCGCGGGCATGGGGCCGGGGAAGCGAATGCGATCGGCAAGGCCCGCC
>RXJK01000176.1:1481-12560 GCA_003963125.1 Hyphomicrobiales bacterium
TTTCCATCTCGGGGCCGCCGCCGACGATGACGGCGCGCACGTCACGCTCCTGCGCGACGCGGGCCAGCGCCTTGATCATCACGTCGATGCCCTTCACGGGGCGCAGTTCGCCGATGAACAGGAAGTCGGCGGCATCCGGGTCAGGCACGGCCAGCGCGAAGTCGTCCTCGGCGAGGCCGTTGGGCACCACTTCGACGCCGCAGGCGGGCTCGCCCACCTGAGCGCGATAGCGGCCGGCGGCGAACGCGCTCTCGAAGACGATCGTGTCGCTCCAGCGAGCGAGCAGGCGCTCGAGCCCCATGTAGACGCGGCCCTCGAGCGTCGCAGGACCGTAGTTCAGCGAGCCGCCGTGCGGCGTGTAGCAGGAGATGACTTTGCGGCCGGCGGCCTTCAGCGAGCGCGCGACGAGACGCGCGTAGGCGCCGCCCTTGGCGCCGTGGCCATGCACCACGTCGACGCCCAGTGCCAGCGCGGTCGTGCGGGCCGTGTGATAGGCGAGAAAATCATTGGGCGCGATGTGGCGGCTCATCGGCACACGCATTATGCCGAGGCTGAGAAGCGGGCGCAGGGCTTCGAGGCGCGGTCCCGTCAGCTTGTCGCCGGTCGCCGCATCGCAAATGATGCCGACCGCGTGGCCTTCGCGCGCCTGGGCAGCCGTGAGATCGAGAACGTGCCGGAAGAGACCGCCGACGGGGGCGCGCAAAACGTGCAGGATGCGCAGGCGCGGCAGCCGCGAAAGCGCCTTCGCCGTCGCCTCAGAACCAGCGCTCGTAGACGTAGATTTCGTCGCCGGGGCGGACAAGGTAGTCGGGTGGTACATCCATCTTCTCAACTAGCCCCTTGTGACGGCGGGTGATGCGCACGAGACGCTCGTTGGCGCGATCCGCATAGCCGCCGGCGATGGCCACCGCGGACTGCACCGTCAACCCGCTGACGTAGGGGTACTGGCCAGCATTGCGCACCTCGCCCAGGATGAAGAACGGGCGGTTCTGCGCGATGTCGACTGTAACCTGGGGATCCTTGACAAACTGTGTGCCGAGGCGGCGCGCAATGATGTGCGTGAGCTGCCGCGTGGTGGTGCCGCGCGCCTCCACCTCGCCGATGAGCGGCACGGCGATGCGGCCCTGCTGGTCCACGATGTAGATGCGAGACAGGTTCGGCTGGCCGTAAACGAAAATGCGCAGGCGATCGCCGGCATCGAGCGTGTAGGGCCCCGCGCCCTCCTCGACTTCGAGCGCCGCGTCGACGACCACGACGGGGGCGCCCCACGGCGGCACCTTGTAGGCGGCCTTGCGCGCGGCCTGCGTCGTGATGGGCGCGGCGGCAACGACCATTGGCGGCTCTTCGATCGGCGTCACTTCGGCCTCCCAGGCGAGCTTGGTCACGGTCTCCCATGCGCCAGGCCCAGCGCAGCCGCCCGCTGCCAACGGCAGCAGCAGCGCGCTCATGAGCGCCAACACCCTTCGAAGGGAGCCAACCATACCCGTAATCCCGCTACATCCGCGACAGGACGCCAGCCTAGGCGCGACACGGTTAAGGATTGCTTTCGCCGCGTCTCGCGCCGGCACAGGCGGGCCGAGACTTAAGAATTTCCTCACCTCGCGCGGGCTAAATGGCAGCCGGTCCCAGTTCCCTTGCCGAAGGCTCACGACTTTCATGCGCACCCAAACGCCGGACGCCCGTTCGACCAGCCCCGCGTCGCCCGACGACATCGATCTCGCGGCCATCGGCCAGGCGCTCAAGCGGCATGCCGCCAAGCTCGCCGTCGCCGCCGTGGTGGCCGGGGCGGCCGCCTTCCTCGCGAGTGCCGCGATGACGCCGAAGTTCACGGCCCAAGCGCAGATCGAGATCATCTCGAAGGGCGTCGGCAATCCGTTCGAGCCGCGTCGGGAAGGCAGCGCGCCCGACAACGTGACGGTGCGCATGGACAAGGAAGCCATCGGCACGCACGTGCGCGCGATGATGTCGCCCGACCTCGCGCTGAAAGTGGTGCGCGACCTGAAGCTCACCGAGATCCCGGAGTTCAACACGGCCCGGCGCGAACAGACGCTGACGCGGCGCATCGTCAACTTCTTCACGGCCAATGCACGCGAGACCGACGAGGATCGCGCGCTCAAGGCCACGCAGGATGCGGCGCGCATCTACCAGGTGAAGGATACCCGCGGCATCGTCGTCGAGTTTTCCTCGACCGATCCGGACCTCGCTGCGCGCGCGGCCAACCGCATCGTCAGCCTCTACCGCGATGCGCTGGCGCAGCGCGCCGTCTCCGACACGAACGACGCCCGCGCCAAGCTGTCGCCTCAGATCCTGAAGCTCGCCGGCGAAGTGGCGGAGGCCGAGGCCGCCGTCACGGCCTTCCGCGGCAAGTCCAACATCTTCGACGGGGGCCGCGAGCGCACCGGCCTCAACGAGCAGGAACTGGCCGATCTCTCCGCCGACCTCACGCGCGCGGCCGCCTCCCGCGCCGAGGCCGAAGCGCGCGCCCGGGAAGCGCGCACCATCGCGCGCCAGGGCGGCGGCGAGACGCTGCCCGACGTGCAGAAGTCGCAGCTGCTGCCCCGCCTCATCGAGCAGCGCGTGCGCGCGGAACGGCAGATCTCAGAATTATCGGCGAGCCTCCTGCCCGCGCATCCGCGCATGAAGCAGCTCAACGCCGATCTCGCCGGGCTCAACCTGCAGATCGACGGTGAGGTCGAGAAGATCGTGCAGGGCCTCGAGCGCGAGGCGAAGGTGATGGCGCTGCGCGAGGACGGCCTGCGCAAGCGCCTCGACGAGGCCAAGCGCCGCGTGGTCGAGGCCGGCGGCGACGACGTGAAACTCAAGGCGCTGGAGAGCATCGCCAAGTCCAAGCGTGCCGAGTTCGAGCGCCTGCAGACGCAGCTCGAGGCTGCCCGCACCACTTCCGACGCCAGCGCCGTGCCGCCCGAAGTGCAGGTCATCGCGCAGGCGCGTGTGCCGACCGAGAAATCGAGCCCGAAGACGGGCATGATGGTCGCCATGGCCGCGGTCGCGACGCTCCTGCTCGGCCTCGCCGTCGTCATCGTGCAGGCGCTTTATACGGGGGCGCGCGGCGCCGCCGACGCCGGCGCCGTGGCAAGCCCAGCGCCCGTCCCCGCACCGCGCAAACGCGCCGCCCCGGCCGCCGCGCAACTCGCCGCCAACCGCAGCGCGGCGCCGAGCGTCGCGTCCGTCGCCAAGCTCGCCCGTCTCCTCGTCGACAAGGCCGAGCGCCGCAGCGGCTTCCGCACGATGGTGGCGACCGACATCGCGCAGGCGCCGATCGGCAGCCTGCCGGTCGAACTCGCCCACCACATCTCGCGGCTCGGCCGGCAGGTGATCCTGCTCGACTGGAGCCCCGAGGGCGCCGGGATCGCTGCCAAGTCGGCCACGCCCGCGCGCAAGGGGCTGGCCGACGTCCTCGCCGGTGCAGCGACCTTCGAGGACGTGATCGCACCGCTGCCGGGCTCGGGCGCGCACGTGATCACGGCCGGCACGAACCTCGTCGCCGCGAAGGCCGGTGACCGGGACCGCATCAACATGCTGCTCGACGCGCTCGACGAGGCCTACGACCACATCATCCTGGTCGGCGCCTACGGCGGGCTCAAAGAGCTGTTCAAAACCATCGAGGGCTGCATTGACGCGGGCGTGGTCGTGGCTACACCCAATGCGGAGCCTGCGGCCGGCGACTTCCTCGGCTTCCACGTCAGCGACCTCGACGTCGTCCGCTACACGGGCGTGGAGCCTGCAGCCGGCACGCTGGCAGGACTTTCCGCCGTGAGGCCGGGTGCGCGTCCCGACCGCGGCACCGCGCCGGCCTGACCCGTCCGCCCATCGTCCATAGGGCTCGGGTTCTAGGCCGCCGCGCCAGGCAGCCGGAGGGGCCATGAGCCGACAGACGCGGATGCTGCGCGCCCTGCTCTCGACGCTCCACTACAGCGGCGCCGATCTCATGCTCGCGCCGTACACGCGCGGCATGGGCGCGATCCTCAAGCTGCATCACGTGCGTCCGGAGCCTGCCGGCCAGTTCGAGCCCAACCGCAGCCTGAAAGTGACGCCCGATTTCCTCGACCGCGCCATCACGCTGGTGCGCAGCCAGGGGTTCGAGATCCTGTCACTCGACCAGGCGCACCAGCGGCTCGTCGAGGGCGAGGCGGACCACAAGCCGTTCGTGTGCTTCACGTTCGACGACGCCTATCGCGACACGCTGGAATACGCCTACCCGCTCTTCAAGCGGCACGGCCTGCCGTTCGCGGTGTACGTGGCGACGGACTACGCGGACGGGCACGGCGACCTGTGGTGGCTGGCGCTCGAGAAGGCGATCGTGGCGAGCGACGTGCTCGACGTGAAGATCGACGGCCTGCCGCGCCGCCTCGCCTGCGCCACGGCGCAGCAAAAGGAAGTGGCCTTCCAGACGCTTTACTGGTGGCTGCGCACCATCCGCGAGACGGATGCCCGCGAGGTGGTGCGCGAACTCTGCGAGATCGCGCGCGTGGAAACCGCCAACCTGTGCCGAGACTTGGTCATGAACTGGGACGAGATCCGGCAACTGGCCGCCGATCCCCTCGTGACGATTGGCGCGCACACGCGCAAGCACTTCGCGCTGTCGCAGCTCCCGCTCGCGGCCGCGCGCACGGAAATGGCCGAGAGCATCGACCGCATCACCTTCGAGACGGATCGCCAGTGCGAGCACTTCGCCTTCCCCTACGGCGACGCGGCGAGTGCCGGCCCGCGGGAATTCGAACTCGCGGCCGAACTCAACATGAAGACGGCCGTCACGACGCGGCAGGGCACCGTGCAGCCCGAGGCCGCCCAGGGCCTCACGGCGCTGCCGCGCATCCCCATGAACGGCGAGTACCAGAAGCCGCGCTACGTGAAGGTGCTGCTCAACGGCGCGCCCTTCGCCATTCCCGGCCTGCTCGAACGGCGCGCCTCCCGGATCGGGGCCCGCTGAGGCGCGCCGCCGTCAGCCTTGCGCTGCAACCTCGCGCTGCGCCTTGCGCCTGAGCTTCTTCATCTCGCGGCGGCGGCGCATGTAGCGCGCCCGCATCATGCCGAGCACGGGGCCGGTGAAGGCCGCCAGCAGGGCCGACTGCGACAGCACGACGTCGCGCGTCGGAAGCATGAGGAAAGCGGCGATGCCGAAGGAGAAGCCGCTGAGGTAGGCGATGGCGCTGCGGGCGCGCCCTTCGTCCGTCCGCCTCAGGAAGTAATATGCCGGTATCGCGGCCAGCACCGCCGTCACGAGGAACACCGCCATATGCATGGCGCCGATCATGGTTCGCTACCCACACCTGTACGCACGCACACGCCCGGGATATGGGTGCCGAAATGCGGCGCCACCGTGATATTTTAGTTGCATAAGCTCCCGTTATGCCGTCCTATTTTGGAGTTGCTCGTCCACAAGGCTCCGGGCCCTGACTTTGCAATTCGAGGCCCGGCGGTGCAGACAGAATCCCGCGCGCCGCGCGATTCTCCGGGCAACCTTCTGGGCCCGGGGATGGCTCCGCAGGCGGCCATCGCCCAGGCCCCGTAGAGGCCTCGTCAGGAGCCCTTGATGGCAGAGAATGCCGACCCCGCCGCCTCGCCGCAGACCGCGAGCCCGTCCGACTACGTGCAGGACGGCTCGGTCCTTCTCGGCTGCAGCCGCCAGGGACGCGAACTCGTGCCGGAAGCGATCGAATTGAAGCTCGCCAACCGGCACGGGCTGATCACGGGGGCCACGGGCACCGGCAAGACGGTGACGTTGCAAGTGCTGGCGGAGGGCTTCTCGGCCGCGGGCGTCCCCGTGTTCGCCGCCGACATCAAGGGCGATCTCTCCGGCATCGCGGTCGCGGGCACGAAGCTGCCGCACCTCGTCAAACGGGCCAACGAGATCGGCCTCGGCGAGCGCTTCGGCAACGCGGCCTTCCCCGTCGCCTTCTGGGACGTGTTCGGCCAGCAGGGCCATCCCGTGCGCGCCACCGTGCAGGAGATGGGGCCGCTCTTGCTGTCGCGCCTCCTCGAACTCACCGAGCCGCAGGAAGGCGTGCTCAACATCGCCTTCCGCTGGGCCGAGGACGAGCGCGCCAACGGCGATCCCAAGATGGCGATCCTCGACATGCAGGATCTGCGCTCCATCATCGACGAGATGGGCAAGCGCGCCTCGGAGCTGCGCTCCAAGTACGGCAACATCGCCCCGCAGACGGTGGGCGTGCTGCAGCGGCGGCTGCTCGTGCTCGAGCAGCAGGGCGCCACGAACTTCTTCGGCGAGCCGGCCCTCGACATCATGGACTTTCTCAAGGTCGCGCCGGACGGCCGCGGGACGATCAACATCCTGTCCGCCGAAAAGCTGATGAACACGCCTCGGCTCTATTCCACGTTCCTGCTGTGGATGCTGTCGGAGCTGTTCAAGAAGCTGCCCGAGGTGGGCGATCTCGACAAGCCGAAGCTCGTGTTCCTGTTCGACGAGGCGCACCTCCTCTTCAACGGCGCCTCGCAGGCCGTGCTCGACCAGATCGAGCGCGTGACGCGGCTGATCCGGTCCAAGGGCGTGGGCGTCTACTACGTCACGCAAAGCCCGGCGGACGTGCCGGACCGCGTCTCGGCGCAACTCGGCAACCGCATCCAGCACGCGCTGCGCGCCTTCACGCCGAAGGAACAGAAAGCCGTGCGCACGGCGGCGCAGACGTTCCGGCCGAACCCCGAGTTCGCGGCGGAGCGCGTGATCCAGGAACTCGGCGTCGGCGAGGCGCTGGTGTCCGTGCTCGTCGGCAACGGCCAGCCCTCGGTCGTGCAGCGCACGCTGATCCGCCCGCCCATGTCGCGGGTCGGGCCGCTCAACCCGGAGGAGCGGCAGGCCCTGATCGAAGCGGACACGGAGAATCGCGCTAAGTACAAAGATCAGATCGACAGCGAATCCGCGCACGAGCGGCTCATCGCGCGCAACTCGCCCATGGGGCAAGTGCGCAGCACGCTCAAGCGCTTCAGCAATATCTTCGGCAAGGGCTAGGTCCCTCGCCCACAACCCGAGAGGGGCAACAAGCTCCCGACCGTCAAACAGCAAGAGGAATTTCGGTCATGGCATTCCTGAAAGGCGTGCGCTTCCGCAAGTCGATCGGCATCGCGCCGGGCGTGAAGGTGAACCTGTCGAAGACCGGCGTCTCGACCAGCCTCGGCGGGCACGGCGCCACGGTGAACATCGGCACGCGCAGCCGCGCCGTGACGCTCGGCATCCCGGGCACCGGCTTGAGCTACCGCATGCCGATCACCAACGGCACGATCGTGCTCGGCATCGTGGCCGTGATCGCCGTCGTCGGCATCGCCTACCTGATCGCGCCGGACCTTGTCCGACCGCTGCTGCACGCCTGGCAGCCGAAGATCTTCTGAGGCAGACGCCGCGGACAGCGCCCCGGCCCGCCGATCTGACGGCGTCGGCGGCCGACATTTGCGCCACGCGATGAGCTTGCTGATCAGCGGAGAGCGGCCTAATCTTGCCTTCCATCAGTAAAGCTTATCGGAAGGCGGCATGGTCTCCTTCAAGCAGCTGCGCTACTTCGAGGCGCTGGCGCGGCTCGGGCATTTCGGCAAGGCGGCGGAGCACTGCGCCATCTCGCAGCCGGCGCTGTCCATGCAGGTGCAGGACCTCGAGGACGCGCTCGGCCTGAAGCTGATCGAGCGGCGGGCGAAGGGCGCTTCCCTCACGGAGCCCGGCAAGGAAGTGGCGCGGCGCGCCGCCCGCATCCTGGGCGAGGTGCAGGATCTCGCCGACTACGCGCGCCAGTGCGGGGCGCTGCTGTCCGGACCGCTGCGGCTCGGCGTGATCCCGACCATCGCCCCCTACCTGCTGCCGCAACTTCTCGTGACGCTGAAGGCGCGGCATCCCGATCTCGAACTGCATGTGCGCGAGACGCAGACGAGCGTGCTGCTGTCCGAACTCGGCGAGGGGCGGCTCGACGTCCTCGTGCTGGCGCTGCCCGTCGACGAACCCGACTTCGAGACGATGCGGCTGTTCGACGACAAGTTCCTCCTCGCAATGCCCAAGGGCCGGCGGCCGCAATCGCGCGTGCGGGCGAGCCCCGAGCTTCTCAAGTCGGATCGGCTGCTGCTGCTCGAAGAGGGCCACTGCCTGCGCGACCAGGCGCTGTCCTATTGCAGCCTGAGGCAGGTCGATACCTTCGGCGCCTCCAGCCTTGCGACGCTCGTGCAGATGGTGGCCAACGGCATGGGATTGACGCTGCTGCCCGAGATCAGCGTCGCCCAGGAATGCGCGCGGGGCGAGATCGCGCTGATCCGCTTCGCGGAGCCCGAGCCCAAGCGCACGCTGGGCCTGGTGTGGCGCGGGTCATCGCCGCGCAAGCGCGATTTCGAGGAATTGGGCCGGCTGATCGTGGAGACCTCGGGCCGCGCCTGGGACAGGTAGCCTGTTACGCCCGGAACTGCGCGCACGCCTTCCGGGCCTCAACTTCCTCCCAAGCTCACAGGAGGACGCCCATGACATCGCGACTGCTCGTGTCGGTTCCGTGCCGGGTCTACGGCTTCCTCGCCTGCGCCGCGGGGCTCGTCGGCCTGGTGCTCGCCATCGTGCTGCTGAGCTGGGCCAAGTTCGGACCGCCGGAGGGCCTCCTCGCCGAGATCGAGAAGACCGGGTCGGGGGGCGAATTCCGGCATCTGGCAACGGGGCTGGGCGTTACGTTCCTCGCGTTCGGCGTGGTGCACGCGTTCATCGGGCTGTTTGCGCTGGCGGGGCGGAGCTGGGCGATGATCGTGGGCACCATCGCCTGGGCGATCTTCCTCATCCCGTCGTTCTTTGCCGCAGAGGCGACGGCCTACGACTGCGCCGGCGTGTTCGTGCTGGGCGCCCTGTGCCTGCTGACGCTGCTGACGCTTGCAGCCCGCTTTGCGGCGGGCAGCGACCTGGAATTGGCGCCGTCGCTGCCGGCCTAGCCGGCTGCCGCCTGCCGCGCGCGGTCGCGTGCGAGGCAGGCCTTCACGACGTACTTGTACTCCTGAAGGTTGACCGGCTTGGGCATGAAATTGTCGACGCCCGCGGCAACGGCCCGCTCGTGCAGGTCCTCTTCCGAAGACTGCGTGACCATGATGATCGGCGTCGCGACATGCCGCGGATTCCCCCGGACGGCGCTGACCAGCGTGATGCCGTCCACGTGCGGCATGACGAAATCGACGATGATCAACTCGGCGCTATGCTCGGCGAGGTAGGCGAGCCCGGCCCTCGGGTCGGTGAAGGTCTCGATGCGTCCCGTCTGCGCGGCGGCGCTCAGATGTTTCAGGACGACGAGGCTCGAAAGCGAGTCGTCGATGATCACCACTGCCATACGCTGCCGCCCGCCAACCGCAAGAAATCGACTTTGTGCGCAATCATGCGAGGCAGCGGTCAACAAGTCCTGAACACGGCAGGACGTCGCTAACCTTCGTTTACCGGAGGTAAAGGCGGCGGGTGCAAAGCGCGCCGGCGGCTATTCGCCGACGACCTGGGCCCGCACGTCGGCCGGCCAGTTCGAAACGGGCGCGTGCGCCAGGGAGCCGTTGTAGTAGCGCCCTTCACCGGTCACCTCGCGGCCGATCCAGGACGGCTTGACGATGGGCTGGCCCACGCTCTGCAGTTCCACCTCGGCAACGCACAAGCCGGCGTTGTCGCCCTCGAAGACGTCGATCTCCCACGTGACGCCCTCGCCCGGCACGAGATGGCGGATCTTCTCGACCACGTGCCCCTCGCGCAGGCTCATCAGCATCTCGGCCTCGAGGACGGGAATGTCGTACTCGAATTCGTGGCGCCGCAAGTCGGCTCGGCTCGTCTTGATGGTCAACGCCGCGTGCACGTCGTCCGTGATGCGGACGCGGATGGAGGCCTTGCCGTCGGCGCGCAGATAGGCCTGCCGGATGCGCTTGCGCCTCGTCACCGCGGGCTTCCAGGTCTGATCCGCGACGAGGAACTTGCGTTCGATCTCGACGGCCATGCGTACTCCTTCTGCTCGGTCCAAGGCGGTGCCCCGCAACGTTTTGCTAACCCAAAATCACAACGCCTTCGGGGGCAACGACGCCGGCGCACATCACCAGAGGCGGGCTCCGGGAGCAAGCCGGGCAAAGAGGCCACGCCGGCAATTCATTGATATTTCGACACAAATTATATTTTCCGCGGGCCCATTAATGATATGCTCAGTTCACGCCCCACTTTGTCATCGGGCGTCAATGGCTTCCTAACCATGTTCCGCAGGGGAGCCTGGGCTCAAGCATTCCGCAAGGTGTCTTCGGCTAAAAGCGTACCCGTGTGATGCTGCAAGGGGGCTCGCGATGCGCGGGGCAATCAAGAAGTTTCTCAAGGACGAGAGCGGGGCGACCGCCATCGAGTACGGGCTGATCGCCGCGCTGCTGGCGCTGGGCGTCATCGCGGCGGGCCGGACGCTCGGCACGCAACTCGGCGCGACCTTCAATTCGACAAGCAATCTGATGGCCAACGCGTCAGCCTGACGTTTGCCTCGGAAAGCCGGCGCTCGCCGGCTTTCCCACCGTCGACCGCGACGGGTTTTTGTAATTCGCCCTGATATTCTTTTATTCGGAGATACTGCGTGCTCCCTGTTGTCATCATCGACGATTGTGCCCTGACGACCGCGATCCTCAAGAGCATCGCGGGGGCACGGGGGGAGCGGCCCGTTTTTCCATTCACGGAGGTCGGTCCGGCGCTCGAGTTCCTGCGCGGCACGCGGGCGGGCGTGATCTGCCTCGATTACACGATGCCCGACATGGACGGCATCACCTTGACCCGGGAAATTCGCAGACACACGCAGAACGCCGCCGCGCCCATCATCATGCTGACGGGCACCGAGGATCCATCGATCAAAGCGTTCGCCCTCGAGGCCGGCGCCACCGCGTTCCTGAGGAAGCCCGTGAAGCTCCCCATCTTCAAGGAACTGCTGGGGCGGATCCTGCCCGTCGCGGCCGGGCCGGAAGCCGGGCTCTACGCTGAAGCTCAAGCCGGTTGAAGGCGGCTGCGGCAGTGCGCAACACCCTGTTCGCGGCAGCCACAAAACTGTGATCGACGCCAGAGACGGGAAACCGGCCTCCCCATCCGTTGTCGGGTGGAGT
>RXJK01000176.1:12610-13938 GCA_003963125.1 Hyphomicrobiales bacterium
CCCGTCTTCCCCCCTTTTCGCCGGGATGCCCGCTCAGGCCCAACGGCCCGACGGTTCGGCACTCACTCCCTAGGGCTCCGGCACTCGCGTGCCGGAGCCACAGCGCGGAGGAGCGCCATGACGCCGGACATGTTGACGCCAGAACTGCTTCTCGTGTGGTTCCTGGCGCTGCTGCTGGTCGGCCTGCTGTCCTGGCCGGACGAGGTTTGAGCCCATGCGCCGTCAGTCGAGCGACTGGGTGTCGACACCGAGCGGGACGGAATAGTAGTAGCCCTCGGGGAGCTTCTCGAACCCGCGCTTCCACTCCGCAACCCTGCCGTCGATCGTGTTGACGCGCCGCTCGTAGGTCGCGAGCATCTCACCGGGCGTACATTTCAGGCGTTCGGCCGCCTCGGCATCGGCAGCCGCAAAACGCAGGCGTTCCTCGCCCTTGCCGAGAATAACGCCGCAGCGTTTGGCCAGCTGCGGCAGCGCGCAGTACTCCTTCGCCTCGTCGATGGGGAGAGGGAAAAGATCGAGCGGTACGGTGCTACGAACCCAGGACAATGGCGTGTCGCCGATGAAATAAGTCTGGCGGATCCTGCGCACCTCGGCGCCCGCGGGCAGATCGAGAATGGCGCGTTCGTCAGCATGCGCGGGCGCGACTTCGACGCTCGCGCACTCGCATCTCAGCTTCGGCAAGTGGCCGTCCGGCGCCCGTACGCGAACGTACAATTCGGCGGTATCGGCATCGCTCCGGTCGCAGACGAACGTGCCGCGGCCCTGCTGCCGGACGAGGAGCTTGGCCGCCTCCATCCAGTTGAGCGCCTTGCGCACGGTGCCGGAACTGAGGCCGTAGATGCGCGCCAATTCGATTTCGTTGGGAATCGCATCGCCGCCCTTCCATTCGCCCGAGGCGATGCGGTCGATCAGCTTTTCGCGGAGCTGGATGTAGAGAGGCTTACTGGCAAGCAACCGCGTGCGCATGACGCGAATCCCTTAGCGAGAATCACACGCAGCAAGAATTATTCAGTACGCAGCAATAATGCTACAACTCAGCGGAAAACGTCCACAGGCAGCAAAGCTTGCGCTTCCGGACAACTATTCTATAGGTATCCTACTTTTTCTATCTGACAGACGTTGGCATGACTGAAGACGATCACAGCATCGACGCGTCGCTGGAATTCTCGGCGCGCAGGGCCAAGGGTCTGGCTCAATCGCTGTTGCAAAGTCTCACAGTGAGCGACGTTCCGCCCTACCACTGGGACGAGGTCATCGAGCACCTGAGGGATCTGGTGCGCGAGGAACTGGTTGCGCGCGGCCTCAACCCGGACTGAGCCGGCCAGGGC
>RXJK01000176.1:13993-15785 GCA_003963125.1 Hyphomicrobiales bacterium
CGTGCGTCGACGCAGCGGTCGCCGTTCCAGTAGTAGAACGTCCCGCATGTGCCGTTGTGATCGCGCGCACGCACCTCCACGTCGCCCGACCCGCTGACGTAGCCATAGCGCCGGGGCATCACCCTGCGCTCGGGCCCTGCGACGTATCCATAGGTGGCGTAGTCGTCGTCGTACCCGTAGGCGTACGGCGTGCCGACATAGATGCCGACCGATTGAGCCGAGGCGCTCCCCGCCGCAACTGCCGTCAGCGCTGCGCCTGCGAGCAAGGGAAGAAGAACTTTCCGCATATCTACCTCCATGGCTGATCCGCTTGACGACGCACGTGCCGCTGAAACGTTCCGTATCGCCCATGAGCGAGCGCGACGAGAGCCAAGGCTTGGGAGATCGCTCGCCTGCGGTGCGGCGCTCGCGTTCACGAAGATCGAATGTCGTCGCCGCCTGCGGTCTCAGGCCGAGATGTGCTGCCCGCCGTCGACGGGGATGACGGTGCCCGTAATCCGCCGGGCCGCGTCGGACACGAGGAAGTGCGCGAGCCCGCCGACGTCGGAAATCTCCGCGAGGTGGCGCTGCGGGGCGCGGGCGGCCGCCTGTGCCAGCAATTCATCGAAGCGATCGATGCCGCTCGCGGCCCGCGTCTTGATCGGGCCCGGCGAGATGGCGTGCACGCGGATGCCCTTCGGCCCGAGTTCGGAAGCCATGTAGCGCACCGCGCTTTCCAAGGCGGCCTTGACGGGCCCCATCAGGTTGTAGTGATCGACGACGCGTGCCGAGCCATAGAAGGTGACGGTGAGCAGCGTGCCGCCGTCCTTCATCAGCGGCTCGGCGAGACGCGCCATGCGCACGAAGGAATGGCACGACACTTCCATCGCCTGCGCAAACCCGGACGCGCTGCAATCGACCACGCGGCCGTGCAGATCCTCGCGCGGCGCGAAGGCAACGGAATGCAGGACGAAGTCGAGCTTGTCCCAACTTTGCGACAGCCTGCCGAAGACGCCTTCGAGCGCGCCCGCCTCGCGCAGGTCGCAGGGCAGGATGTGCGCGCAGTCGAGGCTTTCGCCGAGTGGCCGCACGTGCGGCTCGGCCTTGTCGTTGAGATAGGTGATGGCGAGGTCGGCGCCTGCGTCGCGCAGGGCGCGGGCGCAGCCGAAGGCGATGGAATGCTCGTTGGCGATGCCGACGATAAGGCCGCGCTTGCCGCGCAAATCGAACGGATCGGGGCCGTTCTCGTGCAGCGTGACGGCCGGCAAGGCGGGGCGCGGGCGGATCACCTTCTCGGCCGGCGCCATGACTTCCGCCGTGCCGGTGATCACGGGCTCGCCGCGCTGGTTCTCGAGGAGGCAGTCGAAGATGCAGGTGCGATGCGCTTCGCGCTTCTCGCGCAGCGTCACGCGCGTGGTGATCACGTCGCCGATGCGTACCGGTCGCCGAAAGCGCAGGTCCTGGCCGAGATAGATCGTGCCCGGTCCCGGCAGTTGCGTGCCGAGCACGGCGGAGACGAGCGCGCCGCCCCACATGCCGTGCGCGATGACGCCATGAAAGGCGTCCGTCTCCGCGTAGGCCGGATCGAGGTGCGCAGGGTTCACGTCCCCCGATACGACGGCGAACAATTCGATGTCCCGCTTCGACAGCGTGCGCGTCAGGCTCGCCGTATCGCCGACGGCGAGTTCGTCGAAGGTGCGGTTCTCGATGGGCGCGGCTGCGCTCATGGCGATGTTCATCGGGCGGCTCTCGTTCTGGTTCACGCCTGGAAGACGTACGAACCGGGGGCGGGCATCAGTTTCGGATAGCCGGC
>RXJK01000176.1:15835-44575 GCA_003963125.1 Hyphomicrobiales bacterium
GGGGCGGGGCGACCTGGGCTTGCGTGCTCCGGGCGGCGAGCCAGCGGCACCACTCCGGCCACCACGAGCCGTCTTGCGGCTTGGTGCGCTCGAGCCAGGCGTCGGGGCTCACGTAGTGGCTGCCTCGCGTGCGCGTCGCCATGCGGAAGTGACGGCGCGGATGACCGGGCTCGGAAACGATGCCGGCGTTGTGGCCGCCATTGGTCAAGACGAACGTCAGTTCGGCATCGGTGAAGAGCGCCAGCTTGTACACCGAGCGCCAGGGAGCGATGTGATCGGTCTCGGTGCCGACCGCGAAAACCGGAACCTCGATGTCTTTCAGCGCCACCACCTTGCCGTCGACGGCGTAGCGACCCGCACTCAAGCGGTTCTCGAGGAAGAGCGCGCGCAGGTACTGGGAGTGCATGCGGTAGGGCATGCGCGTCTTGTCGGCGTTCCAGGCGGTGAGATCGGTCACCGGCTCGCGCTCGCCCAGCACGTAGGTCTTGATGGCATGCGACCAGATCAGGTCGCTCGACTTGAGCATCCGGAAGGCCGCCGCCATCTGGCTGCCGTCGAGATAGCCGTTGCGCCACATCATGGCTTCCAGCGCCGCGACCTGGCTCGCATCGACGAACAGCATGAGTTCGCCGGCCTCGCTGAAATCGGTCTGGGCGGCGAGCATGGTCATGCTGGCGAGCCGGTCGTCCCCTTCCCGCGCCATGACGGCGGCGGTAATGGCGAGCAGCGTGCCGCCGAGGCAATAGCCGGCCGCGTGCACGCGCGTGTTCGGCACGAGTGCCTCGATCACGTCGAGCGCGGCGAGCACACCGCGGCGACGGTAATCGTCGAAGCCGATGTCGCGATCGGCCTCCTCGGGGTTCTTCCAGGAGATGGCGAAGACCGTGTGCCCCTCCCCCACCAGATGACGTATCAGCGAGTGGGCGGGCGCGAGATCGAGGATGTAGTACTTCATGATCCAGGCCGGCACGATCAGCACCGGCTCGCGGAAGACGGTGCGCGTCGCGGGCGTGTACTGGATCAGCTCGAACAGCTCGTTGCGATAGATCACGTAGCCCGGCGTCGCGGCGATGTCGCGGCCCAGGCGCGCGCCTGCATCGGGATCGTGGGTGGCTTCGTTGGCATGATCGGCGATGTAATGCGACAGGCCGCGCACGATGTTGAGCCCGTGCTCGGCGGCCGTGCGCTCCATGATGACCGGGTTGGCCAGCGGGTTGTTGGCCGGGGACACGAAGTCGAGCGCCTGGCGCGCCATGAACTTGACGCGCTGCTTGTTCTCCTCCGCCATGCCGTGCACGCCCTGCGCCGCGAGGAACGTGAGTTGCTCGAGTGCCAGATAGCCGTCGCGGAGCATGGCGTAGGGCGGCGTCCGCCAGGCAGGATCCTGGAACCGTCTTTCCGCGTCGGGCACGACGGCCTCGATCGGGCCGAACGGCTTGGCGACCGCATAGGCCCCTGCCAATTGCAGCGCGATCTTCTGCGCCTCACGCACGAGCGCGAGAGACCGGCTCGGTGACTGGGCGACGTGCCAGCACCAGTCGAAGATGGCAGACGTCATGGAGAAGGCGAGCGGCCCGCCGAACGTGCGGCCCGCCCACGCCCTGACCATCAGATCCAGCGGATCGGCCGCCGCATCAAAGGGGGTAGGCGGAGTGTCTGGTGACAACTTCTGCGTCACACCTCCGCCGTGGGAAGTTCCATCTCGGGGGCGCTGAACTGCCGTATCCATTCCGCTCACGTCCTGCCAATCGCGCCGGACGTTACGAAGGCTGCGTGACAGGCATGTTAAGCCGGTTCAGCCACACCCGCGCGATCACCAGCGTTCAGAAGGCACGACGGCCGGCCGCCAATTCACAGCGGTGTCATGCGGCCGGTGTGAATGAAGTTGCCCTGAAACCGCTTGCGATCCCGGAGCAACACCATGGTCGATGCCGTCGTTCTCGACGACAAAGTGAGCTTGCCGCACGGCAGGCCCAAACTGGACGTCAAACCGAATTTCGTGGCCATCCTGCTCTTCTTGAGCCTCATCGCGGTGGGCCTCGGGTTCACGGCCTACAGCCTGCACAACGACGTGACGGGCTCGGGGATGCCGCTCAGCAACTACATCCCCTTCCTGCTGCTCGGCGTGGCGCTGCTGATCGCGCTGGGCTTCGAGTTCGTCAACGGCTTCCACGACACGGCCAACGCCGTCGCCACCGTCATCTATACGCACTCGATGCCGGCGCACCTCGCGGTCGTCTGGTCGGGCTTCTTCAACTTCCTCGGCGTGGTGCTCTCCTCGGGCGCGGTCGCCTTCGGCATCATCTCGCTGCTGCCCGTGGAACTGATCGTGCAGGTGGGATCGGGCGCCGGCTTCGCGATGGTGTTCGCGCTGCTCATCGCCGCCATCATCTGGAACCTCGGCACCTGGTGGCTCGGCCTGCCCGCCTCCTCCTCGCACACGCTGATCGGCTCGATCATCGGCGTCGGCGTGACCAACGCCATGATGCGCGGCCTCGATGGCACCTCGGGCGTCGATTGGACGAAGGCGACCGAGATCGGCTACTCGTTGCTGCTGTCGCCGCTGTTCGGCTTCTGCATGGCGGCCATCCTGCTGCTGGTCATCAAGTTCGTCGTGCGCAACCCGCAGCTCTACGCCGAGCCCAAGGGCCAGACGCCGCCGCCGTGGTGGATCCGCGGCATCCTGATCGCCACGTGCACGGGCGTATCCTTCGCGCACGGCTCCAACGACGGCCAGAAGGGCATGGGCCTCATCATGCTGATCCTGATCGGCACGGTGCCGATGGCCTACGCGCTCAACAAGACGCCTGCGGCCGGCCACGTGGCCGAGTTCCGCTTGAACTCGGAAGCGGCCGCCAAGATCATCGAGAGCAAGGCTGCCGGCCACAGCGTCTACGGCAACCCCCGTCCGGCCGTCTCGGCCTTCATCTCCGCGCGCAAGATCAACGAGGGCACGTATCCCTCGCTGGCCGTGCTGGTGCGCGAGATCTCCGAGCAGGTCGCGCGTCACGGCTCGATCGACAAGATCCCCGGCGAGATCGTGGCCAACACGCGTAACGACATGTACCTCGCCTCCGAGGCCATCCGCTTCGTCCTCAAGGACAAGGAGAACGAGCTCAGCAAGGACGAGGTCGGCAAGCTCAACGCCTACAAGCGTTCGCTGGACGATGCGACCCGGTTCATCCCGCTGTGGGTGAAGATCGCCGTCGCCATCGCGCTGGGTCTCGGCACGATGATCGGCTGGAAGCGCATCGTGGTGACGGTGGGCGAGAAGATCGGCAAGTCGCACCTGACCTACGCGCAGGGTGCTTCGGCCGAACTCGTCGCTGCCGGCACCATCGCGGCCGCCGACATCTACGGCCTGCCGGTGTCGACGACGCACGTACTTTCGAGCGGCGTGGCGGGCACCATGGCTGCCAACAAGTCCGGCCTGCAGATGTCGACGATCCGCAACCTGCTGCTCGCCTGGGTGCTGACGCTGCCGATGGCGATTTGCCTATCGGGCGGCCTGTTCTTCGTTTTCTCGAAGATCTTCTGAGGGACACGGGGCGCGCGGTCTCAACCCGCGCCCCTCCCGCTTGCAAACAAAACGCGCGCGATCTCGCCGGTCGCGCGCGTTCGATTGTCATGAGGAAAAGAAGGGCCGGCAAAGTTGCCGGGCCGGTGGCTTCTTCGACACGGCAAGGTCCCGCACAGCCGTGCAAAGCACGGCTTCCGGGAACGCAATTCTAAGGTCGAACCTCGATCAGGCGGCGAGCTGGCGATGCATGGCATCGCTCCAGCCGTGCGTCATGGTGCGGAAGAACCAGTTGCCGCGCGACTTGAGGCGCTGATAGGCGGCCTTGATGTCGAGCACCAGCGTGATGCGGCGGCCTTTGTGCAGTAACTCGCCGATCTCGTGCGTGGCGATGGGCTTGAAGCCGATGACGCGCGTGTGGAAGCCGAAGGGGCTGTGGCGGTCGGCCTCGAACACGTCGGTGATGAGCTGCGTGTAGTGGCGCGAGACGATCTCGCGCGTCGCCACGCCCATGAGGCGGGACGCCACCAGCAGATGGCTGCGCAGGTTGGGCCGCACGGCGAAGCGGCCGATCTCGGCAATGCGCTGGTCGTGGATCATCTGCTCGATGTTGAGCGTGCCGTCGATCGGGCGCAGGCCGTACTTCAGGTACTGCGTCACCGGCGGATCATAGAGCACGCGCAGCACGCCGAGCGGCTCATCGCCGCTCATGGCGATGAACCAGGAGATGTCGTTGCGGGCGAGATCGGCCTCGGGGAACTGCGTGCTGGCGTCGAGCACCCACGCCTTCTCGTCCTGGTAGGTCACCTTGAGGACGTCCAGAGCCTTGAGGCGGTCGGCGGCCGTCTCGACGCGTCGTGCCCTAATGCGCAGTACGGTCTTCATGGCTGGTCTCCTCTGTGTGGCCGCTCCAGGATTTGCCCGAGAGCGTGCCGATGGCCTGCATGATGCGGCCGTGGAATGCGCGCATCTGCTCTCCGCTGGCTGCGCGCAGGCCGTCCTCGCCGGACAGGATCGGTTCGCCGATGTGCAATTCGAACGGCGCTTCCTCGGTGATCGGATGCTGCGGCCCGGACCGGGGAAAGCGCAGCCCCGCCGGCACCACCGGGACGCCCGTCTCAAGCGCAAGACGCGCGATACCGTAGCGGCCCCGCAGCAGGCGTCCGGGTTCGCGATTGACGGTGCCCTCGGGAAAAATGCCGAGCGGGCGTCCCGCCAGGAGATGCGCGCGGGCCGCTTCGAGGGGCGGGATGCCGTCGGTCAGCAAGGGCTTCAGGACATTGAGAATGCGCGGGCGCGCGGGCTTGCGCGCGACGGTGATGACGCGGGCGCGGCGATAGAGGAAGCCCACGCCCGGGATCAGCCGGAAATTCCAATCGGCCATGAAATGGATGTGGCGGCCGCCGCGCAGATGCATCAGCAGCGCCGGCACGATGATGGCCTCGAGCCGGGTGCTGTGATTGAGCGCGAGGATGAACGGATCGAAGCGCGGGTGGATGCGATCGATGCCATAAATGCCGAGCACGCGACGCTCAGCCCAGGTGGCGACGGCGCGCAGAAGGAATGCATCGACCCAGGAGGCGTGCGGCAGCGAGCGGGAGAACGGCGCCAGGTGCGCGACATGTCCCGCTGCGTGCCCGGCCCATGTCATGACACCGCACCGGCCAGTTGCGGCGGAAGCGAGAACTCCTTGGCCGGCAGGCGGGCGGCGGCGGGATTGTGTGCCAGCACGTGCCAATGCAGGAGCGACAGCTCGCCCGACCAGTTCTCGCTGACGGCCGTGGAGCTGCCCATCCAGTCGCCGCAGTTGAGATAGTGCACGCTGGCGATGCGCCGGTCGGCGGGGGTGTGCGTATGACCGCTGATGACGCCGTCAAGCCCGCGGCGCGCGGCCTCGTTGGCGAGGCCCGCCTCGATATCATTGGTGTTGCCGGCGCGACGCTTGAGCGTTTCCCACAGCCCCTCGCCTGGCGGAACGACCGCCTTCGGTAGGCGCGAGAAGCGTGCCTTGGGCATCAGCCGCTCCTTCCAGCGGCAGGCAACGCGCGACAGCTTGGCGAGGCGCATGACGACCTCGTCGTGCTCGTCGCCGTGCACCACGAGATAGCGGGCGCCGGTCAACGTCTCGTGCACCGTGTCGTGCATGATCTCGAAGCGGCCGAGCGTCAGGCCCAGATAGGGGCGCAGGTTGTCGTCGTGATTGCCGGGCAGGAGCACGATGCGGGCGCCGCCCTGCATCTTCTGGCACAGCAGGCTCAGGATGTAGCCGTGGCCCTCGGTCCAGCGAACGCGTTTACCAAGGCTCCAGAGATCGAAGATGTCGCCAACGAGATAGATGGTCTCGGCATCGTTGCGATCGAGAAAATCGGCGAAACTGCGCACGTCCGAGAAGCGCGAACCCAGGTGCACGTCGGAAATGAAAAGGCTTCTGTGGGAAAACCGGCTGGATGTCCCTGTCATTGAGGCGTTTTCCACCATCGCTCGCACGCTCAGGGCACATAAATCGATTCATTTTTCAGGCGTGTGACTGACCGCGCGCATTTGCCGAATTCCGCCTCGGCTCTGCCGTCAAGTTTCTGTAACAATTCGGGTGCTACGCAAGCATCGGGAGCGCCGAAGCCGGGTCATGTCGAAGCGGGAACTCAGTTACGTGACGGCCGGCGATCCGGCCTGGAAGCGCTGGCTGATGGGCGCCGTCGAAGACCTGTCGGGACGCCGCAAGATTCTGCCCGCCTATACGCACTGGCGGCAGACCATCGCCCCGCACAGCCCCACCATGTGGAACGATCTTCTGGCGCTCGTCGGCACCCGGCTCAGCATCACGGCGGACAGGGACTGGACGCAGGCGCCGCCGGTGCCGCTGGTGATGATCGCCAACCATCCCTTCGGCATCGCCGACGGGGTCGCCATGCTGGCCCTCGCCGAGCGGCTGGGGCGGCCCTATCGCATTCTGCTGCACTCGGATCTCACGCGCATTCCGGAACTGGCGAAGGTCGGCCTGCCGATCGACTTCTCCGGCACGCGCGCGGCCCTGCAGCGCAACCTGCAAACGCGCAACGAGGCACGCGCGTTGCTCGCCCGCGGCACCACCATCATCATCTTTCCAGCGGGCGGCGTGGCGACGGCGGAATATCCGTTCGCCCGCGCGGAAGAGCTCGTGTGGAAGCAGTTCGTGGTGCGCCTCATCCACCAGGCGAATGCGTCGGTGCTGCCGGTCTACTTCGAGGGGCAGAATTCGCCGCTGTTCCATCTCGTCAGCCGCTTCAGCACCTCGATGCGGCTGTCGCTGATCGTCAGCGAGGCGCGGCGCAAGATCGGCCGCGCCATTCCGGTCACGGTCGGGCGTCCGCTCAGCATCGCCGAGATCGACGCGGCACGCGGCAGCCGCTCCTTCCTCGACGAACTCTACGTGCAGGTGCATCGCCTGGGGCCCGCCGCGCGCGCGGGCGAGGTGCCGCTGCCCCGTCCGGCGTCGGAGCGCCCGCAGTTTCCATGGGATGCTCCACTCGATGACCGCCATCGCGCGGACGAGGATGCAAGCGGCAGCGGCCGCACAGCGGGGGCCGCATGAGCGACGCACGTTACGCCATCTATTTCATGCCCGAGCCCGACACGGCGCTCGCCCGCTTCGGGGCCGCCGCGATCGGCTACGATGCTTGGTCCGGCGCGCGCGTGCCGTTTCCGGATCTCGCGCTTTACGCCGGAACGGACTTGCCCGCGTGGACGAAGGACCCGGCGCGCTACGGGTTCCACGCGACGCTGAAGGCGCCGTTCCATCTGCGCGAGGGGGCGAGCGAGGCGGAGTTGCACGCGCTGGTCGCGGACTTCGCCAAGCGGCGGGCCGCCGTCTCCCTCGGCGATCTCGACGTGGTGGCGCTTTCGCGCTTCCTGGCGCTGTGCCCGCGCACGCCGTCGAAGGCGCTGATCGCGCTCGCCGCCGATTGCGTCACCTATTTCGACGGCTTCCGCGCGCCGACGACGGAGGCCGACAGAGCGCGACGGCTCGCCTCGCCGCTCAGCGAGCGGCAGATCGCCTATCTCGATGCGTGGGGCTACCCGTACGTGCTCGACGAGTTCCGCTTCCACATGACGCTTGCGGGCCCCTTGGACGAGGCGACGAAGGCGATCTTGAAAGAGGCGCTCGCCGGGCTGTGGCAGCCGATCTCCGCGCCCGTCACGCTCGATGCGATCGCCATCGCCTGCCAACCCCGCCGCGACGGGCCGTTCGTGGTGCAGGCGCGCTACCCTCTCGCGGGCGAAGCCTGACGCGGAATTCCCTCTCCCCATTCTTCATGGGGAGAGGGTTAGGGTGAGGAGCAGCTGCTCGCTCCCAGCGACGAATTTGGGCTGCCCCTCACCCCGGCCCTCTCCCCGCAGGCGGGGAGAGGGAGAAGGGGCGCCTGCTGCGCGGGCGTCGGGTCGAGGGGCAGAAGCGCCCTAGCGCGCGAAGCTGCGCAGGGCTGCGACGAGGCGCGTCACGCCGTCCTCGAGGGAGCCGGAATTGTCGATCACGGCGTGGGCGGCGGCGACGTTGAAGTCCTCGACGCGGCGGGCGAGCCGGGCTGCGATCTCCGCCTCGGGCTCGCGGCCGCGCGTGGCCATGCGGCGGGCGCGGATCTCGATCGGACAGTCGACGAGGACGACCTTCACGCTCGCGTAGCGGGCGAGCGCCGCCGGGATCGCCATGCGCGAGGCGTTGAAGATCGCCGTACGCCCCTCCGCGATCATCCCGTCGAGGCTTCGCGGGATGCCGTAATGCAAGCCGTGGGCGCCCCAGGAGAGCGCATATTCGCCGCGGGCGAGGCGCACCTGGAATTCCGTGTCCGTCACGGGCGCGAAGCTTTCGGAGGGGTGGGCCGGACGCGTGATGTCCCGCGTGACGAAGGCGAAGCGCGGATCGGGGGCGAGAATGGCGCGTGCGCCCGCGATCAGTGCGTCCTTGCCGACGCCGCTCGGCCCCACGACGAGCGCGACGGCGCCGGGTCCCAGGCGCGAAGCTGCGGTCGCCTCGTCAGACAACGCGGTTCCCTTCCCGGTAGACCTCGCGCGCGATCGGCAGATCGTCGACCACGCGCACCCGCACGAGATCGGCCCGCTTGCCGGGCGCGATCTCGCCGCGGTCGTCGAGGCCGGAAGCCTTCGCCGGGTTCAGCGTCACGGTCCGGATCGCCTCCGGCAGGCTGATGTGATCGATGCGGCGGGCGATCTCGAAGGCGCCCACCAGCAGGCTCGCCGGGACGTAGTCCGAGGAGAGAACGTCGAGAACGCCCTCGCGCGCCAGCGTCTCGGCCGCCACGTTGCCGGAATGGGAGCCGCCACGCACCACGTTCGGCGCGCCCATCACCACCTTCACGCCGGCCTCGTGCGAGCGGCGGGCGGCCTCGAGAGTCGTCGGGAACTCGGCGATGGCGACCTCGTCGGCGATCGATTCCTCGACGTGCTCGACGGTCGTGTCGTCGTGGCTCGCGAGCACGATACCGTTGGCGCGGGCGAGTGCCACCAGGTGCTTGCGGTGCGTCGCGTAGTTGCGGTTGTACTGGTCGAGCTTGCGGGCGATGAGCTTGTCGAGTTCCTCGGCCGGCAGGCCCGTCTTGCCGCCGTAGTAGGTGCGCCACAGGTGCATGGCGCGGAATTGGCGGGCGCCGGGCGTGTGATCCATCAGCGACATGAGATGCACGGGATAGGCGGAGACGGCGCCCTCCGTGATCTCGATCACGTCCTCCACGCACACCTCGCAGCGCACGTGCACGCGATGCTCGGCCCGCAACAGGCCCTGGCTGCCGGCCTTCTTCAAGGCGCCCAGCGTCTCCATGACGTCGTTCTTGGAACTGCCGTGGTCGATGTCGCGGCCGGCGCGGATGCAGTCGAACACCGTGGTGATGCCGGAGGCCGCGATCTGGGCGTCGAAGGCCGCGATGGCGGAAGCCGCCGGCCAGCGCACCTTGGGCCGCGGCTGCAGGTGGCTTTCGAGATGGTCCGTGTGCAGTTCGACCAGGCCAGGCATGAGATAGTCGCCGCCCATGTCCTCGCCCGGCACCGCCGTGGCGCCGCTCGCAACTTCGCGGATGACGCCGTCCTTCACGACCACCGTCCCCGTGACGATCGCATCCGGCAGGACGACCGCGGCGTTCTTCAGGATCATCTCGCTCATATCGGCTTCAACCTGCTGTTGCGAACTGCGTGACGTCGACCGTGCGATCGGCAAGGCGCTCGCGGACGGCGGTATCGTGGAAGATGCCGAGGATGGCGGCACCGGCGCGCTTTCGCGCCTCGATCAGCTCGACGACGGTTGCCCTGTTGGTGTCGTCGAGCGAGGCGGTCGGCTCGTCGAGGAGCAGTACCGGGCGTTCGGCGGCAAGGCCACGGGCAATGTTGACGCGCTGCTGCTCACCGCCCGAGAAGGTCGCGGGCGGCAGGTCCCACAGGCGCGGCGCCACGTTGAGCTTTTCCAGGAGTTCGCGGGCCTTGGCGCGCGCCGCCTCCGGATCCGTTCTGGCGGAGGCGGCTTCGGCCGCCACCACGTCGAGCGCGCCGACGCGGGGAATGGTGCGCAGGAACTGGCTGACGTAGCCGAGGGTCGTGGCGCGCAGCCGGAGGATGGCGCGCGGCGTGGCAGTGGCGACGTCGACCGGACCATCGGGGCCGCGGACGCGGATCGCGCCTGCGTCCGTGCGGTAGTTGCCGTAGATCATCTTGAGGATCGACGACTTGCCCATCCCAGACGACCCGGACAGCACCACGCACTCGCCGGCTCCCACCGTGAAGCCCACTTTGCGCACGACGGGCAGCGTCGCCCCGCCGCGCAGGTGCATGACGAACGTCTTGGCGACGCCTTCCACCGTGATCATGTGGTTCTCCATGGTGGCCATCGCTCAGGTCTGCAAGATCGAGGCGACGAGGAGTTGCGTGTAGGCCTCGCGCGGATCGTCGAGCACCTGGTCGGTCAGCCCCGTCTCGATGACGCGGCCCTGGCGCATCACGATCATGCGGTGGGAGAGTAGACGCGCGACGGCGAGGTCGTGCGTGACGATGATGGCCGCGAGGCCATAGCCCGAAACAAACGATCGGATCAGGTCGAGGAGACGCGCCTGCACCGAGACGTCGAGGCCGCCCGTCGGCTCGTCCATGAAGATCAGGCGCGGGTGCGTGACCATATTCTTGGCGATCTGCAGCCGCTGGCGCATGCCGCCGGAGAACGTGGTCGGCTTGTCGTCGATGCGGTCGCGGTCGATTTCGACGCGGGAGAGCCAGCCTTCGGCCTCGGCGCGGATCTTGCCGTAGTTGCGCCAGCCGACGGCCATCAGCCGCTCGCCGACATTGCCGCCGGCCGAGACGCCCATGCGCAGGCCGAGCCGCGCGTCCTGGTGCACGAAGCCCCAGTCGGTGCGCAGGAGGAAGCGGCGCTCGGCTTCGGGCAGCGCGAAGAGATCGCGCGTGGCGCCGTCGCGCATGCGGTAGCGGACCGTGCCGGAGGTCGGCGGCATCTGCGTCGACAGCAGCGACAGGAGCGTCGACTTGCCGGAGCCCGATTCCCCGACGATCGCCACCACCTCGCCCTCGTACACTTCGAGCGAGACGCCCTCGCAGCCGACGCGCGGCCCGTAGAGCTTGGTCAGATCCTCGGCGACGAGCAGCGGCTGTTCCGACTGCAAAGCGGCGGCGTTCATGGGGTGCCCTCCCCGCGCTGCTTCTCGCAATGATCCGTGTCGGAGCAGACGAACATGCGGCCGCCCTTGTCGTCGGTCACCACCTCGTCGAGATAGACGCCGGCCGAGCCGCACAGCTCGCAGCGGGCCGCGATGTGCGTGCGCTCGAAGGGGTGATCCTCGAAATCGAGGCTTTCGACGCGCGTATAGGGCGGCAGCGCGTAGATGCGCTTCTCGCGGCCGGCGCCGAAAAGCTGCAGCGCAGCGCAGTGATCCATCTTCGGGTTGTCGAACTTGGGCGTCGGAGACGGATCCATCACGTAGCGGCCGTCCACTTTCACTGGATAGGCGTACGTGGTGGCAATGTGGCCGTGGCGGGCGATGTCCTCGTAGAGCTTCACGTGCATGAGGCCGTATTCCTCGAGCGCGTGCATGCGGCGTGTCTCGGGCTCGCGCGGCTCGAGGAAACGCAGCGGTTCGGGGATCGGCACCTGGTAGACGAGCACCTGGTTCTCGCCAAGCGGCTGCTCGGGAATGCGGTGGCGCGTCTGGATGACGGTCGCCTCGCCCGTGTGCGTCGTCGTCGCGACGCCCGCCGTCTTCTCGAAGAACTTGCGGATCGAGACGGCGTTGGTGGTGTCGTCGGCGCCCTGGTCGATGACCTTGAGCACGTCGTCCTTACCGAGGATCGAGGCCGTCACCTGCACGCCGCCCGTGCCCCAGCCATAGGGCATCGGCATCTCTCGGCTGGCGAAGGGCACCTGGTAGCCCGGCACCGCGATCGCCTTGAGGATGGCGCGGCGGATCATGCGCTTCGTCTGCTCGTCGAGGTAGGCGAAGTTGTAGGTGGTGCGCGTGGTGGAGGTGCTCATTCCGCGGCCTCCTGCTTGCCGTCGCCACTGGCGGAGGCGTCGCGGGCTCGCACCCACTCCTCGCGCAACTGGCGCAAGAGCACGAGTTCAGCCTGGAAGTCGACGTAGTGCGGCAGCTTCAGGTGCTCGACGAAGCCCGTTGCCTGCACGTTGTCGCAGTGGGCGAGGACGAACTCCTCGTCCTGGGCCGGCGCCGTCACCTCGCCGCCGAGTTCTTCCGTGCGCAACGCGCGGTCGACGAGGGCCATGGACATGGCCTTGCGCTCGGCGTGGCCGAAGGCGAGCCCGTAGCCGCGCGTGAACTGCGGCGCCTTGTCGGCGCTGCCCTTGAACTGGTTCACCATCTCGCACTCGGTGAGCGTGATGCTGCCGAGCGGCACCTCGAAGCCCAGTTCCTCCGGCACGAACGACACCTCCAGCTCGCCCATGCGGATCTCGCCGGCGAAAGGGTGCGTGCGGCCGAAGCCGCGCTGGGTCGAATAGCCGAGCGCGAGCAGGAAGCCCTCGTCGCCGCGCGCCAGAGCTTGGAGCCGCAGGTCGCGGCCTGCGGGGAATTCGAGCGGCTCGCGTGTCAGATCGCCGACGGGCGCGTCGGGATCGGCCGGCGGATTTGTTTCGATCAGGCCCTGGCCGTCGAGAAGCTTCGTCACGTGCGGGGCGGCTTCGCGCTCGGCGCCCGGTGCCGTGGCGACCGTCACGGACGGAGCGGCCTCGGCCAGAGCCGGATCGAGCAGGCGATGCGTATAGTCGAACGTGGGACCCAGCACTTGGCCGCCCGGCAGATCCTTGAAGGTCGCCGAGATGCGGCGGCGGATGTGCATGGCGGCGGTGTCGAGCGGTGCGCTCGCGCCGAAGCGGGGCAGCGTGGTGCGATAGGCGCGCAGCAGGAAGATCGCCTCGATGAGATCGCCGCGCGCCTGCTTGACGGCGAGGGCCGCGAGATCCTCGTCGTAGAGCGAGCCTTCGCTCATCACGCGGGCGACGGCGAGCGACAACTGCTCGCGGATCTGGCTCGCCGTGATCTCGGGCACGTCCGGGGCGCCGCGGCGCTCCTTGGCGAGCAGCGCGTGCGCGGCATCGATGGCCGCCTCTCCGCCCTTCACTGCGACGTACATCGCTCAGGCCTCCTTCACGAGACGCACGCTGCGCGGCAGCGCCGCGATCGCGCCGGGCGCGGCGAAAATCAGGTCGACGCCGCAGGGGAACTGCGCGCGGTTCGCCGCGAGTTCGGCTGCGAACCGCGACGGCGCGCCGGGAAACGAGAACTGGGCCTCGCGCTTGATGCCGGGCCCTTCGAAGCGCAGGCCTTCGGCGCGCAACGCCGCGACCTGCACGATCAGCGTCGTCGAGCGATCGGGATATTCGGGCGTGCCCTGGCGCAGCAGCATGAGCGGCGGCATGGTCGCGGGGTCCGACGCCACGGCGAACACGGCTTCCTCGGGTTCGCGCACGATGCGGGCGCCGCTGTGGAACGACAGGAACTGCACGACGGCTTGATTGCGCAGCGGCACGTCCAGCCAGATGGGCGTCTCGTAATCGGCGAGCGCCAGCAGCATCGCCGCCACCACCGGGCTCAGTGGCGCGGGCGCTGTCAGCGCGACCTCGAAGGGAACCGCCCGCGCGGGACGCGACATCGCCTGCATGACCGCCTTGAAGGCGCGCTGGGCATCGGCGACCGGATCGGCGAACCCGGGGAGGAGTGTTTGTGAGGCATGGGCTTCCATCTCAGTCCTCCCCGCGCACGAGCGTGAAAAACTGAACCCGCGTCGCGGCGGTCTCGGCTTCGGAGGCAGCGCGCTCGGCCGCGACGCGGGCCGAAACCGGATCGGCCAGCGCCGCTTCGAGCCGCGCGGCGAATTTGGCGTTCTGGCCGAGCGCATCGACGATGGCGGCAGCGCGGGCTTTCTCCTGCGAGCGCCCGAGCAGATAGGAAAAGCCCATCTCGCCGGTTTCGAGCCGCACCACGGCGCGTGTCACGGTCGCTTCGCCGACGTTGAAGGGCTGCCCGTCGCCGCCGACGCGGCCGCGCAGCATGACGAGACCGACCTCCGGCTGACGGACGGTCTCGACGGCTGGCAACGGGTCAAGGGCCGCTAGCGCACGGTCGAGTTCGGCCGCGGTCGCCTGCGCGCAGACCTGCATGAGGCGCTGCCGGTCGGTCGGGGCGCCGGCAACGGCCGGATCGCTATCACGGGGCATGGGCGGATCCTGGTTCGAGGTGCGCCAAGGCGCGGGGGCGACCAATGCCGCGCCCCGGTGACCCTGACATGACGGCAGGGACCGGGACGGGGCTGCCGTCCACAGGGTCCACGCCGGACCTAGCGCGAGATACGGCGGTCCGCGTGGCGCTGGCTGGGGAGGACGGCGGCTCGTTCATCTCGGTCCCTGTCAAATGGTCTAGGCCACTCGAGAGGTCTATACCTCAGCGCCGCGAATTGGTCTATACCTGTTCGCCAAGACTTCCGGAAGCCCCGTCCCGCGGCGATGTCGCGGGGCCAAGAACGAGACCGCCATGGCCAAGACCACCGCCCCGCACGAAACCGGTGCCGCCCTGCCGCTGTGGCGTCGGCTCGAAGCGCAGATCCGCCAGCTGATCCTCGATGGCGTGCACGCGCCGGGCGCGCAACTGCCCTCCGACCGCGAGATAGCCGCGACCCTCGGGGCCAGTCGCATGACGACACGGCGGGCGCTCGCGGCGCTCGAACAGGAAGGGCTGCTGCGCATCGAGCACGGCAGCGGCACGTTCGTCAGCGAGGACGCGCTGGTGCGCTACCGGCTGGGCCAGGACCGCGTGCGCTTCGGGCAGAACTTCATCGCGCTCGACGGCCAGACAGCGCAGCGCCGGCAGATCCTCAATACGGAACAGATCGCGGCCAGTGGCGAAGTCGCCCGCCGCCTCGGCCTTGCGGACGGCGCGCCGGTGCTGGCGATCCGGATGCTGGCGCTCGCGGGCGAGACGCCGATCTCGGTCGGCACACGCTACTGCGACGCGGTGCGCTTTGCCGGCCTCGACACGGCGTTCGAAAAGGCAGGCTCGTTCACCGCGGCGCTCGCGGGCTACGGCGTCACGGACTACCGCCGCGCCGCGACAGACGTCATCGCACGCATGCCGACGGCGGAAGAGGCACGCCTCCTGCGCCAGTCGCGGGCGCTGCCCGTGCTCGCGTACGCGGCCACCGACGTGGAGGTCCGGGCCGGCACACGGCCGCGCAGGCCCCGCGTGATCTCCTACCACCTCGGCTGCTTTGCCGCAGAGCGCGCGGTGATCACCATCGCGCCCGACGCCGTCTGATCCGGAGGCTACTGCGCGAGGGCGGCTTCGCCCGAGCGGCCGGCGATGGAGCGGCGCAGGCGCGTCGCGATCCAGTCGGTGATCGCCACCGCGATGAGGATCATGATGATCAGCAGCGATACGTGCTGCCATTCGAGCGTACGGATCTGCTCGGACAGATGCAGGCCGATGCCGCCGGCGCCGACGATGCCGATGATGGTCGAGGAGCGGACGTTGGATTCGAACAGATAGAGGGCCTGTCCCGCGATCACCGGCAGCACCTGCGGCACGAGACCGTAGCGCAGGACCTCAAGGCGATTGCCGCCTGCCGACTGCACGCCCTCGGCCGGCTTGCTGTCCGCTGTCTCGATGGCCTCGGAAAAGAGTTTCACGAAGGTGCCGAAGTCGCTGATGGCGATGGCGAGCACGCCGGCCATGGGTCCGAGGCCGACGATGCCGACCCAGATGAGCGCCCAGATCAACTGGTCGATGCCGCGCGCCACGTCGCTCGTCCGGCGCATCAGGAAGCGCAGCGGCCACACGGGCATGACGTTGCGCGAGGCGATGAAGGACAAGGGAAACGCCAACGCTGCGGCCATGAACGTTCCGAGCAGGGCGATCGCGACCGTCTCGCCGAGGGCATGCAGATAGAGCATGAACTTCGCCCAGCTGCCGGCGGCCGGCGGGACCATGAGCGTGAGGAAATGCCAGAGGGAACCGAACCCCTTGAGCAGCCGCTGCGGATCGATCTCGAGGCGATAAACGGAGTAGGCGAAAAGGCCAGCGAGCGTGAGGCTGATGAAGATCCGCCAGAGGGCGCCGGCGCCATCCTTGGCAAAAACGTCGGGATGGCTGGCTCTGAGCCGCGCCAGATCCGTCTCGAGCAGCTTGCGGTCCGCGTGCCCCTGCCCTGCCATCAGCGCGCCTCCTGCAGGCCGATGAAGTAATGGCGCAGGCGGCCGGTCAGGATGTCGATGATCATGACCATGCCGACGATCAGGATGAGCAGCGCCGAGATGTCCGAGTAGTAGAACTTGCGGATGTATTCGATCAGGTCCTGACCGATGCCGCCGCCACCGACGAGGCCGACGACGGAGGCGCCGCGCACGTTGATCTCGAAGCGCCAGAGCGTGTAGCTCGTGAAGTGGGCGAGCACCTGCGGCAGGACCGCGTAGCGGTTGGTTTCCCACCATGTGGCCCCGGAGGCGACGAGGCCATCGACGGGCTTCATGTCGATGTTCTCGATGGCGTCGGAGAAGAGCTTGCCCAGCGCACCCGTCGAGTGCAGCGCGATGGCCAGCACACCGGCGAAGGGGCCGATGCCGAAGGCGGCCACGAAGATCAGCGCGAACACGACCTCCGGCACGGACCGGAAGAACTCGAGCAGACGGCGCGCCACGAAGACGCCGCTCCGCGTCCGGGCGATGTTGGCGGACGCCATGAAGCAAAGAAAGAAGCCGCCGATGGCGCCAAGCGCCGTGCCGAGATAGGCGATGAGCAGCGTATCCCACAGCGACCAGAGCCAGCGGCACTTGTACTCGGGCAAGACGCCCCAGAACCACTCCTCGAAATTGCTCCAGACCGGCGCGCCGGTGTCGAAGTGGAAAATGCGGACGAAGTAGCTCGGGAACCGGTGCGCGTTATTGGCAAACAGGACGGGATCGAACTGCGTGAACCAGCCGCTTACGCCCAGCAGGACAAGAGCCACGAGGCAGCCGCCGGCGAGCTTCAGCCGGCCGGTGCGGACGGCCTTCGCGTAGGCGCGCGCGAGCGGCTCGAGCTGCCGGTCGGGCAAAATTTGCAGGGCGCTGGCCACTCAGGGTCACTCGTCACGAAACGGCAAGGAGCCGGGCGGCGGCCCGGCTCCTCCGATGCTGCAAAAGCGGGCTCAGCTCGCCTTCTTCTTCTTGAGGTCGTCGACGAACTTGATGAGCTTGATGACCGGGTCATAGGCCTGGTTCGTCGTCTCCTCGAGCGGCTTCGACTTGCCCTCGTAGATCTTGTCGAAGGCGTCCTTGTCCTTCGTCGCGATGTTGAGGACGGCGCCCTTGATTGCGGTCTTGAGGTCGGGGGGGAGGTCGCTCAGGTAGGCCATCGGCGAGTTCACGATCAGGTCGGACTTGAAGATGATGCGGAAGTCCTCGGCCTTGACCATGTTCTTGCGCGCCATGCGCAGCAGGTTCGACTCGTTCTCGTCGTTCCACCAGTTGGCGCAGACGTCGACCGTGCCCTGGGCGAGCGCGGTCACGGCGTTCTCGTGGCTGCCGGTGTAGAGCACCTTGGAGAAGAACTTCTCCGGATCGATGCCCATCTGGTCGAGCACGAAGCGCGGCACGTTGTTGCCGGACGTCGAGTTCGGATCGACGAGGCCGAGGTTCTTGCCCTTCAGGTCCTCGATCTTCTGGTAGGGGCTATCCTTCTTCACGTAGAAGACCGAGTGATAGCCCTTGGTGCCGTCGGCATTCACCTCGATGGCGAAGGCTTCCGTCTTCACGCCCGTCAGCAGGGCGCGGGCGAACGAAGCCGGGCCGTACATGCCGATGTGGATGTTGCCGGCGCGCTGGCCTTCGATGAGCGCCGCGTAGTCGTTGGCGATGCGCAGCGTGACCTTGGTGCCGAGCTCCTTCGACAAATAGGCGACGAAGGGGCCGTAGCGGTCGGTGACGCCGGAGGCGTTCTCGGCCGGGATCACGGCGAAGACGATTTCGGGATACTTGGCCTTCCAATCCTGGGCGAAGGCAGAGACGGGCAGTCCGGCGGCGGTGGCCGCAAGGCCGGAAAGCACGACGCGGCGAGAGATCATATCAAGCTCCTTCAGGTTGAGGCTGCGGCTGGCCCACTGGGTCCGCCGCGGGAGAAAGGAAGTGGCTGCGATCAGGCGACGGCCAGTTCGCCCTGCGGTACTGCGGGTGCAGGCGCACCGTCGACGACGCCATGGGCTTCGAGACCGTAGAGGCCACGCGCGACGTCATCGGTCAGCGCGGCCGGGGCGCCATCGAACACCACGCGGCCGGCCGACATGCCGATCAGGCGGTCGCAGTAGGTGCGCGCGATATCGAGCGAGTGCAGGTTGCACAGCACCGTGATGCCGAAGTGCTTGTTGATGCGCAGAAGCGCGTCCATCACGATCTTGGTGTTGCGCGGGTCGAGGGAGGCGATGGGCTCGTCGGCGAGGATGAGGCGCGGCTCCTGCACGAGCGCACGGGCGATGGCGACGCGCTGCTGCTGGCCGCCCGACAGGCTCTCGGCACGCTGATGCGCGAGGCCCGCGATGTCGAACTGCTCGAGCGCCGACAGCGCGATGGCCTTCTCCGTGGTGCCCCAGCGGCCGAGCAGCGTGCGCGAGGTCGGCAGCTTGTTGAGGCGGCCCATCAGCACGTTGGTCAAAACGTCGAGGCGGCCGGCGAGATTGAATTGCTGGAAGATCATGGCGCAATCGGCACGCCAATCGCGCAGCGCCTGGCCCTTGAGGCGGGTGACGTCGACACCGTCGCAGAAGATGCTGCCGCTGGTCGGCTCGGCGAGGCGGTTGATCATGCGCAGAAGAGTGGACTTGCCGGCGCCGGAGCGGCCGATGATGCCGACGAAGCCGCCCGATCCGATCTCCAGGCTCACGGCATCGACAGCGGTCTTGTCGTCGAAACGCTTGGATACTGCCTCGAATTTGAGCATCCACCGGCCTCTTGTTGATGGTCGGGGATTCCGTAGGCGGGATAACTAACAGGACTGTGACACTTGCGAGATGGGCGGACTGGGGCGCCGAGATGGCGCAGCCGCAGCGCGCGGGACCTTGTTCATGCGCCTGTTATAAGGGAGTGCAAGGCGTTCCGACTTTCGACGAGAGGCCCACCATGTCGCAGAAGAAGCTGGCGATCACGCCGACCATCCACGCCACCGCCCACGTCAAGGACTGCAAGCTCGGCCGGTATACGGAGGTCGGCGCGCGAACGACTATCGCGGAAAGCGAGATGGGCGACTACTCGTACGTCGTGAACGATTCCAACATCATCTATACGACCATCGGGAAGTTCGTCTCGATTGCGGCCATGACGCGCATCAACCCGGGCAATCATCCCATGCACCGGGCGACGCAGGCGCACTTCACCTACCGCGCCTCGGCCTATTTCGAAGGCGAGGCGGACGACGCCGCCTTCTTCGACTGGCGCCGCAGCTTCCACATTACGATCGGCCACGACGTCTGGATCGGGCACGGCGCCATCGTGCTGCCTGGCCGCAACATCGGCATCGGCGCGGTCGTCGCGGCGGGCGCGATCGTCACCAAGGACGTGGCGCCCTACACCATCGTCGCCGGCAACCCGGCGCGGCCGATCCGGAGACGCTTTCCCGAGCACATCGAGCAGCGCCTGATGCGGCTCGCGTGGTGGGACTGGAGCCACGACGCGCTGCAGGCGGCACTCCCCGACTTCCGCGCGCTGTCGATCGAAGCGTTCCTGGAAAAACATGGCGGCTGAACCTTCTCGGTTTGGCCCGCGACGCGCGTTCGCAGAGCCGCTCATGTTTGCGGCCGTCGGCGCGGAGAGCACGGTGTTCGACGTTTCCGCCTTCTGGGCGCTGACGCTCGCGGGCCTGCATCCGATCGTTGCGAACGTGCTGAGCTACAGCAGCGTCGGCTTCCTGAACTACTGCCTCAATGCGCGCTTCACGTTCGCGCACCGCGGCGAAGCGTCGGCCGGCGTCGCCTCATGGCGGCGCATGGCGGCCTTCGCGGCCGTCAAGACACTGGCCCTCGCCCTCTCCACCCTTTCGCTCGCCGCGGCCCTGGTCTATCTGCCGCCGCTCCCCTCCAAGGGCGTGTCGATCGTCGTCACGTTCGCCGTGTCGTTCCTGCTGTCCAGCCGGCTCGTGTTCGTGCCGCGATCCACAGGGTCCTCGGTGTCATGAAGCTGTTTGCTGCCTGAGGCAAAGAGCGCGCCTTCGTCTTTTGGAGGAGTGAACGATGAAACGCGTTCTATTGGGCTGCCTTTCGCTATCCCTGCTGGCCCTGCCGGCGGCCGCGCAGCAGGAATTCTCGGCGGTGCTCGCGGGTCATGCCCTCCTGCCGGCCAAGAGCTTCCTGCCGGCGCCGGCAGACGCCCCGGCCGATCTCAAGGTCTCGGGCAAGTTCACCACCGGCAAGCGCGTCGAGACGCTCGGCTCCGTGATGGGCAAGTCGAACGGCCGGCCCACGGGGGTCAGCGTTCCCTTTGACGGCCAGCCCGTGCAGGGTCACTCCGGCATCAAGCGGATGGCCGACGGCAGCTTCTGGATCATCACCGACAACGGCTTCGGCGCGAGGGCCAACAGCCCCGACAGCATGCTCTATCTCAACCAGTACAAGATCGACTGGGAGAAGGGCAGCTTCGAGCGGCTTGCCACCATTTTCCTCTCCGACCCCGACAAGAAGGTGCCCTTCCGCATCGTGCACGAGGGCACGGAGAAGCGCTATCTGACGGGTTCCGACTTCGACATCGAGGGCTTCCAGTGGATCGGCGAGACGCTGTGGATCGGTGACGAGTTCGGGCCGTACGTGATCAAGGCCGACAAGACCGGCAAGGTGCTCGCCGTGTTCGAGTCCGAAGCCGACGGCAAGCCGATCCGCTCGCCCGACCACTGGGCCGTCGCCACGCCGAACTTCCCCGGCGCCAGCTACAGCAACGTCAACCTGCGCCGCTCCAAGGGCTTCGAGGGCTTCGCCTCGTCCAAGGACGGCAAGTTCCTTTACGGCCTGCTCGAAGGCCCGCTTTGGGATGCCGAGAAGAAGGACTGGGAGAAGGTCGACGGCAAGGAAGCCTCGCGCATTCTCGAGTTCGACGTCGCCGCCGAGAAGTTCACGGGCCGCTTCTGGTACTTCGTGTTCGAGCAGAACGGCAACGCCATCGGCGACTTCAACATGATCGACGGCTCGACCGGCCTCATCATCGAGCGCGACAACGGCGAGGGCACGGAAGACAAGGCCTGCCCGGCCGGGCAGACGGGCGAGAACTGCTTCAACGACATCGCCAAGTTCAAGCGCATCGTGAAGGTCGAACTGACGGATGCCAACGTCGGCAAGCCCGTGCGCAAGATCGCCTACATCGATCTCCTGAAGATCAAGGATCCCGACACGAAGGCGCGCAAGCCGCTCAACAACGGCGTGCTCACGTTCCCCTTCTTCACGATCGAGAACGTCGAGATCGTGGACGAGCGCCATATCGTGGTCGGCAACGACAACAACCTGCCCTTCTCCTCGAGCCGCGAACCCAATGTCGCGGACGACAACGAGCTCGTGCTGCTCGAAGTGGCGGAGTTCCTGAAGGCGAAGTAGACGCTGTAAAGTTTGTGCCCATCGCGCCCGCGAGCCCCAAGCTCGCGGGCGCTTCTTTTCTTCCAGGGACAGGGCGGCGATCTGTCATTACTGGCGAGAGCCTCACACGCAGGCGTGCACCGCCCAGCCTCTTCGTGACGTTTTTGTGACAGACGTCTGCGGCTATCGTCGGCGGCACGAAGTCAACACCGCTCGCGCAAACACTGCGCAAGGCCGCAGTTGGGTGCTTTGCGCGCGGCGCGATCATGCTAACTTTCAGAGGTTCCGCACCGCTCCCCTGACGCGGCTGCGGGCGGGGCATGATTTGTGGGGCTTCTCTTTCCGTGACAACCAGGCTTGTGCGCGACGTGGTCGGCGGCATCACGTGCGGGATCATCTCGATATTTTTCGGACTGTCGTTTGCGGCGGTGATCTTTTCGGGGCCCCTGAAGCCGTGGCTTGGCCAGGGCATCGCCTTGACCTTCATGACAACCGCGATCGCCGCGGCTGTGTACTCCGCCCGGTCCTCGATGCGCTTTGCCATCGCGGGTCCCGACAGTTCCACCACCGCCGTCGTCGCGGCGCTTGCGGCCGCGTTCGCGGAGAAGCTGCTGCGCTCGGGCGTCGACACCGAGCATCTGATCGGCCCGGTGCTGCTGGCGCTCGCCTTCTGCAGCCTCGTCACCGGCGTGTTCCTGTACGGTCTCGGGTTCGCGCATGCCGGGCGGGCGATCCGCTACGTGCCGTATCCCGTCATCGGCGGCTTTCTCGGCGCCACGGGCTGGCTGATGACATCGGGCGCGCTCCGCGTGATCGCGGACATCCGCCTCGACGCGCTCTCGTTCAGCGATATCGGCATCGGCCCCAACACCGCAAAGATCGCCGCGGCCGGGGCGGTTGCGGTCAGCCTCCTGCTCGTGCGCCGCTACGGGCGCCACGTGCTGGCGCTCCCCGTCGTGCTGACGGCCGCCATCGGGGCATTCCATATCGTGCTCGCCGCCTGGGACGTGCCCTTGGCCGATGCGATCGCGGCGGGCTGGACGTTCACGCCGCAAGCCTCGCTGCGCCTTTCCGCGCCCTCCCTGACGGGGCTCAGCGACTTTCCCTGGCAGGTGTTCTCCTCGCAGATCGGCGAGATCATGGCGGTCGCGTTCGTCACCACGATCGCCATGCTGCTCAATACGACGGGCATCGAGATCGCCACCAAGTCGGAGGCCGACCTCGACAAGGACCTGCAATCCTTAGGCATCGCCAACGTCGCCTCGGCGGCGCTCGGCGGCTACGTGAGCTGCGTGTCGCTCAGCCGCTCCACGATCAACCACGCGTGCGGTGCACGCGACCGGGTGGCGGGCTTCACGCTGGCCGGCATGGCCGTCGTCATGCTGTTCCTCGACCCGCACTTCCTCGGCTACGTGCCGAAGTTCGTGCTGGGTGGCCTCCTGCTCTTTGCCGGCCTCGACCTGTGCTACCGCTGGGTCATCGGATCGCTGCGCCAGCTGCCGATCACGGACTACCTCTCGCTCGTCCTGATCGCGATCATCATCATCAACTGGGGCTTCGTGGCCGGCGTCCTGGTGGGCATCATCATCGGTTGCGCCACGTTCGCCGTCAGCGCGAGCCGGGTCGATGCCATCAAGTTCAGCTTCGACGGCAGCCAGTACCGGTCGAGCCTCGACCGGGGCGTGGCCGAGTTGCAGATCCTGTCGCAGTTCGGGCACGAACTGCAGGGCATGAGCCTGCACAGCTACCTGTTCTTCGGCACCACCAACCGCCTCTACCAGCACGTGAAGCGCCTGCTCGCGCGCAAGGAGCGCTGCCGCTTCCTGCTGTTCGACTTCCGCCTCGTCACGGGCATGGATTCATCGGCGACGCAGAGCTTCGCCCAGATCAAGACCGCAGCGGAAGCCGCCGGCGCGCGCATCGTGTTCGCGAACATCACGCAGGAGGTCGAAGATCTCCTGAAGCTCAGCAACATCCTCACCCGGGACATCCGGATCGAGCCAAATCTCGATCGGGCACTCGAATGGTGCGAGAGCGAGATCATCGGCGAGCACCAGCGCAACCAGCTCGCCAGCCACAAGCTTACGGACTGGCTCGCCATTGCGCTCGACAGCCAGGAGGAGGCCGCCGTCCTCGCCAAGTCCTGCAAGCGCCTGCTCGTGAAGGCGGGCGACATCATCGCCCGGCAGGGCGAGCCGTCGCGCTCCATGCATTTCATCGTCAACGGGCGCGTCGGCGTGCTGGTGGCGCCCCCTGACGGCGAGCCGATCCGGGTCCGCAGCCTCGGCTCGCTGACGACGGTGGGCGAGATGGGCCTCATCACAGGGCAGGTGCGCACCGCCACGATCGAGGCCGAGATCGACACCGAGCTCTACGAACTCGACGCGGAGACGTATCAGCAGCTCGCCGTCGAGCATCCCAAGCTGTGCCAGGCGCTGCTCGGCTACGTCGTGCAGATCATGAGCGAGCGGCTCACCTTCGCCAACCGGACCATCGGCGTGCTGCGGCGGTAGGGCGTGCGAGGGATATTCCCGTCTGCAACGGGGGACCCGTGGCTCCGGCCAAGCTGCCGCTGAACCCCGGATAAACGAACGGTTCCGGCCGCGTTCAGCGGCCACCCGATACTTAGTGGCGACCCTGATCCAACAGCTCGACGCCAGGAAAGTGTCATGAAGTCATTCATCCTCGCAGCCCTTGCAGCCGCCGCTCTCACGACCGCCGCAGCCCCCGCCGCCCTCGCCGGCGACATCGGCAACGACATCCGGGACATCCAGCGGGACAAGGCGCGCCTTCGCAACGACTACCGCCATCTCCAGGAAGAGCGCCGCGAGCTGCGCCAGGCCGAGGGCCGCGAGCACTGGGCGTGGCGGCACCACAACTGGTGGCAGGCGTGGCGCGCGGAGCGTCAGGAGCGGCACGAGCGTCGTGAGATCCGCGGCATCGAGCACCAGATGGCGCGCGATCGCGAACGCCTCGCGCGTGACCGCGCGGATCTTCGCCGCGACATCTACCGCTACTGATACCGCTGGCGACCAGACAGTCCTTGCGCGGCTAGTCCTCGGAATAGGCGACTTCCGCCTGCGCGAGGAGCCGGATGGTCGGATCAATCGGTCCGCCTGAGCCGCCAATGGTGAGAAGGGCATCGCCGACACGCGGCGAGGCCGAGCGTGAGCCCGTCACGAACGGGTCGACAGGCGTCTGTGACGGCGGGGCATCCGCCGTCTTGGTCTCGGCCTTTTGTGCGGCCTGGGCCTGCATCTCACGGGCGGCACGCGCCACGCGGGTGTCGGTTCACATGCCGGACTTGCAGATCATCGTCATGCTGAACCCCACCAGATCTTCGAGAATGATAGCCGCGGGGGCTTAAGGGTTTGCTAACCCTGCCGCCGGACAGGCAATCCTCTCTGCGCCCGATCTTGCGCTGGCTGCACCGGCCACGGAGTGGTGCGAGCGCGGTGCCCATGCGTTGGGCATCGCGCCCAAAATTGGCGCTCGTCATGCCTTCGCAAGCTGGTGTATTTTCAGAACAATTCCGGTGAAATCGATGCTGTGTCCGCACGGCCCGCGATGGCGTAGGATCTGAAGATGCCGGGGAGGTGGGGCGCGCATGGGCCAGCAACTCGCGTATCGATTGATGCTGTCGGTGCCCGTGCTGCTCGGCGTCCTCGTCTTCGGCTTCCTGCTCATCAAGCTGGCACCTGGCGATCCGGCCATGGTGATCGCCGGTCCCACCGCGACGCCTGACGTCGTCGAGAAGATCCGCCAGGAGATGGGGCTGGACCAGCCCGCGATCGTTCAGTTCTGGCGCTACATGTCGCGCGTCGCGCACGGCGATCTCGGGAAGTCGATGATCAACAACACGTCCGTCTTCGCCGAGCTGACCTCGGCCGTCGGGGCGACGGCGGAACTGATGGTCGCCTGTCTGATCTGGGCCGTTCCCGTCGGCATCGCCATCGGTACGATTGCGGCCGTCAACCAGCGCGGGATCCTTGATCGCGGCATCATGGCCCTGTCGGTCGCGGGCGTGTCGATGCCGGTCTTCTTCATCGGCCTGCTGCTCTTGCAGTACATCGGCTACAAGTGGCAGCTCCTGCCGTTCCTGGGACGTGGCGGCCCGCTCTGGACACCCGACGGGCTCGCCCATGTCGTACTGCCCGCGCTGACCCTCGGCTTCGTCTTCGTCGGCCCGGTCGCGCGCATGACCCGGGCCAGCGTGCTGGATGTCTTGAAAGCCGACTATGTGCGCACGGCTCGTGCCAAAGGGCTGCGCGAAAGTTCCGTGATCATCCGGCACGCGCTCCGCAACGCACTCATTCCCATCGTCACGCTGGTCGGCCTGCAGGCCGGATATCTGCTCGGCGGTGCGGTGGTGACGGAGAGCATTTATTCCTGGCCCGGCGTTGGTCGCCTTGCCGTCGGTGCCATTCTTGCAAGTGATCTGCCGCTGGCGCAGGGGGCCATCCTCGTGCTCGCCCTATGCTTCGTTCTGATCAACTTGATCGTGGACATCCTCTACGGGATTCTGGATCCGCGCGTGAACCGTTCATGAGTTCGATGACCTCCCCAGACGCGATGTCGAGCTCCGGCACGAGCGGGCGTCGCCTGACTTGGCTTCCGCGCGACCCGACGGTTCTGCTCGCCGGCGGCATGCTTGTGGCGATCATCGCGCTTGCGGTGTCCGCGCCGTGGATCGCGCCCTACGATCCCTATCAGACCGGGCACATTCCTTTCCTGCCGCCTTCGTTCATGGACGGTGGAAGCCCGGACTTCCTGCTCGGCACGGACCAGCAGGGCCGCGATCTCCTTTCGCGCCTGCTCTATGGCACGCGCAACACGCTGCTGACGGGCTTTCTCGCCGTGCTGTTCGGCGGCGGCACCGGCGTCACGCTCGGGATCATCGCCGCCTATTTCCAGCGTCTCGACCCTCCCATCATGCGCTGTGTCGACGTGCTGCTGTCGTTTCCAGCGATCCTGCTCGGGCTTTCGCTCGCAGCCGTCGTGGGCCCCGGCACACTGCCGGTGATCATCGCGCTGTCGATTGCGGCCATCCCCGACGTCGCGCGCATCACGCGCTCGACGGCGCTCGTCGTCATGGGCCAGGAATACATGGAGGCGGGCCGCGCCATCGGCCTGTCGGACAGCACGCTGATCGTGCGCTATCTGGGCCTCAACTGCATCGGCTCCGTGTTCGTGTTCCTGACGCTGCGCTTCGGCCAGGTGATCCTGATCGGTGCCGCCTTGAGCTTCCTCGGGCTCGGGGTGCGCCCGCCGGAAGCCGAACTCGGCATGATGGCGTCGCAAGGCCGCGACGCGCTGTTCTTTGCGGCCCATATCGCCACGCTGCCGAGCCTCGTGATCTTCGTGATGGTTCTGTGCGCTAACCTTCTGGGCGACGCCTTGCGCGACGCGCTCGATCCCCGCATGCGCAACCTGTGAGCCGAGACGATGCCTTTTCACCCTGGGAGACTTGCAACGATGGGAATGAGAGCAGCATTGGGCGCCTTCGCCCTCGCCGCCGCGGCAGTGATGCCCGTGATGGCACAGGCCCAGACGGTCACGATCGTGCGCGAGGTCGACAGCGATCGCTACGACCCGCATCGCTCCACGGCGCGCGGCGCCTCCGAAGTCCTGTTCATGATGGCCGACACACTGGTCTCGCTGGACTTCGACATGAAGACGATCAAGCCGGGTCTTGCCGAAAGCTGGACAGCGAGCCCCGACGGCCTCACCTACGTCTTCAACCTGCGCAAGGACGTGAAGTTCTGCGACGGAAAGGCCATGAAGGCCGACGACGTCGTCTACTCCATGAAGCGCTGGATCAATCCGGAGACGAAGTCGCCCGTCCGCTGGCGCGCCGGCAAGGTCGCCGACATCACGGCCAAGGACGACTACACGGTCGAATACAAGCTCAAAGAGCCTTTCTCGGAACTCCTCTATCAGCTCACGCAGACCTTCGCCGTCGTCATCGACAAGGACAACGTGGAGAAGCTGGGCGCCGACTTCGGCGTCAAGGGCTTCAACGGTACCGGGCCCTTCTGCTGGGTCGACTGGCAGCCGCGCAACGAGATGCGCCTGAAGCGGCACGACGCCTACACATGGGGTCCTCCGATCTCGGAGAACCGAGGGCCGGCAAGCGTCCAGGAGATCGTCTGGAAGATCGTGCCGGAGGAGAACACGCGCCTTGCCGCCGTGATGACCGGGCAGAGCCAGGTCACGCAGTACATCCCCTATTCGGGTTTCCGCACGCTGCGCAACAATCCCGCGACCAAGGTCATCGAGTCGCGTGAGGCGTTCTGGACCTACTTCATCGGCTTCAAGATCGACAAGGCCGAGGTCAACGACGAGACGCTGCGCCGCGCGATCGTGATGGCGGTGGATCAGGCCGCGATCGCCAAGAACCTCTACTTCGGTGAGGTGGAGCCCGCCTACAGCTACATCAGCCAGCAGGCGCTCGACTGGAACAAGGGCCTCGATCCGGAGCTGATCAAGACCAACCTCGCCGAGGCCAACAAGCTGCTCGACCAGGCGGGCTTTGCCAAGGGCGCCGATGGTTTCCGCCAGCGCAACGGCAAGAAGATCGAGCCCGTGCTCTACACGTTCACCGGCTCCACGTGGCAGAAGCTCGCCGAGGCCGTGCAGGGCGACCTGCGCAAGATCGGCGTCGATGTGAAAGTGCAGCTCTTCGATGCCACCGTCGCCTGGGGCAAGCTCGCCACGCAGGAATTCGACATGTTCGGGATGAGCTATCCCTACATCTCGGCCGGCGATGCGCTGAACCTCTACTTCCGCTCCGCCAATACGCCCACACCCAATCGCATGAACTGGAAAGACGCCACGACCGACCAGCTTCTCGACAAGGGCATGGCGGCTCTGAAGGACGAGGAACGCGCTGCGGCGTACGGCGAGGTTCTGGCCCAGGTGCACAAGGCGGCGGTGTGGATCCCGCTCTATCACGAGCCCATGAAGATTGGATACTCGTCGAAGCTCGCGCCCTTCAAGGCGCACAACATCTATGGCTGCGGCCTCTACAAGGGTCTCGACATCAAGTTTCTGAAGTAGGGATGTGGCGCGCCGTCGGGCTCGCCCTTTGCCGTCCTGTTCAACGAGGAATTCCATGCCGACGACGGTCATCCGCAACGCCGATTGGATCG
>RXJK01000176.1:44625-53916 GCA_003963125.1 Hyphomicrobiales bacterium
GTTCGAGAACGACAAGCTCGTCCATGTCGGCGGCACGTTCGCCGGCAATTGCGAGCGCGAAATCGACGGGCGCGGCTTCATGGTCATGCCCGGGCTCGTCAACATCCACTCGCATCCAGCCTCCGAGCCGCTCAACAAGGGCTGGACCGACGAGATCGGCTCGCCGAAACTCTATAACTCCTCCCTCTACGAGATCATGCCGCTGCTGCGGCCGGACGCCGACGGCGTGAAGGCGTCGGCCTCCGTCGCCTACTGCGAGGCGCTGATGTCGGGCGTGACGACGCTCGTCGACCTCTCCGTCGCCTGGGACGGCTGGGTCGACCTGATGGGCCAGAGCGGCATCCGCGGCGTGCTGGCGCCCATGTACCGCTCGGCGCGCTGGTTCACCGACAACGGCTACATCGTCAAATACGAGTGGGACGAGCCGGCGGGCCGCCGCGCCATGGAGGTGGCGCTGGGTGTGGTGGGTTCTGCCTCGCGGCACGCATCCGGCCGGCTCTCCGGCATGATCGCGCCGTCACAGATCGACACCTGCACGCCGGAGCTGATCAAGGACAGTCATGCCGAGGCCAAGCGCCTGGGCGTGCCCTTCCAGATCCACGCGGCGCAGTCGATCGTGGAGTTGCACGAGATCACGCGCCGGCACGGCATGACGCCCATCGAGTGGCTGGAGAGCCTGGGCGTGCTGGGCCCCTCGAGCATCATCGGCCACGGCATCTTTCTCGATCACCACACGAGCGCGCATTGGCCAAAGCGCGACGACCTGAAATCCATCATCGATAGTGGCACGACCATCGCACACTGCCCCACGGTGTTCATCCGCCGCGGCATCACCATGCAGACCGTCGGCGCCTACATCCGCCGCGGCGTCAACATCGGCATCGGCACGGACACCTATCCCCACAACATGCTCGAGGAACTGCGCAACGCGCTCTACACCTCCCGCATCGTCGCCCAGGATCCGTTCGATCTGCGCACCAGCGACATCTTCAATGCGGCGACGCTCGGTGGGGCCAAGGCCCTCGGCCGCGAGGATATCGGCCGGCTCGCCAAGGGCGCCAAGGCCGATCTCGTGATGGTGGATCTCGATCGCCCCTCCATGAAGCCGATGCGCGATCCGGTGCGCAGCCTCATCTACGTGGCAGCCGACCGCGCGGTACGCCACGTGTTCGTGGACGGCCAGCAGGTGGTGGCCGATGGCCGCGTGACGACGCTCGACTATGCTGCTGCCGCCGAGGCCGCTGATGCCGCCCAGCAGCGCCTGCTGCCGCAAGTGCGCCAGCTCGATTGGGCCAAGCGCTCGCATCTGGACATCTCCCCCCTCGCGTTCGACCGCGACGGGGAGTGAGGCGGGCGGGCATGCAGAAGCACACGGCCCAGGATCAGCAGACGGCCCTTCTGGCCGTGGAGGATCTGCGGGTGTCGTTTCGCACGCGTGCGGGCGCCGTCACGGTTGTCGACGGCGTGTCGTTCTCGATCGATGCCGGAACGACGCTCGCCATCGTGGGCGAATCCGGTTCCGGCAAGAGCGTGACGGCGCTCTCCGTCATGCGCCTGGTGCCGGAGCCGCCCGGCCGCACGGCATCCGGCTCGATCAGGCTCCGTGGCGAGGAGCTCGTCGGCAAGCCGCGTCGCGAGATCGAGGATCTGCGCGGCCTGAAGATGTCGATGATCTTCCAGGAACCCATGACGTCGCTCAATCCCGTCAAGCGCGTCGGCGATCAGATCGTGGAAGGCCTCAAGCGCCACAAAAGCATGAGCGCAAAAGACGCGCGTGCCCGCGCCATCGAGATGCTGCGCCTCGTGCGCATCCCCAGCCCCGAGGTGCGCGTCGACGAGTTCCCGCATCAGATGTCGGGCGGCATGCGTCAGCGCGTGATGATCGCCATGGCACTCGCCTGCGATCCGCAGCTTCTCATTGCCGATGAACCGACGACGGCGCTCGACGTCACCGTGCAGGCCCAGATCCTGGATCTCCTGCGCGGCCTGCAGCAGACGCTTGGCACCGCTATCATCCTCATCACGCATGATCTGGGCGTCGTGGCCGAGACGGCGCAGCAGGTCGCCGTGATGTATGCGGGCAAGATCGTGGAGAAGGGCTCGGTGGAGGACATCTTCACCGACGCGCAGCATCCCTACACGCTGGGGCTTCTTGCCTGCATGCCGCGCATGGATAGCGAGGTCGTTCGGCTGCAGACGATCGCGGGCACGGTGCCGTCTCCGGCGCAAATGCCCACGGGCTGCCGCTTTGCGCCACGCTGCGCGCTGGCGGCGCAGCGGTGCCGGGACGAGGAGCCGCCGCTGAAGGAGATCTCGCGCGGGCATTCGGCCGCGTGCTGGCTGGCGCCCATCGAGAGGGCCGCCTCATGAAGCCCGGGAGCATCCTGCTCGAGGCGAGAAACCTCACGAAGCATTATCCTGTCCGCCGCGGCCTCGTCTTCCGTCGCGAAGTGGGGCCCGTGCGCGCGGTCGACGGCGTCTCGCTCGACCTGAAACGCGGCGAGACGCTCGCCATCGTCGGCGAATCCGGCTGCGGCAAGTCCACGCTCGCGCGTCTGTTGCTGCGCCTCATCGAAGCGACGTCCGGCAGCGTGACGTTCGACGGCACGAACCTGCAGGCGCTCGACCGCGAGGCGATGCGTGGCATGCGCCGGCGCATGCAGATGATCTTCCAGGACCCCTACGCCTCCCTCAATCCCCGCCTGTCGATCCGCCGCATCCTGATCGAGCCGATGGCCCTGCACTTGAAGCTCTCGCCAAGCGAACTCGAACGCGAGATGCTGTCGCTATTGAATGTGGTGGGGTTGCAGCCTTTCCATGCGGATCGCTACCCGCACGAATTCTCAGGCGGCCAGCGCCAGCGCATCGGCATTGCGCGCGCGCTTGCGACCAAGCCCGATCTGGTGGTCTGCGACGAACCCGTCTCGGCGCTCGACGTCTCGATCCAGGCGCACGTCATCAACCTGCTGGAAGACCTGAAGCGCGATTTCCATCTGAGCTACGTCTTCATCGCGCATGATCTGGCCGTCGTGCGCCACATCGCGGACCGCATTGCCGTGATGTACCTGGGCGAGATCGTCGAGATCGGCGACAAGGGCGACGTGACGCGCGCGCCGCGCCATCCCTACACGCGCGCGCTGCTCGCGGCGGTCCCTCACCCCGAGCCCGGCATCCGAGACGCCAAGCCGGTGCTGGAGGGCGACTTACCGAGCCCTCTGCAGCAGCCTGCGGGCTGCAAGTTCCACCCGCGCTGTCCCTTTGCCGTCGACCGGTGCAAGAGCGAGCGTCCCGCATTGCGCCCGCTGCCCGGCGGCATCGAGGCCGCGTGTCATCGGGCCGAGCACCTGCCGGCCTGGCAGCGCTACCGCGCCGCGCCGATATCTGCGGCCATTACAGCGCGCCAATCTGCGATCGCCAACGCCGCGAAAGCCAAGGTGGCAGCGGACGCCTGAGCCTTGTCGGCCGTTGCGGCCACGGTTACCGTAGGGCGTGCCGTAACGAACACCGGTGGCGTTACCGATGCTTTGGGTCGCACAATTGAAAGTATTGGTGCCGGCTGAGGGATTTGAACCCCCGACCAACGGTTTACAAAGCCGCTTGGGCCGGTGACGGGCCGATTTCGATAGTGCCGGCTGCTATCAAATTGTCCCGTCAAATCGCGGCCCGTGTCTTCCTGTGCGTCGCCCCGTGTCTACTGATCCCTGGGAGTTCGGTGCCAATTCGGGTGCCAAGAAAGCTCGCGCAGAGGCGCTGCACACCGAATCGATCTAGCGTCTCCGCAATCATTGCGCGGATTTCTGGAGGGGATTGCTATAGGACACGCGACACAAGTTTTCGGGGTGCTCGCTGGAGCTGCGGTTCTCGTCTATGTCGCGACGCTCGCGACATGGTCGCCAACTCCCGAAGATCGGCGCACCGTCGCGCAGAAGATCGACGACGGCTGCAGGCGCGAATATGGCATGTCGGGCGACAGGGCAGTATTCGACTGCACCGTTCGCGCGCTCAACAGGTGGGCGGTGGAGCTCGACCAAGCGAAGATGCAGCGTGTCTTTTCAGGGAGCAGATAGCCTCTCCCGAACTGTCCCGCGTTTTGGGGAGAACGACCTAGCAGTGCTCAAGCAACATTTCGCTAGCAGCGTGCTAGCGAAACTCCCCTGAGCGGCAATCCTGTTGGCTCTCAAGGCTTCGGCCGAGGGCGCTTCTTCCGCTTCACAAGATCCTGGACCGTCGTTTCGAGCAGCTCCTGCACAGTCGTGCGCTCGTCGAGCGCAAGCTGCTTAACTGCGAGCCGGAGCTCAGGATCAACGTGCACTGTGAGTGCGACCTTACCCTCGCGGCTGGGCTGCTTGTAGCCATCTGCTGCCATTTCCCACCCCGATGACGGTTGCATCAACCAACTTCTAGCCGCTTCGTTAGGAGTGGACAAGTATACTGGAACAGGGTATTGATTATTGAGTATACTTGTTATCTAGACTACTCACAAGGAGCAATGCGCATGCACCGCCTTTTGATCACCACGACAGACCGGTACGGCGACGAGATTGGCACCCGCCAGATGAGATGCTGCCGCCCGAGTTCGACCTGGACGGCGACTTCGCCGACCGAGCCAGCCTTGGCCACGGGGGGCGCGCATGACCTTCAGCCCGGACCATCTTCGGGGCTGGCACGCCGCGGGCGCTGGCCATCCCTTTGGCCATCTCGAGACCGGCGACTGGAAAGAGGGCTGGCGCCTGCATGAGAGCATGCGGACTTCCCGCCGGCGCTGGAACCAGATCGGCGGCCTCTCCGCCGCTACGCACTGAGCACCAACCGAGAAAGGATCAGGCCATGGAAGCAACAGAAGCAGCAATGGAAGACGTACTTCTAGGCCTCTGCGCGAAACTCGACGCCGCCGTCCGGCACTACGATGCCACACCCGAGGAAGACGAGGACGGCCGCGAATTGGCGCACAGCATCGTGAAAGACCTCCGCAAAGCGGTCGCGTCGCGCCAAGCCCAGACCAGCGCCGGTATCGCAGCGAAGATGCGAGCACTCAGGGCCTCATCTCGCGACTTCGGCGTAAACCTGGTCGAGGAGGCTGCCCGGCAGATGTGGGAAGCGAAACTCGATCACGAACGGCTGGCATGGTCGATAATCGCTGACCTCGCTGTCGAGCACGGAGAGCGCGTCGATAACATCGATGAATGAAACGTGCGGCGCTCGCCCGCCGGCCGCCGATGACGAGACCTTCACTCGCCTGGGCGAAGTCGTCGCGACCGTGGTGTCAGCGCTGGCCGAGTGTGAGGCCATCGCAGCGTAGCACAAATAGCAAGGGCCTCCGCGTCCGGTCGTTGGAAGCAACCGGGGAGGCCCCGCCATCCACTAACCCCTCTCAAGGAAGCGGACATGCATCAGTCTACCCTACACTGGCCCTGGCACGCAAAGGCCATGGCCGGTTTCTTCCTGCTCGTCACCGAGTGGGCAGTCTTCGACGACGTGATCTCGCACGGTGCGCCGATCACGATGAAACACCTCTTCACCCAGACCGTGCTCGTCGGCACGGTCTACTTCAGCCACATGCTGACCACGCAGTTCCGCGCCGGCCGCTACGGCTCGTCGCTGGGCTGCTTGTTCGCGGCCGTCCTCGGCACTTCGGTGCTCTGGACCACTTGCCTCGGCCGCAACAGCGAGCTGGAGCTAAACAAGAACAACGGCGCACGCAGCCACAACGCCACGCGAGCCAACACGGAAGCTGCGATGCGGCGGGCAGAGGCGGTGCTCGAGGACGCGCACCGACAAAAGCTTTCCGCACTCGCCGCCCAGTCCAAGGCGATGGCGGCGAAGATCGAGCCGTGCCGGTGGCCGCGCGGCCAGCGCTGCGTGAATGCAGAGGGCGATGTTGCCAAAGCCGACGGCTTGGTCGCTGCCGCAACGGAAGCCGAGAAGACGGCCGAGACCGCGTATTACCGACTCATGGCTCAGTTGTCGGCAATGCCAGCCGAGCAGGTGGAGGACGCCTCAACACGGGCGCTCGTCGACATCCTGCTGGCCCTCCCTCTCGTCACAGTTCAGCGCGAGCAGATGGAGGCGTGGGTTCGGATGTACATGCAGGCGAGCCTGACTGTGTTCTCCGAGTTCGGCTTCGTGTTGTCAGGGCTGATCCGAACGGTACGCCAGAGCCGGCCGCGTCGGTCGGTTTGGCTACGGTTCGGCCGCCCGCATCGCCGAATTCACCGAATTGAGGCCGGATCGACCGAATCGAAGGCCCTCCCCGGCCCTGGTTCTGGTGGTTCTAGCCCTGACCCAGGCGGCGCGATGGCGGTTGTGTCGTCTGTGCCCATCAGGAGGCCACCCAGCGGCAAGATGAGCAAGCCCGAGGCGGAGGCCTACGTGGTCACGCAGGCCGCCCTGGGACGCGGCCTGCTGGGCCAGGATAAGCTGGCCCAGGCCTGCGGGGTCAGTCCGTCGACGATGCACGAGTGGTTGCGCGAGTGGGAAGCCGCTGGGCTGATCACCCGGTCCAAGGTCGGCCGACACAACGTGGTCGCGGCGAAAGCATCGGCCTAAGCCAAAGCGGCCGTATCCACCGATTGAGCGGCCCTGCCGAAAGGCAGGGCCGAGCACCGCGCTCAATGAACCTCAACTCTGTGCTCGCTTCTTTCTCCATTGATCGAGCAGGAAGTGCAGCAGTTCTTCTCTGTCGGCCCAATCGATTTCCATACCCTGGGTAATCCTACCAGTGGGGTGCTCCAGGTAGTAGTACGTCAGCTCACCCTGATCATGCTGTAGGGGCAATGACGAAATCGGCCGAGCACCGTGCGTGGTCACGCGCCACGCTACTACCGGAAATTTTTCAAACCGGAGAGGCTTATCGTCTTGGTGATCCGTGACAACCTCGAGCAGGTGGAAGCCTGATTGAGCGGGCACAATCGGGGCGAGTGCTTCTGCAACGACATGTGCTTCCCACGGCGAATGGTGTTTTCCATTCGAAGTCTTGATGGTGCACCCTTTGGTGGATGGCTCGATCGAGATGATGTCTCGAGCTGCTATCCATTTTGCGTCTGACGTCTCGATGAACATGATGTCCTCTCGCTGCGTTCGCTTGGCTCAAGTAAGCCTGCTGATGGTCGTGTGATGACAATTCATCTCTCGTGCGACCTGACGGAGCGGAACGCCTTCGGCGATCATCTGCCGGGCCCGCTGCCGCTGGGTCGAGTTCAGCTTCTGCCGGCGGCCGAAGCGGACCCCGGCCTTACGGGCGGCGGCACGCCCGTCGTTAGCACGGCGATTGATGCGCTCGCGCTCGTCCTCAGCCAGGGCTGAAAGGAAGGCCAGAAATCCCTTCCCGATCGGCGTTGTAAGATCGAGGTGCGGCTTGTCGAGGACCCGGATAGCGGCCCTACGGGCGTGCACGCGCTGCATGATCGCAATCCCATCCATCATCGATCGCGTAGCCCTGTCCCATTCGGCGAGGACCAGGACATCCCCCTCACCCAACGCGTCAATCGCGCGCTCAAGTTGCGGGCGCCCCTTCACGTCCTTGCCGGAAGCCTTCTCCTGGAAGATGCGGACGCACTTGGCGGCGCGAAGGGCGCCAATTTGGCGATCGAGATTCTGCTGCTGCGTGGAGACACGCGCGTAGCCGATGATGGTCATGATGAGCGCCTTTGCGGGATTAAATTCGCACCTGACTTTCGCAACACGCTAAAGCATTGAATTTCACGCCAATTCGAAACTGGCTAACATATTACGATATCTGCACCAAAGCATCCACGCCTAGTTGGAGGTGAGGTGTTGAGGACCCATATTGCGGAGAGCGCATGGGCCGAATGCTTGATGGCGGAGTGGGATCGAGCGACCCGCAGCATGATCCACGGGATAACGATTATGCAGCGCGCCCATGCGCGCGACCGGCTTGTCCAGAACCTCGATTGCGGCGGATAGCAGAGCGTGCGGGGTCTGCCCAATTTCGCAGACGCCCGCGGGATCAATTCGAGCGGGATGCCAACTCTTTGTACATCTAAGCATGATGCTCATCCCGCACATCGAGATCCTCGATTTCTCATGGCCGAGGTGGTTCGTGACCGACGCTTCGCAGGTGATTGCCGGTCCACGTGTCGTGGGACGGCACGTGACACTGCTAGCGCGCCTCCGAGGTCTGCTCCTCGTTCGAGAGCTGCCGATAGCGTATCGGCAGCTCAGGGCCATGAAGAGACATTGCCCACCAGCAGACGTCTTACTACCGCCTATAGAGATGCGCTTTGGAGCTGCGCCGTTTGGTAAAGCTCCATCTCATGGCGAAAGAGCGGGCAGCTTCGCAGTGTAGGTGGTCAAATGCCACGCCGGCCAGCGGTCGAAGAGGACGGATGCTCCGCGGAGCCATTTTTGATTTGGAACCTGTCGCCATCGACAAGGTCGTCGGGCGGGCTCTGCACGATTCGATCTTCCGACGTGATCCCGGATGAAATCTCGACAACATTGCCGAGATCGCGCGCGATCGTGATCTTCCGCAGCTCCACCTGTCCCGCTTTCGAAACCACAGCAACGCGGAGGCCGGTACGATCAAAAATTATGGCGCTTGCCGGCACTGTCAGCGTTCCATTCGCGGGCGGGACTCGAAGCTCACACTCGCAAACGATCCCGGAACGAGTTCGCCACTCGCGTTGTCGACCACGAGCTGCGTGCGCATAGTTCCCGTCGCGGTATCGATCGCGCCGGCGCCTGCCGTGACGCTCGCGGTGTAGATCCGGCCGGGGCGTTCGGGCGGACGCCTTCTCGTCGGGGGCCTGCCGGGAGACCGTCGCGTTCGGGAGCAGGGCCTGGTAGCGCTGGTTGGTGATGGCGGCGAGTTCTTCGTTAGCCTGCGCGGTCGCGAGGTCCGATTGCGCCTGGTAGAGCTGCTGGTCGAGGTCGGGTGCCTCGATTTCGGCCAGCACTTCGCCGGCTTTGACCTTCGCGCCGATGTCGAAGTTCCACTTGGCGATATAGCCGTTCACGCGGGCGAACAGCGAGGCGCGCGCGGACGCCTCGAGCCGGCCCGGAAGCTCGAGAGGCGTGGGGCCCTTAGGCGGCTGTGGGAGGGCCACATCCACCACCGGTATTGTGCGTGCGCTGGCAACCTGCTGAAGGTTGGCGAGCGCCTGCTGGCGGCTGCGAATGCCTACAATTACAATAGCGATGGCAACACAAATGGCAGCCAGCATGACAAGCCGGAACGTTCGCCTGCGCGGACGCAACTGACGAGCGGAGCCTGCGGTCTTGAGGTCTGGTGGTATGGAGCGTCCTGGCGTCATGGGCGGGGTGAGGCTCACG
>RXJK01000081.1 GCA_003963125.1 Hyphomicrobiales bacterium
ACCTGCCCGGCACGGATGGGGGGCAAGGTCATATCGGTCCGTACGAGGTAGGACCCTTCCATGCGATCGAGTTGACCGACTTCCGCTCCTTGCTCGCGGAACAGCAGGCGATGGACAATTGCCTCGACCGGTACGGCCGCCGCATCGCTTCCGGGACGCATGCGATTTTCTCCCTGCGCACCCATTCTGGCGTGCGCGTCGCAAATTTCGAGGTCGGGATGCATGGTCCTGATGGGCCGCTAGTGACCGAGATCAAGAGGCGATCGAACTTGCCGGTGCCAGCGGAGATCTATGATCCTGTGCTGCGATGGGTAGCAGAGCTGCCGCAGACATTGCGTCAATCAGCGATCGAGAAAAGCCAGAAGAAGATCGATGCCGACGAGGTCTTTGCGGAACTCATCGCGCCATACGTTGCGACCCATCAGGAGATTGTCGCCCAATATGGCGCGATCACGCTGCACAGCCTCGAACAAGACCTTTCCAAATTGGCGCCGCGCCTCGGCATCAATAGCTGGCCGGTGCGCTTTGAGCGAACGTCGTGCGGATAGGGCATGGGCCCTGAGATATGCGCAGCGCGTAATCTCGAATGCGCCGCATGCGCTTTAGATAGCAAGTTGGCCCTGACAGAAGCAGAACCAATGACTAAGGTTTTGTAGTGCTCCATCGGGCCGCCATGGAGCGTGCTAGGCACCGGAGAGCAAAACGCTGTGATGAAGGCCAGTCACGATCCTGACGATTTGAGTGAGGAAGGCCGCCGCCTACTTCACATCGCGAGATGGGTCGTCGAGCAGCCGCCGCGTATCAGGAAGCTGGACCTTCTCGATCAGTTGACAATCGCGCTGATCTTGGACCGCAGGGAATTCTTGCCGGATGGAGAGTTCACCATGCTGCAAGCTGTGGATCGGTTGGGCGATGATCGAATTAGAGCAGCGATCGCCGTCGAAAGGGTGTTGATGCTCGAAGGTCGGGACTAGGATTTCATGTCTCGCGGCTGTTCCTGCGCACTGGTTATGCGAGGTTCGAAGCCTTCAGAGCAGGGGAAAGTGGGCCCGCTTGACCAAAGGCGGCTGCATGCCGAGAGAGGCGCGCCGCGCATCGATCTGAAGAATCGCCTGCACGTCTTCGGGCGGCGTTTGAAGCATGTGACGGCGAGTGACGCCGTGATACGTAACTTTCATGATCGAACGGTAGTGCAGGGCGTCAAAGTTCGTGCCGCTGTGTGCCTCGACCGTTGTTTGCATGCGCGGATTGACGGCGAGATTGTCATCGGGGAGGTAGTGGAACCCAAGCATCGCTGCCAAGAGCCTGACTGGGCGCCGCGCCAGCATCCGAAATGGACGCCGAGCCAGCACCAGAACTGAGTTGATGTCTTCGTAGGGCAATGTCCTGAGATCGAGGACGATCGGATCGTACGGTTTGATCAGAAAGATTTTTTCCGGATTTATGTCTCTGCCGTAAATGTGAATTGGGTCTTTGCTCACGAGCCTCCATCGGGGTTGCTATGAAATAGTAAGCACGTCCGATTTCGGTGATTCAACGGCATTATTACTTTCATCGGCCGTCAAATTGCGTTGTTTTAGCTGCATAATACATGCAAATATTGTTAATTAATGGATACTTAACGACAGGCGGCTACTCTATTTATTTATTATAGACCATTTATTTGACGATGAAATTGCCATGTCGTATCGCCCCTATGAGTCCCTTGAACGCGTGACGGAAGCCGAAAAACCGGCAGAGGTGGCCGAGATTGCGCCGCTCGGCGCTCCGGAACAACGAGCGGAGGATCCAACACCGGCCGCGCCCGTTGCACGTGAAGAGGTGCCACCCGCAGCTCCGCGTGTCGCTCAGCCCGTCGCGCCACCACCAATTCCAGCTGCCGTGCAACCGACCGCGCCCGCGGCTCGGGCAGTAACACCGGCCGCCGCGCAACCGGCTGCTCGTCAGCCGAGCGCAGCAGCTCCAGCGCGTCGTGCCTATCAGGCCTATGCCGCGAGCAGGCAAAATACTCAAGGCAGCGGCCGTCGTCGTCGCCGACACGCGGCAAGTCGTCGACGTGCACGCGTTCGACGCGCAGCACCGGGCCGCAACCGTCAACGCGGCGTTCGCCGCAGCGCAAGGCGCAGAGCACGTATCAACCGCTCTCATCTGCGCCGCATGGCACGCAGACCGCATGCGGGCCGTCATCAAGCGGCGGCTCCGCAGCGCCAACAGCATCAGGTGAGCCCCGAAGCCCGTCAGGCCGCCGATCGCTTGAAAGACATCATTACGCGCGGCGAATTCAGTCGTCTTGGTGAGGACCCGGCCTTGATGCAACTCGCGGGCGGCGATCCGCGCATCATGCAGCTGCTGATGAGCGATCCGTCGGCCATGGCCAATCCGGCGTTCCGGGAGCACCTCGCGGGATTCCGCAATTACCTCTCGCAATCGGCGCAGGGTCCGACCGGCGCCGAATACGGGCGTATGCTGCAATCGATGGATGCAGCCAGTGCGGGCGGCCCACAGCCCGGCGTGCAGCGACGCGCCGCTCCGATGGCGCCATGATGTTTAAGCAATCTTTTATAACAGCGCTCACTCGCGCGGTGATGGCGGTCGCCCTCGCTTCATACGCAGTTTGCGCGCATGCCGATGATAGTCTTCTCCTGCGGTCTGGCACACTGCCGCTCATGGGCAATTGTCTGACCAGCGGGCTGTCCTTCGATCCGCGCTCCAATTCAGAAGCGATTTCCACGATCGCTTGCTCCGGCCGCGCCGCCGCTCCGATCGCTCTCAGTTTCTCTGGCGGCGAGACGGATCAATGCGTTTACATCGACAATGCCGATCCGAAGAATTCGGCGTATTTCGTTCCCGTGCGCACGTTGGAGGAGTGGACCGCATTCAAGCAGGCGACACGGAGTGGCAGCCTTCATGATCTCGTCACTGTCACCTATGGATGCGAGGCGACGACGATCATTGACAGTTGCGGCAAAGTGCAGGCCTTGCCGCTCGGCCGCCATGGCGATGTGCAAAATCTAATCTCGCTGCATACCAAGGCGCTGAGCTATCAGTGCGTCGCGGTCGATGGCTGCGGCACATGGAGCCTGGCGACACAATCGGGCAGTTGCCCAACCAACGGCATGTGCGGCACGGCGAACGGACTTTCCTTTGCATCCACGCCGACAGCAGGCCTGTGCGAGTCAGGCGATCCGGGCGCCATTCAACGCTCTGGCAACTGGACGTGGCGATGCGAAGGCATCGGCGGCGGCACGGGGACGGATTGCTGGGCCTATGTCATGGAAGATGGCGTCTGTGGTCTTGCTGCTGGCGTGCCCACGCCCTCGCTCCCGTCCGGTAACTTGTGCTCGACCGGATGGGCAGGCGCGGTAACGCTCGCCGGCAATGTGTATTCGTGGACGTGTTCGGGCGAGCATGGCGGGGACAGCGTGGCGTGTGCTGCGCCCAAAGCCATGGCCGATTGCAATCTCCCATGGGGCGGAACGATTGCCGATGGCGCATCGGTCACAGCCTATCGAGATGCAACGGTGTCCAGCGGAGGCGCGTGCGTTTCGGAAACTCGAACCTGCAACAACGGCTCGCTCAGCGGTTCGTACGGCAATGCCTCGTGCTCGGTTTCGGTCAGCACCTGCCGCAATGATCAGACCTATTGGTGCGGGTACATATTTACAATATTTCTTAGCTTGCTGAACCTAACCTTTCACGATCCCGGCACCGATGGGATGACGGTATGCCGCGCCGATTGTGAGGCGACGGTAGGAGCGCACTGCTTTGTGGCGGGGACGTCCAACAGTGGAGGCCCCGCTTGCTTCATATACCCCTAGAGGACGACGATTGTATCAAAGTGTTTGTGGCAGCTCGGGATCGTGTGCCGCTCTCGCTTCACGTCCTGTAGTTCTTTCCGCTTGCCTTGCGCGCGTAATTGGTGCGCGTGCCGCCTCTGCGAATTTTTCGCTTGTCCGGGACGAGGTCCGCAGGCTCGATGTGCAGGCCGAGCGATTGGAATGCTATCAGGGCGAGGTGGCGAAGCGAGCAATCCCTTCGGACCGCAAGCGCTCGCAATTGGATCAGGACGTAATTTGGGAGTGAAAAGCCGACCTGGGGCTGTTTTGGGGTTTGCGTCTGTGGTCTCGCCATTATTTAATTGAATATCCACAGTTGTTAATAAGTAATTAAAGATATTATTGATAATCTCCATCCGTGCCTGTATTTGCGTTTATCTTTATTATTCTCAATTTTATTCCCACTCCGGTCTTTGCGCGTGAACCGAGTGCCTCGCGCTTTTATTATCCGAATGCATCGATCTTTGCGTGGAACGGCGGCACGTGTCCGAACGGCTCCGCTGCGATCCATGATCCCATCTATGTCGAGGCCGGCCGCCTTAGCGGCGTTACATACTGCCTCTTTCCCGCGCCTGAGATTGCCATAGCGCCAGACACGTTCTGTCCGTCGGGCTTCAAGAGAACCAGTAGCGATCACTGCTTCGACCAGCGGAGCAAGCCATGAGGAAGCCGCTCCTGGCGCTCTGGCTTATTTTTGGATTGCTGACCTCCGCTGCGGCGGATGCAGCGTGCAACTCACCGACCGGCGTTGAAGGCGAGGTCATCTACAATACCGACTATGCCACGATGCAATTCTGCGACGGCGCGAATTGGATCAGCATGGCGGCTTCGGGTTCGATCACTGCCGAGCTCGATCCCAAGGTCGGCACGCTGACGCCTTCGACATTCTGCAAGGCCAATGCATCCGGCACGCAGGTGGTGTGCGGCACATCAGCGATCAGCTTGACGACGGATGTGAGCGGCAATCTTCCGCTCGCAAACCTCGGCGGCGGAACGGGCGCATCAGCCACCACGTTTTGGCGCGGTGATGGAACGTGGGCAACGCCGAACACCAGTCAATGGATCAACGGCTCGTCCGGCGCGATTTATTACAGCGGCGGCAATGTCGGTATCGGCACGGCGATACCGGGACAGGTGCTCGACGTCAGAGGCAACATTCAATCCGTGACGGGTGGCGCGGCGTCGGCAGGGGCACTGCTGTTCGGCAGTGCTGGCAATTCGGTTCTTTCCGCGGCTTCCACCACGCTGCTGCAAATCAATGGCGCCAACTATGCGAACGTCGCCATCAACGGCAATGTTGGAATTGGAACGGCATCGCCCGGACAAAAGCTGACGGTTGCTGGAACCATCGAAAGCACGAGCGGCGGTTTCAAATTCCCCGATGGCTCTACACAAGCAACGGCTGCAAACGCCAGCGTCTCCGGCGCTGCTGGCGCCGTGCAGTTTTCTGGCGGATCGGCGCTTTCGAGCGACGCAGCAAACCTGTTCTGGGATGATACGAACAAGCGTCTCGGCATCGGCACGGCGAGCCCGACCCATCCGCTTCATGTGAACGGCGTTGTGAAGGCCAACGGGATTTTGGCCGGGACCACACCTTTCTCGGTCGGCGGTCCGGTGACCATACAGTCGGCGGGCTCCCCGTCGGATCCGATTACGGCTTGGGGAATGACGGTAGCGACAGGCTACTTCCCGACCCTGGGCCTTCACCTGGCCGGCAACGGAGGCATTGCCTTTTATACGAACGGCGCCATGCGCGCTGTTATCGGCATGGATGGCAATATCGCCATCGGTGGCTATCCGACCTCTGATTCACTTCTGAGTATCAACTTCTCCGATGCGTCCACGGGGTACGACGGCACAGGTATGCCTTTTCGCCTCATCAATACGGACAATACGAACAACAACTGGGTCAATCAGCGCTTTTCCACGAGAGACGCCAACGGCGCGCTCGTCTCATCCGCGCTGGTCTCAAGCCAGATTACATCTCACGCCGCCGGCGCCGTGAGTGGCGATCTCGTGTTCGGTACGAGAAATGTGGGCACCCTTGCCGAACGCGTGCGTATCACGTCCAGCGGCAATGTTGGCATCGGGACAGCGACGCCAAATAACATGCTCGAAATCGGAGGCGGCGCGATCGGAACGCTGACCGCGGCCGGAGCTCGAATGGCGATCTCGAGTGCTACCGGGGATACGTCGATTGGATTTGGTCAAAGCCCGACAGCGCGTGCCCGATTAGGATGGGCGTACAATGCAACAGCGGCGAATGCCTACATCGTTCTCGGAGCGGCGATTGGCGCTGGCAATCCGCTCATTCTCCAAGATGTCGGGGGCAATGTCGGCATCGGGATGACGACCCCGACGACCGCATTGCAGGTCAATGGGACCGTAACAGCGACAGCGTTCAGCGGTAGCGGATCAGGGTTGACGGCCGCATCAGTACCGATTGCGTCCATCAACGCGACTGGCACAAAGAATAGCACGACCTATCTCCGCGGCGACGGAACATGGGCGACTGCCGGAGGCGGCACACTTGCGAGCTTGACCGACGTCACGCTCAGCAGCCCAGCGAACGGCCAACTCCTCCAGTACAATGGTAGCAACTGGGTGAACGCCAGTGCCAGCACCGCCATGGGCACCACGACAATGGTCGTGAACTATCCCGATGCGATCATATGCACGAATGGCGGCATCAAAATCCCCATGTACCTTGGCGTACAATCAGGCAGTGGCGCGGTTTATTATGATTTTTATGGCACTGGTACGAATGCCACGTACGCAACAAACGGCAACCTCGGAAGTAGCAACTACACTTGCCCGGCCTCCATTACTGCCGCGTATGCGCAAGGCAAGGCGGTCAATTTCATTGGGTCGTCATTGGTTAGTGCCGCGGCTCCTTCTGGCGGCATCCAGTTCAACAACGGATCGGGCGTTCTCGCAGGCGATACTGCGCTCATCTGGGACAACACGAACAAGCGCCTCGGCATCGGCACGGCGACCCCGACGACTGCCTTGCAGGTCAACGGAACCGTAACAGCGACTGTATTCAGCGGCAGCGGATCGGGGTTGACGGCCGCATCGGTGCCGATCGCTTCCATCAACGCGACCGGCACAAGCAACAACACAACGTATCTCCGCGGTGATGGCGCGTGGGCGGCGCCAAGTGGCGGCGCATGCGCTACGCCCGATGTTCAGACGTTTAACGCGGGCGGAGTTTGGACCAAACCAAACTGCGGCAGCACGACCAAGATCGAGTGCTGGGGTGGTGGCGGCGGTGGTGGCGGTGGTGGTGGTGGTAATGGAGGCGGCGGCGGTGGGGGTGGTGGTTATAACACCGTCAGCTTGCCCAGCGTTTCACTCGCAGACACTGTCACCGTGACGATCGGCAACGGCGGAACAGCTGGCAGTGCATCGCCTACCTCGGGCGGGATAGGAGGTCTGAGCAGTTTTGGCACCTATCTCAAAGCCTATGGCGGCGGCGGTGGGGGCGGCGGCACCGGCGGCGGTGTATGTGGCGGCGGTGGTGGCGGCATGTTGAGCGCCGGCACCACTGGCAGTGGTAGTGGTACCTATGGCGTCGGTGGCAGTCCCATGGGCGGAGGTAGCGTCATACTGAGCAGTGGTGAGACAATTCCCGCATCACTGTGGGGTGGGGGATTCCAGGGCGGGCAGAGTACCTATGGCGGCGGCGGAGGAGGATTAATCAATACACCCGGCGGGCAGAGCACCTGGGGCGGCGGGGGTGGGGGCGCTGGCGTCGGAAATTTTTCAGCAACTTTAGGCGGACAGAGCATTTTCGGGGGAGTTGGCGGGGATGGTGGAACCAACTCGGTCGCCGCCAAGGTTGGCACTGCGCCAGGGGGAGGTGGCGGCGGCGGGCGCAACGGGAACGCGGGTGCCGCTGGCGCAGTTGGCCGCTGCACGGCAACGACTTGGTAAGGTCACCGAATTGAACGCTTCGATGTGTGAATAAGGAGTGCGGTGAGGCAGTTGCCGCCACACAGAACCCAGCATCCGCGAATGATGATGATCGCGTTGAAGACGCGTGCGTCAACGCAGACTGATGGCCGCTAACAGCACCGCCATGAAATCTCGTCTCGGATCGGCCGTCACCGCCTGCTTCAGTGGCACGGCGATGGAGGCGTGACCGCGCCGTTCGACGACCGGAAGTGTCGCGAGTTCGCTGTTCAGGAACAGATGGCATGTGTTGGGCGCCTCCGGCGGAAAGCAAACATACCACACGGTCATGTTGAAGAACGTCTCGAAATTCATGAAGGTGCGACGCTCGTAGGCATCGATGATGATCGCGTTGTCGTAGACGGTCTTGGCCTTCACGTCGAACGCGAGCGTGCCGATGGTCGGGATGCCGACCAGAAAATCCGGACGCTTGATTTCGCCTTTCAGTCCCTTCGGCACGGTGAGCGGCGATTGCTCGACATACATGTGCGGCAGGATGCACCTATCCAACCAGTTGCGGAATTTCTGCTCGGCGGCATCGCCCTGGGCGCGGCGTTGGTTAGCGGTGAGAGTGGCCATGCACCGCCGTCTCAGCCTTGCGTGTTGGACGCCGCGCGCGATCTGCGCGGCTTCGCAGCGGTGCGCTTGGCGGCGGGAAGTTTGGCGCGCATGGGCGACTTGCGCTTGCCGGTTTCCTTGTTGGCTTCGGCCCATTGAAAGAGATCGCCTTGCTGACGCGCGTTCTGCTGTTTGCTCCAGGCTGGTGTTCGCGCCAGCGCATCGAGCCAGGCCGTCACGAAGGTCACCGGACCGCCGGCATTGACGAGTTCCAGCGCTGGGAGAAAGTGCGACTTGTATCCGGTTTCGGTGATCGGCAAGGGCGCTCTGGTGGGCTTGAGGCTTTCGACCTCGACGTGATCCTGCCCCATGCCCAGATAGTCGCGAGCGTGCGTGATGCGGATGTGGACCGGATTGCCGCCTGCCGGGTCGTTCCAGTCGACTTCATAGCGTGATTTGCGCGGCGATACGCCGCCGAGCGGATCGCGCGGTGCCGCCGATTTTGCACCAGGTGCGCGTGCCAATTCGCCGGAGATCTTTGTGCGGGCTTTCGTCAATGAGCGGGCGCGGACGGTGATCTCATCGGCGCCATCATGAGAGGTTGCGATGAATACATCCGCTCCGGCGCCCCAATAGGTCCCCCCGCTGTCGTATCCGTCGCGGCGCACACGGATGCGCTGGATGGCGAAGCTCTCAAGCGTCGCTCCGGATGATTTCGGTGTGCGCGTCATTGCGGATCTCCGGCAAGTCCGAAACTTGGCTCGACCGCATCATCGGCGGGCCGCGCCGGATCGTTGCCTGACTTCGCTGTGACGGGATCGCGTATCGGATCGATCGTCGGCTGAAGGCCATAGAGGTAGTCGACGGCGCGTGTTGCCTGAGATGCTGCCGTGAAGATCGCCTTGGTGTCTCGCTTCAATACGGTCAATAATCGCGAGGTGTCGGTAATGTGCAGTTGAGCCGCGTCCGCAGTGAACTTCCTGTGAGTCGA
>RXJK01000180.1:0-169 GCA_003963125.1 Hyphomicrobiales bacterium
GGCGATAACGTCGCTCGTCCTTGTCGCTGCGCCGCTAGGCTTTTGGCGAGAGATCGTAACGTTTTGCAAACCGGAACTGATGCTGGCGCTCGGACTGGGTCTCTTGGGATATGTCACTGGCGCAACCCTCGATAGAGAGCGCGGCAGTTTATTATCGGAAGACAGTTGG
>RXJK01000180.1:279-9290 GCA_003963125.1 Hyphomicrobiales bacterium
CGTCAGGATCTTTGCGGCATGTTCCGGTTACAAAGGCATGATGCTGATCGCAGTGTTCGTCGTAGGATATATCCTGATCTTCCGTCGCTCGACACGGCATCGCGCACGAGCGCTGCGAGCCCGTCCGCGTCACCGTGCGCGCGCAAGGCGGACAGCCGGTTCGCCACCGCGCTACCGACCGCATAATGCACGAACGAAATGAGGCTCATCGTCTTCGCCGCCGCGAAGTACATGCCGACGTCGGCCGGCGACAGGAACGCCGACAGGATCAGCACGTCGCCGTTCTGCAAGGCGAGATCGCTCAGCGTCAGGACGAGCAGCGGCAGCGCGGCAATGAGCCAGGCACGCCCCTCGCTCTTCGCCACCCCGGTGCCAATTTCTGCGCGGAAGCGGACCTGCAACAGCACCCATTGCACCGCCGCGGTCAGCCACGTCGCTGCGATCGCGGAGAGGACGGCGCTGCGCGCATCCATCGGCCAGCCAGCGATGTAGGCGATGGCCATGAACAGAAGAAGCAGGCTCGGCCGCAGCACGTACGGCGGCAGCAGCGCGACCGACATCCAGCCGCGGCTGCGGCCGACGCCGTCGAGCAACTCCGAGACCGCGAACATCGGCACGCACACCATGACCAGCATGGCCGGCAGCACGTAATGGCTATTGATATGCGAACCGAGCGCCCACACGGCCGTCGCCGCAATCGCCGCCATCGCCGTGCTCGACACGAGCGTCGAAATCTGCCCGAAGCGCAACAGCCCACGCAGCCGCTCATGATCGCCGCGAACGACGAACTCCGGCATCAGCCGCATCATGGTCACCGGCACGCCGAGGTTGGACACGCCGCCGAGGACGATCACCCAGGTCCAGACGAAGACGTAGATGCCGTATTCGTGCGACCCCATCCAGCGGGCGAGCACGACCTGGGAGAGATAGAGCAGTCCCGCGCTGGTGACGCGCACCAGGAACGCGAACGCGGCATTGCGCTGCGCGCGTGCGCGATCATCGCTTCCGTTGAGGATCTCACGCAGCAGGCCGAGCAGGTTCGCGCCGAGGAGGCGCAAGGGCGAGCCCGCTGCCGTTCCGACGCTGGACGTTACGGCCATGCCCGACAGGCGCCCCGTTGCAGATGCGAGAGGGCGGCAGTCTAGCCGGGACTGGTTACCGATCCGTCAGTGAGCCTCTGAAAGGCGCTCTTCTTCCTTGCGGCGGACGGTCTCGGCGACGCCGGTCCAGGCCCAGGCGCGCTGCTTGTCGCCGTTGATCGTATGCGCCGTGGCGAAGAATTCGGCCACCTCGGCCGCCCACAGCCCGTGCCGGCTTTCCAGGACGGCCGCCATGGCGTCCACCTCGCCCTGCGAAGGCAGCTGATCACCGTTGAAATGCCAGCCCGACGAAATCATTCCCGTACCCTCTTGAGCCCGTCTCGATGAGGCCCCCCCGCGAGGGGGGCGCCGAAAACCTGACAGGCCTCAGCAAAACCGGCGCCAGAGGCAAACAGCGGTCTTAGAACAGCCGCGATTACGGCCGAGAGATTTCGGGGTGCAGTGCGAAAAGGGGCCACCATCACCCCCAGGGGAAAGCGCAAAAGCATGCAGATTCAAGAGGTTACGCATACGTCCCGCGATACAGGCAGGGGACGCTGCCGGCTGCTGCCCCTTGGCCTCGCCCTCGTCTTTCTGGCCGGCACGTCGGGCCTCGCGCTGGCCCAGGCGCCCCAGCCTGGCACACCTGCCGCACAGCCTCCCATTTCGGGACCGGCCCCTGAAGCGACCCCGCCCCCGCCGGGGCCCCCGGCAATCGCCGAAGAAGGGGAAGACGACGAGGACGACGACATGGCCGGCGAAGGCTGCCCCTACGTCCCCAACACCCTCGAATTGATGGTCTAGGGTCCTTCCGACTTGCACAAATTCGTCGCGCCGCGGTGCCGCGATCGAATGATATGCTTCCCCACGGGATGCATTCCCGGAAGCCGTGCGCAAGCACGGCTGTCCGGGATCTTGCAGCGTGGAATGAAATCGCAACCGGGCAAGGTCCCGGACAATCGCGCTCGCGCGCGATTTCCGGGAAGGCAGATCTGGGTACAGACATTTTGAGATGCCTTGCGCGCTCACGTACGCGCGCCAGGGCTCAGCTATTCCTTCGAGCCTTCCGCGGCCTTGGCGGACTTCGCCCGCGGCACGACCTTCTTGCTGGGGTTCGTCGCCGCGATCTTCTCCGCCCGGCGCTTGCGCAGCTTGGCCATTGCCTTTTGCGATTTCCCGCACACCCAGGAGATCACGCTTTCCCGGATCGTGATAGGACCCTTGGCATCGGGCTCGATCGGCAGGCTCGACACGGTCTGGATCGGGAACATGGCCTTCCAGTTATAGGTCATGAAGCCGTGTTCGAGCAGGCTCGCCGCCCGCAGCGAGCGGTCATTGCCCGTGACCTCGCCCAGCACCACGGCCACCAGCTTGTGCCCGTCCCGCGTCGCGCTGGCGACGACGTTGTAGCCGCTGTCGCAGATGAAGCCCGTCTTCATCCCGTCGGCGCCGGCGTAGTTATTGAGAAGCCCGTTGTGCGTGCGGATCTGCGCCTTGCCGACGCGCGTCTCCGTCATGGCCCACATGTGCGCGTACTCGGGAAAGTCGCGAAACACCGCGCCCGAGAGACGCGCGAGATCCCGCGCCGTCGTCACCTGCTCGGGCTCCGGCAGCCCGTTCGCGTTGACGAACTTGGTGCGCGTCATGCCGAGCCGCTGCGCCGTGGCATTCATGCGCTCGACGAACGCTTCCTGTGACCCGGCGACGGCCTCCGCCAGCATCACGGCGACGTCGTTCGCCGACTTGATGATCAGCGCCTCGAGCCCCTTCTGGATGCTCATCTCGGCGCCGACGTTGAGGCCTATCTTGCTCGGCGGCTGCACGTGCGCGAGTTCCGAGCACTTGATCCGCGTCTCGAGCGTGACCTTGCCTTCCTTGATCGCCTCGAACACGACGTAGGCCGTCATGATCTTCGTGAGCGACGCCGGATGCCATTGGTGGTCGAGGTCTTCGGCGTAGAGAATGCGCCCGTCTGCGGCATCGAACAGCAGCGCAGGCCCGGCCAGCGCATGCGAAACCGTGAGGCCCGCAAGAACACTGGCGCCCGCCGCCAACACTTTCAGCTTTGTCATCCCCGCCACAGGAGAACTCCCCGAATGATCCCGCCGGAGCTTTGACGGCACCGGCGCCACGCCAAGGGCCTTTCGGACATGTGAAATGTATGCGGCACTTTTGCGACTGGCGCCAGCCTCTTAGCCCACCTGCGCGCACTTTCACACCGCCCGCCGTGCCCTTCCCGCAGCAGCCCAATGCGGCGATGCGCGTTTGACCCCTGTCAATGCCGAAAAACATGGGGCCGCCACCTTGGCGGACGAAGGAGCCGCACGGCCTTGTGCATCGATCCCGATTCGCGTCCGTGCAGCCTATACGCAACCAGAAAGAGGCAGGAAATGTCAGAGCATACCCACGCCGTCGTGTGGCTCGATCACCGCGAGGCCCGCGTCTTCCACTTCAACGCGACCGACGTGGAAAGCCTCGTCATCCATCCGGACAAGCCCTCCCACCACCTGCATCACAAGCACGGCAGCATCGGCAGCGGGCATGCGAAGGAGGACAAGGAGTACTTCCACAAGGTCGCACAGGCGATCTCGGATGCGAGCGCCATCCTGGTGACCGGCCCCGCCAACGCCAAGACCGAACTCGTCAAATACGTGCAGGCTCACATGCCGGCCGTTGCCAAGGCCATTGCGGCCGTCGAGACGCTTGATCATCCCTCGTCCGGCGAGATCGTCGCCCACGCCCGCAAGTTCTTCGGCCGCGACCACCTCGCCCCGCCCCGCATCAAGCACTAGCAGCTGCGAACGGCGTACCCGCGCGCTAGTTCGTCTCATCCTCTCCTATAGTGCGTTCCCGGAAGCCGTGCGCCAGCACGGCTGTCCGGGACCCTGCAGCCTGGAATTTTACCTCGACCGGGAAAGATCCCGGCTCTCGCTCTGCTCAGCCGGGAACGCACGAATTGAAGCAAGTACACATATTCGATTGCGTGCATGCGACTCTGTCGAACAGAATCGAGACCGGTGTCCTGGGTCGAACCAACCGCTGGCAATACTGTCATCCCGGTGCTTGTCACCGGGATCCACTTCGCCTCTTGCTCTGGACCTCGCGTTGAACTGGACCCCGGCAACGAGTGCCGGGGTGACAGAACTGGCGCGCCTCGAGATTTTCGCAAGCCCACCGGGAACGCGTTCAGCGAAGCCGTACGCCAGCACAGTTGTCCGATCTTGCAGCCTGGAATTTCACCTCGACCGGAAAAGATCCAGGCTCTCGCTCTGCTCGGCCGGGAACGCACCAATTGAGGGACGTGCACATATTCGATTGCGTGCATGCGACTCTGTCGAACAGAATCGGGATCGGTGTCCTGGCCTCGAGCCAACCGCTGGCAATGCTGTCATCCCGGTGCTTGTCACCGGGATCCACTTCGCCTCTTGCTCTGGACCTCGCGTTGAACTGGACTCCGGCAACGAATGCCGGGGTGACAGAGCTGTCGCGCTTCCCTCTCGACAGACCTACGCGAACACGAAGTCGCTGGCCGCGAGATGCTGGTTCTTCGTATTCGTCAGCACGATGGCGTCCGTCGCGGCCCACGCCGTGTTCGTGACCGTGATCTGCGAGCCGGTGTCGACGATCTTCAGCGCCGCGAAGCTCGCCCCGAGCCCCTTCAGGCTGATCTTGTCCTGGCCCTGGACGAAGTCGGTAATGGTGTCCTGGCCGAAGCCTTTGTGCGTGAAGGCAAAGGTATCCGCACCACTGCCACCCGTGAATACGTCGTTCGCCCAGCCTGCATAGAAGATGTCCGCGCCCGTGCCGCCAAGGATGGTCGCGGCACCGTGCCCGGCAACGAACGTGTCCCCGTTGTTGTTGCCGACCACCGTCGAAACACCATCGCCCAGCGCGACGTTGTTGATCTTCGTCGTCGCACCGATGGTCGCGAACGTGCGCCCGTTGAGCGTGGAGGAGGCGCCCGATGCCAGGTTGATGTTGGCCGCCCCCGTGGTCGCAGCGAGGTTGATCCAGTCGTTCACGCCCGACGCATCGTTGATCGCTACGCGCGAGGCGTCGTAGGCCTGCATCATCGCCACTTCATCGGTGTAGTGGAAGACGTGCTGGTTCGACGCCGCCGCCCCGTAGAGATCGAGCGAGATGTTGCCGAGCGTCGCCGCATCGGCGGCCGTCGTGTCCTTGAAGGTCACCGTCCACGTGCCAGCCGAAAGTTCGCCGAGGAACGCCCGCGAGTCGAGCGACCATGAGAAGTTGTTCGCGCCCGAGGCCGTCCCCGTCGAGGTATCAAGCATCAGGGACTTGGTGCCGCTCGGCCCTGTCAGCGAGACCGAAAGGTTGTTGAGGTTCTTCGTCGTGATCGCGAACGTCAGGTTCACGTTCTCGATCGAGATGTTTTGCCCGATGGTGAAAGAGACCGACGTTCCCGTCGTCGCGATCGAGCGGCCCGAGGCGGACGCCGTCACATGCTGCTCGTTGGCCGACGTGGCCGGCGCAGCGTTGAAGTAGCCCCACACCTCCGCCATGCGCACGGCGGCAAATCCGTCCGCGAGCCCGAAGCCGACGTCGTTGGAATAGTGCAGGCCGCCGCCGTTGACGCCGATCGTTTTGTTGACGTCCCAGCCGTAGACCATCTGCCCGGTGGCAGACTTGGTGAAGGTCGACGTTTCCACATCGCGCGCCGTCAGCGCCAGGATGGTCTGCACGTCGCGCCAGCCGAGCTTGCTGTTGGCGCTCAGCATGTCCGCAACGATCGCCGTGATCTGAGGCGCGGCCGCCGACGTGCCGTTGAACGTCGTCGTCACGTCGCCCGAGGCGTAGCCGGCCGAGCCGGTGCGATCGGTCGTGGTGATGTACTGGCTGGTGTTGCCGCCGCTGGACGCGCCGACGAGAAGTGCCGAGCCACGATTGGAGTAGTAGGAAACGTCCCCGTTCGAGCTGATCGCCGAGACGTTGATCACGTGCCGGTCGGCGCCAAATTGCGAGCTGTTGATGTTGCGCCGGTCGGTCGACCACTCGTTGCCGGCCGCATGCACGATGTTGGTGCCGAGCCCGCCGCGTCCGTTGTCGGCCGCATACTTGAGCGCACCGACGAAGCCCGACCCGAACGACGTCGACACGCTGTCGGACCACTTGGCCGACCAGCCCCAGCTGTTATTGGTCACGTCGAAGTTCGACATCATCCGCATCGCGGTGATGAAGTTGTTGGCCGCGACGCCCGAGAAAATGTTCACCGCGGTCAGCTTCGCACCGTAGGCGAGGCCCGTCAGCGTGCCGCCGTTGGAGGCGGCATCGGCCGAGATGAGGCCCGCGGTCGCCGTACCATGCACGCCGTTGCCCGCACCCGTGAGAATGCCGGGGTCGGCCTTCTGCCCATTGATGACGAGCTCCTTGGAGGCGTCGTAGTTGGCCTTCAGCGCCAGCACCGTCTTGTCGATGCCGTCGTCGTAGTCGGCGACCGCGACGCCGGCCCCGTTGAACTGCGAGAGCGTCGCCTGCGCCTTCGCGGCGCTGCCGCCGAACATGGCCGGAATGTACCACTGGGCCGTGTCGGTGAGGGTGTTGTAACCGGCCGGCTTGATGACGGCTGCGGCGGAGGCCTCTACGGCCGGCGCGCCTGCGTCGGCCGGTGCCGAGACGGGCGCGGCATTTGCAAGGACGGAAGCTGCGGGCGCCCATGCGGCGGCGGATAGCGCCGCGGCCGATGCTGCCGGCTCGCGCTCGTCAGCGGCGACCACCTGCGCACCGAGGCTCTGCGTGAAGGCGTCGAGGGCGCTGCCGAGCGCTTGGATGACGTCCGGCGAGGCCGGCCGCGTCAGGAAGTGCGCATCGGCCGAGAGCGCGTTGAGCCCGCCCGCCTGGTCCACGCCGTCCAAGGCTTCCGACCGCGCGGCGGTGGCATCGTCATGTCGCATACGCAGGAACTCACGTTACTCGAAACTGCGCCGACCATGGCAGAGACCGAGTAACAAACCTCCCAACGCAATTCGTAAATTTTGCCTCTACTGCCGCAAATGCGCAGCACACGGCCGACGCCTGCGCATCATGGTTGCCAAAAGATTGCCCGACCGCCTTCCGCAGACCTCGGGCGGGTGTCCCCTAGACGGCCACCGGCATCGACACCTGCTCCGGCACGTCGAACACGCGGCGGTAGCGCGCGATCTCCTCGCGCGGTCCCGAGGCCTTGGCCGGATTGTCCGACAGCTTCACGGCGGGCTTGCCGTCGACCGCGATCACCTTGCATACGATCGAGAACGGATCCAAGCCGTCGTCCGGCACGAAGCCGCGGAAGTCGTTGGTCAGCAGCGTCCCCCAGCCGTAGCCGATCCGGGTCTTGCCCTTGAAGTGCGCGTGGATGCGCTCGATGGATTCGACGTCGAGCCCATCCGAGAAGATCAGCAGCTTCTTGGAGGCATCGGCGCCGCGCCGCCGCCACCAGTCGAGAACGAGCTCCCCGCCTGCGATCGGATCGCCGCTGTCGATGCGCGCGCCCGTCCATCCCGTCACCCAGTCCGGCGAACGCTCGAGAAACGCCTTCGTGCCGTAGGTATCGGGCAGCATGATGCGCAGGTTGCCGTCGTAGTCCTCCTGCCAGTCGGCGAGCACCTTGTAGGGCGCCGCCGCGAGTTCGCGATCGTCCTGCGCCAGCGCCGAGTACACCATCGGCAGTTCGTGCGCGTTGGTGCCGATCGCCTCCACCTCGCGCCGCATGGCGATGAGGCAGTTGGACGTGCCGAGGAAATGCTTGCCGAGCCCTTCGATCATGGCCTGCACGCACCAGTCCTGCCACAGGAATCCGTGCCGCCGCCGCGTCCCGAAGTCGGCGATGCTGAGCCCGGGAAGCTTCTTCAGGCGCCCGATCTTCTCCCACACCCGCGTCATGGCCCGCGCGTAGAGGACCTGCAGCTCGAACTTGCCGAGCCCCTTCGTCACCGCCCGGCTGTGCAATTCCATGACGACGGCCAGCGCCGGCACCTCCCACATCGTGGTTTCGATCCACGGCCCCTCGAACAGCAGCTCATATTGGTCCCCCCGCTTTTCCAGGTGGTACTGGGGAAACCGGAACTCCTCGAGCCACTGGATGAAGTCCGGCGAGAACATCTGCCGCTTGCCGTAGAACATGTTGCCGCGCAGGAACGTGCTCTCGCCTCGGCTCAGCGCCAGCGTCCGGATATGGTCGAGCTGCTCCTTCAGCTCGCCGATGTCGATCATGCTGCCGAGCTTGACGGATGTGCTGCGGTTGAGGATGCCGAACGTCACCCGCACGTCCCGGTAGCGCCGAAAAATCGTCTGCGCCATCAAAAGCTTATAGAAATCCGTATCGAGCACCGAGCGGACGATCGGGTCGATCTTCCACGTGTGGTTGTAAACCCGGGTGGCGATATCGGTCATATCTGGTCCCCAACAGCGGGAAGCTGTTGCTTTGAGGCTGGGCGGCACGACCACCGTGCGCGCCTCGCCTGCGCCCGAATTGCCCCTTACGAGGCGACCCGCTGACGCTTGCGCCCGTGGCGACCCGGCAAGCGTCGCGCACATGCGGTCCCCAAAGCAATGGTTTTGATCCGCAACCGCTCCCGGAAACCGTGTTTAGCACTCACGCCTTGACAGTGCTAACACGACTTCATAAACCACCCCCGCTGGCGAAATGGCTCATGGCTCCAACGCCGTCCTGCAGTTGAGCGGGTCCAGCCATCCATCGCCTGAATGTTCAAACGACGAGAGGTCATCCGATGAAGTTTCGCCCCCTGCACGACCGCGTGGTCGTCCGCCGCGTCGAGGAAGAAGCCAAGACGAAGGGCGGCATCATCATTCCCGACACCGCCAAGGAAAAGCCGATCCAGGGCGAAGTGATCGCCGTCGGCCCCGGCGCCCGCGACGAAACCGGCAAGCTTGTTGCGCTCGAAGTGGAGAAGGGCGACCGCGTGCTGTTTGGCA
>RXJK01000025.1 GCA_003963125.1 Hyphomicrobiales bacterium
GACGATCCTGCGCGCGGGGCTGTGGGGCGGGACGCCCTCCGATACGGTGACGCTCGACTACGACCGGCGTACGCGGCGGCGCATGACGCTGACGGGGTCGAAGGGGCTTACTTTCCTGCTCGACCTTGCGGAGGCACCCGTCCTGCGCGCGGGCGATGGCCTGAAACTGGAAGACGGGCGCATCGTCGCCGTGGCGGCGGCGCCCGAAAGCTTGCTGGAGATCACCTGCAAGGACGAACTCGCGCTCGCGCGCATCGCCTGGCACCTGGGCAACCGGCATCTCGCGACCGAGATCGAAGCGCGCGTGCTGCACATCCGCGCCGACCACGTGATCGAGGACATGGTCAAGAAGCTGGGCGCCAGCGTGCGGCACGTGGAGCGGCCGTTCAATCCGGAGGGTGGGGCTTACGGGCACGGTGCCGTCTCAGGCCACAGCCACGGGCATGGTCATTCCCATGATCACGATCATGGCCACGGCCATCACCATCATTATATACACTCCGCGGACGTAACCAGAGTGCAGGAGAAAGTCTCACGTAACGACAGCGGCCCGGCGGCCGAGGCCGGCGCCAGCATCGCCGATGCGGCGCGCCTGATGACGTGGCTGTCGCCCGCGTTTCCGGTCGGCGCCTTCTCCTATTCGCACGGGCTCGAATGGGTGGTGGAGCAGCGCGTGGTGCGCGATGCGGCCTCGCTCGCCGCCTGGATGCGGGATCTCCTGGAGCACGGGGCGGTGCGCACCGATCTCATCTTCCTTGCCGAATCGTGGCGTGCGGTCGTGGCGGACGATGTTGCGCGCCTTGATGGCGTCGTGGAACTGGCAGCCGCCTTCGTACCTTCGGCGGAGCGGCGGCTCGAGACCATCGCGCAGGGCAATGCCTTCATCGTCGCGGCCTCGGCTGTCTGGCCCAGTGCCATGATCGACCGCCTGAAGGGACGCGAGATCGCCTATCCCGTAGCCGTCGGAACGGCGGCCGCCGCGCACGGGCTCGATCTCGCCCTCACCGCCCGCGCCTTCGCGCAGGCGTTCGTCGCCAATGTCGTCTCCGCGGGTGTCCGGCTCGTACCGCTTGGCCAGACCGACGGCCTGCGCGTCATCGCGCAGCTCGATGCCGAGGTGGCGCGTGTGGTGGAGCGCGCGCTTGCCGGCACGCTCGACGACATCGGCGGGGCCGCGACCGCCGCCGACGTTGGCTCGATGCTGCACGAGACGCAATACACCCGCCTTTTCCGCTCCTGAAAGGCGACCATGCCTTCGCCTCCGGTGCGTTCCGGTTGCGGGCAGGGTCGCGCCCGTGTGGCCGGCGTCTTCCGGTTGCCCGCGGGGGCGCGCTCGACTTACTCTCGATGCGTTATTCTTCGCATCCCGCACCGCCCTGGAGACGCCCATGCAGACGAGCCTGTTCGCGCCCGGCAACTACACCTACATCCCGGCGGTGTTCCAGTATTCGTCGGGCGCGGCGGCGGAGCCCGGTTACATCATCGAGCGCGTGCTGCTGCATTCGGCCGTGCCGCTCGCCAAGGGCTTCGAGATCGCGGCGCAGCACATCAAGGCGGCCGGGCGGCCGTTGACGGCCTTCTGTGCCTGCGAATTGCGCTCGCCCGGGCAGTTCACGGACGCGGGCTTCAAGGCCTTCAACGAACTCTACTGCAAGACGCTCACGGCCTGGGGCATCTACGAGGCCGGCAGCGCGATCAATCCCGTCGCGCGCGCGAACGTGTGTCCGGAAATCGGCGGGCCATCGGAGCCCTCAATGTTCGCCTTCAGCTTCACGCTGCCGGGAACGGCCAAGCAGCGCTCGTTCGTGATCGCGGGCGGCGCGGAAGCACGGGGCGGCACGGGGCCCTATTCGGAACGCATCGTGCGCTACGGCGAGACATCGACCGATGCCTTGCGCGAGAAGGCGCGTTTCACGCTCGGGGCCATGGAGGCGCGGCTCGCCGCGTTCGGGCTGTCGTGGGCCGATACGACGGCCTGCCAAGTCTACACGATCCGCGACTTCCATCCGTTCGTCGCCGAGGAACTTGTTGGCAGGGGCGCCTCGCGCGGCGGCCTTACGTGGCACTACGCGCGGCCGCCGGTACAGGGGCTCGAGTTCGAGATGGACTGCCGAAACGTCGCGCAGGAGCGCGTGATCTAACCGATCAGGCCGCCGCGGCTTCTGCCGCCGCGCGGATGGCTGCGATGTTCTCCGCGTAGCGGCCGCCCTGGAAGACGGCCGAGCCGGCCACAAGTGCATCGGCCCCAGCGGCCGCGCACAGAGATGCCGTTTGCGGCGTCACGCCACCGTCGACCTCGATGTGGATCGGCCGGCTGCCTATCATATTGCGGATGGCACGGATCTTGTCGGTCATCGCCGGAATGAAGGCCTGGCCGCCGAAGCCCGGGTTGACGCTCATCACCAGGATCAGATCGAGCCGGTCGAGCACGTAGGCGATGGCGCTCTCGTGGGTGTGCGGGGTGAGCGAGACCCCGGCTCTCTTGCCGAGCGAGCGGATGAGCTGCAGCGTGCGGTCGAGATGGGGCCCCGCTTCTGCGTGCACCGTGATGATGTCGGAGCCCGCTTCCGCGAACGCGGCGATGTAGGGATCAGCCGGCGCGATCATCAGGTGCACGTCGAGAACTTTCTTCGTGTGCGGGCGCAGCGCCTTCACCACGGCGGGGCCGATGGTGATGTTGGGGACGAAGTGGCCGTCCATCACATCGACGTGGACCCAGTCGCAGCCGGCGGCATCGATGGCGCGCACCTCCTCGCCGAGGCGGGCGAAATCCGCCGACAGGATGGAGGGAGCTATCTTGATGGGATGGGCCATGGCGGCGGCCTCCGGCTGATTGCGTCGGGTCTCGCTTCGGCCATCCGGCCCGTTCCGTCAAGGCGAAAGCCTGCGGGCTCTGGAGAACGTTCGGGAAAGTTCAGCCGGTGCCGCGGGTCTTGGTCTCGCCACGGCGGGCGCGCTGCTCCAGGAACTCGATCATGGCGCCGGCCACGTCGATGCCGGTCGCCTCTTCCATGCCCTCGATGCCGGGCGAGGAATTCACCTCCATCACCACGGGGCCGCGGTTGGCGCGCAGCATGTCGACGCCCGCCACGTTGAGGCCCAGCACCTCGGCCGAGCGCAGCGCCGTCGCCCGCTCCTCGTCCGTGATGGTAACGTTCTCTGCCTTGCCGCCGCGGTGCAGGTTGGAGCGGAAGTCATTGCTCTTGCCCATGCGCATCATGCTGGCGACGACCTTGCCGCCGACGACGAGCACGCGGATGTCGCAACCCGCCGCCTCCTTGATGAACTCCTGCACCAGGATGTTCATGTTGGCCGCGTTGAAGGCTTCGATAATCGATTTGGCGCTGGCCTGCGTCTCCGCGAGGATGACGCCGCGGCCTTGCGTGCCTTCGAGCAGCTTGATCACGCACGGCACGCCGCCGACCTCGTTGATCACGGCTTCCGCACCGCGCGGCCCGTGCGCAAAGGCCGTCACGGGCAGGCCGATGCCTTCGCGCGCGAGGATCTGCAGCGCGCGCAGCTTGTCGCGCGACCGGCCGATGGCGACGCTCTCGTTGAGCGGGAACACGCCCTGCATCTCGAACTGGCGCAGGACGGCAAGGCCGTAGTGCGTGATGGACGCGCCGATGCGCGGGATGACCGCGTCGTAGCAGGGCAGCACGCGGCCCGACAGCGACAGCGTCGGCTTGCTCGACGTGATGTTCATCTGCACGTGCAGCGCGTTGATGATGTCGATCTCGTGCCCGCGAGCCTTGGCCGCGTCGACGATGCGCCGATGCGAATAGAGGCTCGGGTTGCGCGCGAGCATGGCAAGCTTCATGGAGTGCACCGCAGCCGGACGTTCGCGGCGCGGGACCGGCCCGCGCTCGCCCGACTCTCATAGGCCAAGCGCGCGGCGAGGCAAAGTCTGCTGTCGTGAAACTGCCATGCGCGAGGTGCCGCGTCCTTCACGTGCCCGATGCCGCAAACCTGCCGCATCGATCGCGCAGCGCGGCGCGACTCACTCGCTGGGTTCGGACTGGGAAGCGGGCGGCAGGCCAGCGGCCGCGGCCTCGTCGGGATCGATGCTGGAATAGAGGAGCCATGCGCTGAGCATGACGACGGCCATCATCGCGAGAAAGCCCAATGCCGCGCGGCGCATGGCCCAGCCGAGAGACGCCGGGGCGCGCGATTGCGAAGCGGACGGTTCTGAAGACGTGGACGTCAAAGCATTCCTCCCTCGAAACGCTGCACCCAATGCCAGACCTGATGAAACGACAGCGCCCCCGCTGTTGTGGACATCTTCAACTGCAGGACTTTGGCTGCGTCAAGGCGAGGCGAATGCCCAATCCTTGCGCGGCGGCGACCATGTGGCCGTGGAGCGACAGGAGATTCGGCCGGGATTTCAGCGCAGGCGCCGCCCGAAAGCCACAATGGCGGACAGCGGCACGACGAGCCCGATCGCAACTGCAGCAATCGTGATCGCGGGCAGGTTCGCATAGTCGCCGCGGTCGACGGGGAAGATGAGGTTGAGGTACTTCGTCAGCAGCGTGCCCGCGACGAGCGCGAGGTTCATCAGCGACGCCATCAGCGCAAACCACGTGGCGCGGTGGCCCGAGGGCGCGTAGATCGCGACGAGCGTGAGCAGCGGGATCATGCTCAGCTGGTCGAGCGGGGAGGCCGCGGCCGAATCGACCAGAACGATGGTGTGCGCGCCGAAGCCGAAGACCCGTTCCGTCCAGAGATCGACGCGGAGCGCGAGGCCGATGGTCGGCAGCGACAGGATCGCGCCCAGGATCGTGAACCAAAGCAGCACCTGCGCCACCGGACGTCGCGTGATGACATCGGAGAACAGCCAGGCCGCGAGGAGCGCGATGGTGGCGCCCATCTGCTGCAACGTGCCGTAGAAGCTTTCGTTGAAGCCGAGCACATCAATCGTGAACCAGCGGTAGCCCTCGCCCACGCTGGGCGTCGCGCGGAAGGCGAAGATGATCGCCGCCGCGTAGATGATGCGCCAACGTGTCTCCACGTCGATCTCGTGCACGACGCGGGTCAACATCCAAATGACGACCGCCACCGAGAAGACGAACACGATTTCTTGATTGAAGGGCAAGCCCGAGAGGGCCAGCATCATGACGGCCGCGCCGAAGGCGATGCCACCGCCGAGGATGCGCCAGTCGGTGGCGCGCTGCTCATGGCTCTCGAGACGCACGAGCACGGCGCCGGAGATCGAAACGAGCGGGACCGCGAGTCCCAGCAGGAACACGGTCTCGTAGGACACGTACTGGGCGAGCCAGCCCGATACGCCGGCGACGGAGAAGATGCCGAAGGACAGCGCCAGGCGGCCGAGGACCTGGACCATGCCGAGATCATGATCGATGTCGGCTTGCGCGCGCGGGGTACCGTCCGGGTTGTGGCGTGGCACGACCTCCGTGCTCATGGCGTCGGCGACCACGTCCTGCAGCACGACGCCCGCCACGCTCAGCAGCGAGGCGATGACGTAGAGTTGATCGACGCGCAGCACGGTGATCCATTTGCCGGCCGCGGCGGCGAGCAGCAGCATGCTGAGCGCCACCAGGGCCGCGCCGATGTAGACGTAAGCGCGGCGCTGGGAGCCCGCGACGGGCACCGTGTCGACCAGTTCCCCGAACACCATCTTGATGGTCCAGGGAAGCGTGAGCCAGACGCCGAGGGAGGCGAGATCCGCCGGGCTCCAGCTCAAGTCGCGCTTGATCCAGAAGCTCTCGGCGATGGCGGTCAGGCCGAGCGCTCCGTAGGCGAAGTAGACCATCAGCAGCGGCAGGTACTCGCGCCGCATGGCGCGGACGGGCGCCAGCACCGCGGCCTCGAGCTTTTCCCGGGCAAAGCGGACAAATCCGGGCTTTTCGGTCTCGACGGCGTGCATGGGAGTTGAAGGCATGAGGGGACTTTTTGGGGTACTTCTGGCAGCTGCTCAAAAACGCTACATGCGGTGGCGGTCAGGCGGGTGCAAGCCCAGCCCCGCTCCGGGACCGGCGGAACCTAACGGCTTGTCTTGCTCATAGACAGTGGATACGGTGCCGCGAAAGTCTCCCGGCAACCTTCAATTGTGAGCAACGGAGAAGTCCCGTGACGTTCAAACTCGATCCGCTCCCCTACGCCTATGACGCGCTGGCGCCGGCCATGTCGGCAGAGACGCTCCAGTTCCACCACGACAAGCATCACCAGGCCTACGTCGACAACGGCAACAAGCTCGCCGGCCCCGGCACCAAGTACGAGGGCAAGAGCATCGAGGCCATCTGCAAAGAGGCTTACGCGGCCAAAGATGCGCCGGTGATCAACAATATCGGCCAGCACTACAATCACATCCACTTCTGGAACTGGATGAAGAAGGGCGGCGGCGGCAACAAGCTGCCCGGCAAGCTGCAGGCGATGGTCGACAAGGACCTCGGCGGCTACGACAAGTTCCGCACGGACTTTGTGCAGGCGGGCGTCACGCAGTTCGGCTCGGGCTGGGCATGGCTGGCGGTGAAGGACGGCAAGCTGACGATCGCCAAGACCGCCAACGGCGAGAACCCGCTGATGATGGGCGCGCAGCCGATCCTCGGCGTCGATGTGTGGGAGCACAGCTACTACATCGACTATCGCAACGCGCGGCAGAAGTACCTCGAGGCGTTCGTCGACCAGCTCGTGAACTGGGAGTACGTCGAGGCCATGCTCGGCAAGGCGTGATCGGCGCCGGCGCAAGCACTGCGTTCGAAAAGATCGGGGAGGGCCGTTCGCGGCACCTCCCCTTTTTCATGCCGATGATTATCGACGCGGGCTGCGGCGTTCGCGGCCCCTGGGTCCCGGCTCTGCGCGCTGACGCGCTCCGGCCGGGATGACACGGGGGTGGCGTCTTCACCCGAGCAGCACTCTCACCTGTCATCCCGGACGGTGCGCAGCACCGATCCGGGACCCAGGGGCCGCAAATGCGTGGACTACTACTTCGCGGCGGTGCGCTGGCCGCCGGCGGCGAGGCGGCGCTCGATCACCAGCGAGTAGCGGGACATGGCGAAGCAGAAGGCCCAGAAGACGAAGCCCGCGAACACGTAGCCCGTGGTGGGCGTCGACGGCGAGAGCCATTTGCTGTCCGTCATGGCCGACTGCACCGCGCCCAGCAAATCGAAGATGCCGATGATGAGGACGAGGCTCGTGTCCTTGAAGAGCGCGATGAACGTGTTGACGATGCCCGGAATGACGAGCTTCAGCGCCTGCGGCAGGATAATGAGGCCCATGGCCTGCCAGTAAGTCAGGCCCAGCGCATCGGCGGCCTCGAACTGGCCCTTGGGGATCGCCTGCAGGCCGCCGCGGATGACTTCGGCCAGATAGGCCGCCGCGAACACGGCGACCATCACCAGCGCGCGTACGAGTTTGTCGATGGTGATGTTGCCCGGCAGGAACAGCGGCAGCATCACGGAGGCCATGAACAGCACGGTGATGAGCGGCACGCCGCGCACGAACTCGATGATGGTCACCGAGATCAGACGGACGGCCGGCATCTGCGAGCGGCGCCCTAAAGCCAGGATGATGCCGAGCGGGAATGCGCCAGCGATGCCGGCGCTGGCGACGACAAGCGTCACCATCAGGCCGCCCCAGAGCGAGGTCTGCACGGGAGCGAAGCCCAGGACGCCGCCCGAGAGTAGGATCACTGCGATGACGGGGAACACGAAGATCAGGTAGAGCGCCGCCCACAGCTTGCCGGGCACGGGCGGGATCATCAGCGGCGCCAAGCCCGCGATGGCGAGTAGGTACGTGAGGTTCACACGCCAGCGCAGCGCCTCGGGGTAGCTGCCGTACATGAACTGGCCCATCTTGGCCGAGATGAAGGGCCAGCAGGCGCCGGCGCCCTTGATCGAGCAGGCGGTGCCGTCGTTGCCGGTCCAGACCGCGTGCAGCAGGCCCCAGTTCACGATGCCGTCGACGAGAAGGTAGACGAGATACAGCGCGACCAGCGTGAGGATCGTGTCGGTCCAGGTCGCGAACAGGTTGTCGCGCATCCAGGCGATGGGGCCCTTGACGCTCGACGGCGGCGCGCGGTCCGGCGTCTGGGTCGTCGCCACGTAGCGCGGCACCGAGGTGGCTGCTTCCGTCATGGCCTACCGCTCCACCAGCGCCATCCGCTTGTTGAACCAGTTCATGCCGAAGGACGTGGCAAGGCTGATGGTCAGGAACACGCCCATGGTGATCAGGATCACCTCGACCGCCTGTCCCGTCTGGTTCAGCACGGTGCCCGTGAACACGCTGACGAAGTCCGGGTAGCCGATGGCGACGGCGAGCGAGGAATTCTTGGTGAGGTTCAGGTACTGGCTCGTCAGTGGCGGGATGATGATGCGCATGGCCTGCGGGATGATGACGAGGCGCAGCGACTGTCCGCGGCTGAGACCCAAGGCATCCGCCGCTTCCGTCTGTCCCTTAGGCACACCCATCAGGCCCGAGCGCACCGTCTCGGCGATGAAGCTCGCGGTATAGAGCGACAGGCCGACCACGAGGGCCATCAACTCGGGGAGAATGACGACGCCGCCGTTGAAATTGAAGCCGCGCAGCTGCGGGTACTCGAACGCCATCGGGGCGCCGAGCAGCACGAAGACCACGAGCGGGAGCCCGATGATCAGCAAAAGCGACGGCAGGAACACCGGAAGCTGGCGGCCCGTCTCACGCTGCAAGCGTTTGGCATAGATGGACAGGCCAATGCTGGCGAGGATGCCGACGATGAAAGCGCCGAGCACCCAGTCGAAACCCGGCTGCGGCAGTGGCCCTGGGAGATAAAGACCGCGCACGTTGAGATATGCGCCTGCGCCCAGCGAGAGGCTCTGGCGCGGCGCGGGCAGGCTCTTCAGGACCGCGAAGTACCAGAAAAAGAGCTGCAACAGCAGCGGCATGTTGCGCAGCACCTCGACGTAGGCCGTGGCGAGCTTGGCGATCAGCCAGTTGTGCGACAGGCGCGCGATGCCGACGAGGAAGCCGATGATGGTCGCGAAGACGATGCCGAGAACGGCGACGAGCAGCGTGTTGAGCAGGCCGACGAGGAAGGCGCGGCCGTAGGTCGAGGCGCTCGAATACTCTATCAGGTGCTGGGCGATGTCGAAGCCCGAGCGGCGGTCGAGGAAGCCGAAGCCGGAGGCGATATTCTGCCTCCGGAGATTGTCCTGGATGTTGTTGATCACCCACCACGCGGCGAAGCCGAGGATCAGGACCAGCGCGATCTGATAGATCACGCTGCGAACCTCGGGCCGGTAGAGCGCGGACGGCAGGATGCCGTTGCTCTTGGTTCCGACGACCGGCCCGGTTTGCGTTTCGACTGCCACGGCGGGTCTCCCGATCCGTTCTGATCAGCGGATCGGCGGGGCGTACTGGAGCCCACCGTTCTTCCAGAGCTTGTTGGCGCCGCGCGCAATCTTGAGGCGCGAGCCCTC
>RXJK01000075.1:0-13011 GCA_003963125.1 Hyphomicrobiales bacterium
CGTCCTTGACGGCGCCGAGCACGACGGCACACTCCTCGGACACGGGATCGCAGAACACAGTTGCCGGATCGGTGCTGCGCACCGTCCGGGATGACATGGGGTGGCAGGTTGCCGCGAATTTTACCCCAGGGTTTCATCCCGGACTGCGCGGCAGCGCAGATCCGGGACCCAGGGCGTGCATGGCCCGCCGCATGCGGGTCATGCACCCATGTCGTCCTCGGGCTTGTCCCGAGGACCCAGCGTTCGACGGCCTCGCCGTCCGGACCTCATCTCTTCGCCTCGCAGGCATCCAGCTGGATGCTCGGGACAAGCCCGAGCATGACAAGACGCGAGCGCGCTACAGGCGCAGGACGCGCAGCCAGCGCATGACGTCGAGGGCGCTCATGGCGGCGGCGGCGACGTAGGTGAAGGCCGCCGCCTTGAGGATGTTGCGCGCGGCGGGCAGGTCCTCGTCGCGCACGTAGCGGCCGGCCTTCAGCACCGGCAGCGCGCGGCGGAAACTTGCATCGAACTCGACGGGCAGCGTCACGGCGTGCAGCATCACGGTGCAACCGAACAGCAGCACGCCCATCAGCACCTCGATGAGGAGCACGTGCGGGGACTTCGCCAGCAGCATGACGACCGGCGCCGCCAGCATCACCACGGAGGCGACCTTCTCCATCTGGATCGCCTGTTTGGCGAGACGCGTGCGGGCCTGCAGCGGCGCATAGCCCGTCGCGTCCTGCATGGCGTGGCCCGCCTCATGGGCGGCAATCACGACGGCGGACAATGAGCGCCCATAGAAGTTCTCGGGCATCAGGCGAATGGCCTTGGCCTCGGGATCGTAGTGATCGCCGATCTTGCTCTCCTCCACCTTCACGTGGCCGAGCCTCATCTCGTCGAGGATGTGGCGGGCGAACTCGGCGCCCGTGCCGGGGAAGTCGGCGCGCTCGGCGGAATGCGCGGCGATGACGCGGCGCACCCACATCTGCGGGAGCGTCGCGAGGCTCATCACCAGCGCGAGGATGATGATCACGGCCACCACGGGCGCGGGGTCTCCTTCTGCGGTGCTAGCCCGGCCGCACCTGGCCGGTGCCGCGCACGACGTACTTGAAGGTGGTCAGCTGCTCGACGCCGACGGGGCCGCGCGCGTGCAGCCTCCCCGTCGCGATGCCGATCTCCGCGCCCATGCCGAACTCACCGCCGTCGGCGAACTGCGTCGACGCGTTATGCAAGACGATGGCGCTGTCGACGCGGGCGAGAAAGCGCTCCGCGGTCGCGGTATCGTTGGTGATGATGCAGTCCGTGTGCTGGGAACCGTAGCGGCGGATGTGCTCCATGGCGCCGTCGACGCCGTCCACCACCTTCACGGCGATGATGGCGTCGAGATATTCGGTGACCCAGTCAGCGTCCTGCGCGGGCTTCACGCGGGCGTCCGCGGCTTGAGACGGGCTGTCGCCGCGCACTTCGCAGCCGGCGTCGGCCAGCGCGCCGATCAGGGCGCCGAGATAATGTGCCGGCGCGCCGGCATCGACGAGCAGCGTCTCCGTGGCACCGCAGACGCCCGTGCGGCGCAGCTTGGCGTTGACGACGAGCGCCTTGGCCATCGCCAGATCGGCGGCGCGGTCGACGTAGGTATGGCACAGGCCTTCGAGGTGGGCGAAGACGGGCACGCGCGCCTCCGCCTGTACGCGCGCGACGAGGCCCTTGCCACCGCGCGGCACGATCACGTCGATGGCGCCGTCGAGGCCTTGCAGCATGAGGCCGACGGCATCGCGGCTTGTCGTGGGGACGAGTTGGACGGCGGCTTCCGGCAGTCCAGCCGCCTTGAGCCCGGCGGCGAGGCAGGCGTGGATCGCCCGGCTCGAGCGATGGCTGTCCGAGCCGCCGCGCAGGATTGCGGCGTTGCCCGACTTGAGGCACAGGCCACCGGCGTCCGCGGTTACGTTCGGGCGGCTCTCGTAGATGATGCCGATCACGCCGAGGGGTACGCGCACGCGCTGGATGTCGAGCCCGTTCGGGCGCTGCCACTGCGCGATCACGGCGCCGACCGGATCGGGCAGCGCGGCGATCTCCTCGAGACCGCGCGCAATGGCTTCGACGCGGGCCTCGTTCAAGGTCAGGCGATCGACGAAAGAGGCGGCAGTGCCGGCGGCCTTGGCGGCTTTCACGTCGTCGGCGTTGGCCGCGAGGATGTCGGCGGTGCGCGCGCGCAGCGTGGCGGCCGCGTGCGTCAGGGCTGCGTTGCGGGCCTCGGCTGGGGCCTGCGCCAAAGCTCCCGCGGCGGCGCGGGCGGCGCGGCCCACGTCCTGCATGATGGCGGCGACGTCGGCGCCGTCCTGAGCCTTGAGTTGCATGACCTTGACCTCACATGTCGGACGGACCCGCTTCTGGCCGCGACTTATGCCGCGACGGCTCCGCAAACGCAAACCGGGGGCGGTCGCGGGGGTGCGCGTACCGCTGAAGTTAGCGCAGCCTGGCGAAGCACATCCGCGCCCGCACCTCGTGCATTCCCGGAAGACGGTCAGGAGGCCCGGCTGTCCCCGTACTTGCACGGTGAGTTTCACCGCGCGGGTTCACCCTTCCAGGGTGGGGCTCAGAGTTCGAGACGTCGACCCGGTTCAGAACTCCTCCCAGGAGGCGTCCGGGCTGGCTGGCTCGGTCTTGACCGCGAGATTGCCGGCCCGGGGCGCGGGTCTGGCGGGCGCGCGGGCGGGGGGTGGCCGCGAAGGCTTGCGCTCTGGCGGGCGCGCGGGAACGGCCTCGGCGGATGCGGGGCCCGTGCGGCGGCCGGTCTTGAAGTGGCTGACGATGGCCGACAGTTCCGTCGTCATGTCCGAGAGGGCGCGGCCGGCGGCGGTTGTCTCCTCGACCATGGCGGCGTTCTGCTGCGTCGCCTGGTCCATCTCGGTCACGGCGGTGTTGATCTCGCTGAGGCTCGCCGCTTCCGAACGGGCGGCCGTCGCGATCTCGTCGACGATCACCGTGATGCGCCCGACCTGCGCCTGGATCTCGTCCAGCGAGCGTCCCGTGCCGCCAACGAGCGAGACGCCCTTCTCGACCTGCTGGGAGGACGCCGTGATGAGATCCTTGATCTCCTTCGCAGCGGTGGCCGAGCGCTGGGCCAGCGCGCGCACTTCGGAGGCGACGACCGCGAAGCCGCGGCCCGATTCGCCGGCCCGTGCCGCCTCGACGCCCGCGTTCAGGGCCAGCAGGTTGGTCTGGAACGCGATCTCGTCGATCACGCCGATGATCTGGCTGATCTGCTGCGACGACTTCTCGATGCCGCCCATGGCGTTGATGGCGTCGCGCACGATGGTGGCCGCCTTGTCGGCGTTGGCCTTCGTGGTGTTGGCGAGGTCCTGCGCGCTCGAGGCGCCTTCCGACGTCTTGCGCACCGTGTTGGTGACTTCGGCGAGCGCGGCGGAGGTCTGTTCCAGGGTCGCGGCCTGCTTTTCCGTGCGCCGCGAGAGATCGTCGGCGGCGGAGGCGATCTCGTTGGTGCTGCCGGCGATGGTCGTGGTGTTCTCGGCGACGCGCTGCATGGCGTCGCGCAGGCGCGCGACGGAGCTGTTGAAGGCCACCTTCAGGTCGTCGAACTCCGGCGCGAGGTCGTCCGCGATCTGGATTTCGAGGTCGCCCTCGGCGAGGCGTCCGAGCGCGGCGGCGAAGGCCGACATGGCCTCGGCCTGGCGCTGCGCGTTGGCCCGCTCTTCGGCCGCCACGCGCTCGCGCTCCGCCTCGATCTGGCGAGCCTGCGCACGCGCCTCGGCTTCCATCGCTTCCTTGCGCTGCGCGTCCGACTTGAACTTGTGGAAGGCGCGCGCGAAGTCGCCGATCTCGTCCTTGCGCTCGACGCCGTCGAATTCGACATCGAGATTGCCGGCCGCCAATTCGCCCATGACGATGCGCATGCGGTTGAAGACGATGATGACCGTGCGCTGCAGCGAGCGGGCGCTGATGGCGCCGACGATCACCGCAATCACGGCCAGCGCGATCAGGGTGAGCATGTTGAAGTGCTCGAGATCGTCCTTCATCTTCTCGGCCGAAGCCTCGTGCGCCTTGTAGCGCTCGGCGAGATCCGAGATGAGGGCGTTCATCGCCTTGCGTGTTGCGCGATTGGCCTCGTTGTCGCCGATGGCGCGGGCACCTGCGAGATCACCCGCCTGGGCGCGCCGCACGATCTCGCGCCGCAACTGCGTGAACTGCTGGATGGAGGCTTCGAGTTTCTCGATGGCCGCGACTTCCCCGGCAATCGCCGTATCGCGTTTCCACCGGGCCACAATGTCGTTCATCTTGACGAGCGAGCGCTCGAGCCCCTCGGCGTACGGTTTCGCCTCGGCCCACGACGCAGACATGTAGATGCCGCGCGATTCCATCACCACGGCATAGGCCTGCGCGTTCACCTCGGTGAGGCTGATGGCGCCGCGATGCGCCACGCTGAAGGCGTTCTCGACCGCCTGGCTGCGCCACATCGAATAGAAGGTCGAAGCGAAGCAGGCGAGCGGGATCGTGCCGAGCAGCAGCATCAAGCCGAAGATGCGTTGCTTCAGCGACATCTGCTGAAGAAGCTGGAAGGGCATGAGGTACAACCCGGGATTACGTCGTGTTCGGATGATCCGAACATGGGGTTTTCCCCTTAATATTTTATTGCTTTATGTCCCTAGCCTTTGCGCGGCTTGTATTAGATGAAACAAAATCTGGCGGAAATCTCGTTTTGAGGTCTGCATCATGTAAAGGAGTGGGCGCGAATCCTGCTCTATCGCGCGCTGCACGTTTTCGGACAGCGGTGCTGACGCACGCCTTGCGGGAAAGCCTAGAAGAAGCATGGCTCGCGCAAGCCCCGGCACCGAGGCGGCCATCACGCCGGCTGGCGCTTCCGGAGCCCGCGGCGATAGGCGACGACCAGGACATCCTTGTCCGCGCGGCTCAGGGCCTTGAGGCGCGCCTCTTCGCGCTGGGCTGCGGAACGCCCCACGACCTGTTGCTGGTAAACGAGGCGGACGGGACGGCGCGCGGCCGTGTAACGCGCGCCCTTGCCGCGCTCGCCATTGTGTTCGGCGAGGCGCTTGGCCACATCGCGGGCAATGCCGGTGTAGAGCGTGCCGTCAGCGCAGGCGAGCATATACACGACATAGGCGGGCTCCTCGCCAGCCTTTTCGTGCGTTTCAATGTGCTCGGGATCCGCCCGCTTCATGCGGCGGGACCATGCCGTGATTCGGGACCAAAGCGGACTGTCCTCAGTTGCCTTTCGCACCCGAGGCCTTGATCACCGGCGCCCATTTCGCCACTTCCGCTACGAGATGCGCCTTGAGCGCCTCGGGCGTCGCCTTGTCGAGGGGAACGGGCTCGGTGCCGAGGTCGGCGAAGCGCTTGATGACCGTCTCGTCCTTGAGGGCCGCCTGCAGCGCCGCGACCAGTTTCGCCTTCACGTCGGCCGGCAGCCCCTTCGGCGCCCAGATGGCGTGCCAGGCGCTCGCCTCGAAGCCCTTGAGGCCCGATTCGTCCAAAGTCGGAAGATCGGGGAGGACGGCGAGTCGCTTGAGCGTCGTCGCCGCGTAGCCGCGGATCTTGCCCTCCTTGATCTGGTTGGTCGTATTCGTGGTCTGGTCGCACATCATGTCGAACTGCCCGCCGACGAGATCGTTCATGGCGGGGCCCGTGCCGCGATAGGCGAGCGGCGTGATCTGCGTGCCGGTCGCGCTCATCAGAAGCAGGGCGCACAGGTGCGAGGCCGAGCCGATGCCCGCGTGCCCGTAGGTGACGGCCGTGCCCTTGGCCTTCATCCACGCCAGGAACTCGGCCACGGTCTTGGTTTCGAGGCTCGTCTTGCTGACGAGGGTCATGGGCACATCGGTGATGCGGCCGATGGTGTCGAAATCGTCGACCACGTTGTATTTGAGATTGTCGTAGAGCGACGGCGCGGTCGAGTGCGCGATGTGCCAGACGGCGATGGTGTAGCCGTCGGGCGCAGCCTTGGCGACGCGCGCCATGCCGATGGTGCCGCCCGCGCCACCGATGTTCTCGACGACGACCTGCTGGCCCAGCGTGCGGCCCATACTGTCCGCCATGAGGCGTCCCACGGTGTCCGTCGGGCCACCGGCGGCAGCCGGCACGATGAGGCTGATGGGGCGGCTCGGATAGGCCTGCGCGAGGGCCGCCGCGGAGGAGCAGGCGAGCATCAGGACGGTGGCTTGGAGGCGCTTCAGCAGGCGGCGTCGGGTCTGCATCACAGTCTCCTTCAGGGTCGGGCAGTCGGGTTGGCGATGATTTGCGGTGACGGCTGCTTGCGGCGCAGGCGGGCGATGGCGCGCTCCAGCAAAGGCAACAGGCCGGCAGGGCTCAGGCGGATGACCAGGATCACGATCAGGCCGTAGATGAAGTAGTGCAGCCCGGGCAGCACGCCGCCGAGCTTGCCGCGCAGCACTTCGCCGAGCGGCACGAGCAGCAGCGCGCCGAGCGCCGGGCCCCCGGCGCGGCCGAGCCCGCCGACCGTCGCAAACAGCACGATCTCGATGGTGATCACCGGCGAGACGAGGAGGTAGGGATCGGCGAACGTGAGGTAGCGCACGTAGACCGTGCCGACGAGGGAAGTCAGCACGGCCGAGATCATCATCGCCAGCATCTTGTTGCGCAGAAGGCGGACGCCGATCGCCTGCGCGGCCTGCTCGTTGTCGCGGATGGAGCGAAGGTAATAGCCGAGCGGCGAGCCGAGGATCGCCACGTTGACGAGGATGCAGGCTGCCGCGAGCACCAGCATCGCCCACAGTACGCCCTCGCCGCCGCCGAACTGGAATTGCAGGAACTGTCCCGTGTCGCGCGGCAGGAAGAGCCCCGAGGCGCCGCCGAGGAAGTCCCAGCCGACGACGACGATCTCGCCCATCTCGGCGAAGGCCAGCGTGACGAGGGCGAAGGAGAGATGGCCCAAGCGGAAGCGCCAGTCGAGGAAGGCGATGATCGCGCCCATCAGCGCGGACAACGCGGCAGCGATCAGGGCCGCGAGCCACAGGTTGATGCCAAGCTTGAGAAAGAGCGCGCTCGCGACCATCGCGCCCATGCCGACGAACAGGCTGTGCGCGAGGGAGATCTGTCCCGCGATGCCGCCGACGATGTTCCAGGCCGAGGCGAGCGCGACGTAGATCAGCGCCAGGATGACGATGTGGAGATAGTAGGACTGCAGCACGAACGGCAAGGCGGCGATGGCGAGGAACGCCAGCCAGAAGAACGGCGAAAGAAGTGTGCGCCTGAGGCTGTCGTTCATGAGATGCCTCGGGTCCAGTGCGTGCGATGCTGATACCGCACGCTGAGACAAATACCCCCTTTGCGTCCCCGGAAAGCGCGCAGCGCTTGTCCGGGGCCTTGCCCGGTAGCGCAAGAACTCACCCCGCGAGATCCCGGACAGCCGGACCTGCGGTCCGTCTTCCGGGAATGCAGAGCGCGGAGGGCGAGGGACTTCTCAGGTGGCCGGAGATGTCGGTGGCGGGCGTGCATCAGCGCCTCTGGGGTCGCAGGAGCATGATGGCGACGAAGATGAGGTAGGGCAGCAGGAGGCCCAGCACGTTCGGCAGGTAGATCGTACCCATGGCCTCCGCGATGCCGATGACGAGGCCGCTCGCCATGATGCCGGCGAAGTTCGTCATGCCGCCGAGGACCACGACGAGCAGCGTGATCACCGTGTAGCGCAGGCCCTGGCTCGGATGGATTGGCGTGCCTGGAATGAGCAGCGCCGCGGCGACCGCAAGCAGGCCGATGCCGATCGCGAAGGTGAGGATCTGCACGCGCGCCACGTCGATCCCCATCAGCGCTGCGGCGCGCGCGTTCTGGTGCACGGCGCGGATCGAGCGGCCGGTATCGGTCGAGCGCAGCATCACGAACAGGAGCCCGGCGAGCACGAACGAGACGACACAGGCGATCAGGTGCGGCAGGCGCATCACGACATCGCCAACGATGATGAGCTTCGATTCCACGACCGACGGCGTGCGCGCCGGCTGGCCGCCGAAGATCATCAGCAGGCCGTTCTGCAGAACCAGCGTCAAGCCCAGCGTGAGCTGGATGATCATCAAGAGGTGGCTGTTGGCGATCGGCTGGATCAGCAGCTTGTAGGTGATCGCGCCAATGAGGGTCAGCGCCGGCAAGGTGATCAGTATGGAGAGATAGGGATCGAGCGCGAAGGCGGAATAGAGCGCGAGGCACATGAACATGCCGAGCGAGACGAAATCGCCGTGCGAGAAGTTGACGATGCCCGAGACGCCGTAGGTCAGCCCCATGCCGAGCGCGAGCAGACCGTACGTGCTGCCGATGAGGACGCCTTGGGTCAGGGCTTGCAGTAGCTCTTCCATGTCAAAGCCCCAGGTAGGCGCTGCGGGTGCGCGGATCGGCCTTCACCACGTCCGCGGGCCCCTCGACGACGAGCTTGCCGCGCTCGAGCACGTAGCAGCGCCTCGTATGGCGCAGGGTGAGCGCGAGGTTCTGTTCCACGAGCAGGATCGTCAGGCCCTCGGCGTTGAGCTTGTCGACGATCTCGAAAATGTACTGCACGAAGCGTGGCGCGAGGCCGAGCGAGGGTTCGTCGAGCATAAGCAGACGTGCGCCTGCCATGAGCCCGCGACCGATGGCGAGCATCTGCTGCTCGCCGCCTGACAGTGTACCGGCCATCTGGCCCATGCGCTCGGCGAGGCGCGGCAGCAGGGCGAGGACGCGTTCGAGTTCCGCCTTGCGATGGGGCCGTGCGCGGCGATTGAAGCCCGCCAGCAGCAGGTTCTCGCGCACGCTCATCTCGGGAAACACGAGCCGGCCTTCGGGCACCTGGATGATGCCGCGCTCGACGCGGTGCTTCGGTGCGAGCTTCGTCACGTCCTCGCCCTCGAACAGAATTGCCCCGGACATGGCCGGCACGATGCCCGACAGGCAGTTGATGAGCGTGGTCTTGCCGGCGTTGTTGGCACCGAGCAGCCCGACGATCTCGCCCTTGTCGAGCCGGAGCGAGACGCCCTCGATCGCCGGCACGCCGCCGTAGCCCGCCGTCAGGTTGCGCACCTCAAGCATCGAGCGCCTCGCCGAAGTAGGCGTCGATCACGTTCTGGTCGCGGACGATGGTCTCGGGCGTGCCTTCGGCGATCTTCTCGCCGAAGTTGATGACGACGAGGCGCGTGGCCGCCCGCATGATCACGGGCATGACGTGCTCGACCATGATGAACGTCACGCCCTGCCGATTGAGTTCGCGGATGACGGCGAGCGGGGCTTCCGTCTCGGCGAGCGTGAGGCCAGCCATCACCTCGTCGAGCAGGATAAGGCGCGCGTCGGTCGCGACGCATTTTGCGACCTCGAGCAGCTTCTTGTCCTGCAAGGAGAGCGACGCGGGCGTGAGATGCTCCTTGCCCGACAGGCCCACGCGGCGGAGCACTTCGGCGGCGTGGGCGACCGCCTCGGCGAGCGGACGCTTCACGAGGGCCGCCGTGGTGACGACGTCGAGCGCGCTCATGTCGGCGAAGGTCTGCACAATCTGGAAGCTGCGGGCGAGGCCGCGGCGCACGAGCCGTTCCGGCGCAATGCCGTTGATGCGTTGACCATCGAAACGCACGTTGCCTGCGTCGGGGCGGATGAAGCCCGATATCAAGCCAAACAGCGTCGTCTTGCCGGCGCCGTTTGGACCGATGATGCCCAGGATCTCGCCCGGCTCCACGGCAAAGCTCACCGCATTGACGGCGACGAGGCCGCCGAAGCGCTTGGTGATGCCTTCGACTTCGAGCAGCGGCATGGGAGAAGCAAACCCCGAAAGCTAAAACGTCAGGCGCGGGGCCGCGGTTCGACTTGCGCGAATTCCTGCGGGAACACGACTTCCTGCGCCTGCTCCGGCGTCCACTGGATGAACAGCGCCGAGCCGTCCGTCAGCATGCGATCGTCGGCGAACTTGAGGCCCTTGGGCTTGGCGACGTAGAGGTCGGGATCGCCGAAGGGGATTTCGACCTTCTTGAAGGAGGCGAGGAGCGCGTCACGATCGAGGCTGCCGGCGCCTTCGAGCACGCGCTGCAGGACGCGCGCGCCTTGCGCGGCCTGGATCGCACCCTGGCCGATCAGCTTGAGTTTGGCGACGTCGCGCAACTCGGCGATGATCGCCTGCATGGAGGGCACCTTGGCGCCGGGACTGAACCCCGTCATGCCGAACAGGTTCTTGGTCAGCACCGCCTTGCCGATGTCGGTGCCGAGATCGTGCCACAGCGACAGGTCGGTGTAGCCGCCCGTGCCGCCGGCGAAGACGGTGTTGTGATAGTTCAGGTTGAAGCGGGCCTGGTGCATCAGGATGCCGTCGCGCGGGGTGACGAGACCCGAGGTCAGATCGGGCTTCATGGCGCGCAGGCGGATCATCGCCGAGGTCTGATCCGTCGCCTTCGTGTCGAGCGGCACCTCGCCCACGATCTCGAAGCCCGACGCCTTCATCTTCGGGACCAGGAACTTGTTGGTCTGCTGGCCCGCCTCGTAGTTGGAGTAGGTGGAGGCGAAGGTCTTGAGGTTGAACTTCTTCACGTCGCGGAGCCAGACGGCGAAGTCGTGCATGGTCTGCGCGTAGCCGCGGTCGTAGGGGTAGCCCAGCGAGAACATCCACGGCGATTGCGTGCCGCCGGCCCATATCGAGAGCGTCGGCATCTTCAGTTCGTCGAGCACGGGCGTGATGGCGAGCATCTGCGAGGAAAGCAGCGTGCCGACGATGAGGGAGACCTTCTCCTCCGTGATCAACCGGCGGGCTTCCGCCGCGGTGCGCGCGGGCTGGCTCGTGTCATCGGCGAGCACGAGTTCGATCTTGGCGCCGCCCAGGGACTTGATGCCGCCGCCGGCGTTGATCTTGTTGACGACGTACTCGAAGGCCGGATGCCCTTCGGTCGCGTATGCCGAGAGATTGCCGCTCATGGAATTGATGACGCCGACGCGCACGGCGCTTCCCTGCGCGACTGCGGGCCGCACGTAGGGCATGGCGAGCGTGCTCGCGGCGAGACTGCCGGCGGCAAGGCCAAATGTTCTGCGGGTCAGCATCAGGGGCTCCTCCTCCGGCGCCGACGGCCGGCGGCGGGAGCCTGCTGCACGCAAGCCTCTCGACGGCAGACTGACGGACGTCTCGTGCGTTTCCACAAGGCGCCTGAGCGCCCCTCATTCCCGCTCGATGTCGGGAATTTTTGTTGTCGGTCCGGACGATATCAGCGCACCTCCGGGGGGACAAGGCGTGCGCGGCGCGCGAGCCCTGCCACGCGCGCAAAACAGTTCCGAGCAGCGGCCGGCCACCTCAGCGCGCAGAGGGCGCGGTGGAGGCGATGAAGGCCGATACGTCGGCCGTAACCGGCGCCAGGAACGACAGCAGCGGCGAGATCGCGCCCAGAATGGAGACATGGTTCGTACGCGGATAGCTGGTCAAGGCCACGCTCGCGCCGTGCGCCTTGAGTTTAGCGGCGAGGCGTTCCGAGTTGCCGGGGCGCACGGTAACATCGTCGGGCGCGAAGCCGAGGAAGGTTGGCGCCTCACCGCCCGCGACGAACGTGATCGGCTGCGTCTTCTCGGGTTCGTCGCTGGCGAAGATCACCTTGATGACGGGGTCCTTGATCGGCAGGAAGTCGTAGGGCCCGGCGAGGCCCACGAGGCCCGCCACATCCTTGCGCGGGTCGAGGCCGTGGCTGCCGAGCCAGCGAGCATCGAGGGCGAGCATCGCGGCGATGTGGGCGCCGGCGGAATGGCCCATGAGGACGACACGGCGCGCATCACCGCCGAAGCGCGCCGCGTTCGCCTTGGCCCAGGCGACGGCGGCGGCCCCATCTTCCAGGAACGTCGGGAACTTGCCGTCCGGATAGAGCGTGTAATCGGGAACCGCGGCGACCACGCCACGGCTCGCGAGCGTGGCGGCGACGAAGCGGAACGTCTCCTTCTGGCCCCGCTGCCAGCTGCCGCCGTAGAAAAAGACGACGACCGGCGCGTTGGTGGCATCTGCGGGGCTGTAGATGTCGAGCGTGCGGCGGCCGCCGGCCGCATAGGGCACGGATTTCTGCACGACGATGCCGCTGCGCGGCGCCAGGAGATTGAGCAGCAGTGCCGGGTCGATCATCGCATAAACAAGGCCTCCCGCGGCCACGATCAGTATCCCGAGGCCGGTTATCGCAAGAGCGCGTCGCGTGCGCATGCTGGGGTTCCCGATGGCCTGACGCAAGGGATGTAGACGATCTGGAACGGTTCGGCGGGATGCCCGGATCAGGCGCACGCGGCCAAAACCTACGATGGGATCGTGACATCGCCGCATCGCCCGAGGCCGCACGTGAGCGCGACCGCTTGGCACCCGGGGCTGCGCCATGGCATTCATGCCGCACGTGATTTGCAGGAGGGGGCGCATGCGGTCGACGCGGCGGATGTTCATCCTCGGGGCCGGATCGGCGACGGCGGGCGTGGTGCTCGGCGCCGATGCGGCCGATGCCTACTCCTACCGCCGCCGCACCTATCAGCCCGAACCCAAGCCGCAGCAGCTCGCCAAGACGCCCGTCGGCCCCGTGGTGGTGATCGTCTCGATCGGGGCGCAGAAGCTCTGGATCTACGACAAGGACGGTCTCGTCGATACGACGCACGTCTCGAGCGGGACCGGTGGCTATCCGACGCCCATGGGCGTGTTCGCCATCATCGAGAAGAGCCCGCGCCACTTCTCCAATATCTACGGCGGCGCGCCGATGCCCTACATGCAACGCCTGACGATGTCGGGCGTCGCCCTGCACCAGGGCGTCGTGACCGGCCGGCCCGCCTCGCACGGCTGCGTGCGCCTGCCGCCCGCGTTCGCCCCGCAGCTGTTCCAGATGACGAAGCTCGGCAGCCGTGTGGTTGTGATGTACGGCGAGGCGAAGCCGGAAGAGATCGAGCATCCCGCGCTGTTCGTCCACAAGCCCGTGACGGTGGTGAAGCCGGAAGACCTTACGGACCCCAGCGCACGGGCCAAGGCACTCGCGGCGGACCTCGCCAAGGACTACGAGAAGGCGGTGATGCTCGCGCGCATCGGCTCGATCACGGCTT
>RXJK01000075.1:13061-43312 GCA_003963125.1 Hyphomicrobiales bacterium
GGCGGAGGGGCGCGTGTTCGTGCGGCACGGGTTCAGCCCGCTGTTCGATGCGCCGGCGGTCGTCAAGGACACGGACAAGCGGATCGGCACGCACGTCTTCACGGCGCTGGAGCCGAAGGGCGACGCGGGCGCCATGCGCTGGAGTGTGGTGACTGCGAAGAATGAGGGCGCACCACCGGAGGCCTTCCCGCAGCCGCGACAGAGGCTGTCGCGGCGGGGCACGTCGGTGGCGAGCCCGGAAGCGATCGTGACGTCGGCCATTTCGGGTCCAACATCGACGGCTGCAGAGGCGCTGGACCGGATCGAACTGCCGGACGACGTGCGTACGCGCGTCAACGGCATGCTCTCTCCCGGCGCAACCCTCATCGTCTCCGACGAGGGCCTGAGCCACGAGATGCGCGTGTCGGGAACCGACTTCGTCGTGCTGACGCGCTGAGACGGCAGGACCGGCGGCAGGCCGCCGGCGCCGCTCACTTCATGTGACGGTGGCGGTAATGCGCGCGCGGGTAGACGGCGCGTACCGGATAGTAGTTCCGGTAATACGGCGCGGCCCAATAGTTGCCGTAGCGATAGGGATGCGCGTAGCGATAGGCCTCATAGCCTGCATGCTCGTACGCGATCACGTGCACGTAGCGGGGCGCCGGACGATGTACATGGTAGATGTGCACGTAGCGCGGCGGCAGGTAGACGTGGTGATACACGGCGCGGGGGCCGTAATAGTAATCGTCGTCCCAGCCCCAGCCGCCGGCCGAAGCCTGCGAGGTTGCCAGCGTTGCAGCCGCCGCGAACCCGAGGCCGGCCAGAAGCATCCGAAGCGCGCGCATCATTCCCTCCCAATCGAGAACCGAGCGCATGCGTCGTGCGCCGGCAAGAAAACCGCCAGCGCAGAATAATACAATTCGCGGAAAACTGTTGGGGTTTCGCGAGTTACGCTTAAGCAAACGCTAACGGCGATGGGGCCCGGGGCGGCGTCAAATGACGCCGGCCGCCTTCAGGGCTGCGATCTCTTCGGCCGATTTGCCCAGGATGCCGCCCAACACCTCGTTGGTGTGCTCGCCCAGCGCCGGGGGCGGCTGGTCGTATTTGACCGGCGTCCCGGTCAGCCGCAGCGGGCTTGCGACGCCTGGAATGCGCACGCCATCCGAGCGCACCTGCTCGATGCGCAAGCCGCGGTGCACGACCTGCGGGTCCTTGAAGACGTGCTCGTAGTCGTTGATGGGGCCGCAGGGCACGCCCTTGGCCTCGATGCGCTCGACCCATTCGGCCGTCGTGCGCGTCACCATCGTGCGGGCGAGATCGGGGATCAGTTCCTGCCGGCCGACGACGCGCTGCGTGCTCTTCTTCCAGCGCTCGGAATTGGCGAGGTCCATGCGATCGATGGCCTCGCAATAGCGCTGCCACTGGCCGTCGTTGCCGACCGCGATGATGATGTGGCCGTCGGAGGTCGGGAAGACCTGGTAGGGCACGAGGCTTTGATGCTCGTTGCCCATGCGCGGGGGCGAGTTGCCGGTGACGAGGTAGCTCACCGCCTGATTGCCGCCGAGTGCCACGAGGCAGTCGAGCAGCGCCATGTCGATGTACTGACCTTTGCCGGTCTGAGTGCGGGCGTGCAGGGCAGCCAGGATGGCGGCCGTCGAATACATGCCGGTCAGCACGTCGGCGACGGCGACGCCGACCTTCTGCGGGCCGCCGCCCGGCCGGTCGTCACGCTCACCGGTGATGCTCATGAGGCCGCCGAGGCCCTGGAAGACGAAGTCGTAGCCCGGCTTGTCGGCATAGGGGCCCGTCTGGCCGTAGCCGGTGATGGAGCAGAACACGAGGCCGGGGTTGATCTTCGAAAGGCTCGCGTAGTCGAGGCCGTAGCGGGCGAGATCGCCGACCTTGTAGTTCTCGAGCACGACGTCGGCGCGGGCGGCCAGCGCCTTGACGATCTCCTGCCCCTTGGGATCGGCCAGATTGACCGTGATCGATTTCTTGCCGCGATTGGTCGAGGAATAATAGCTGGAATCCTTGGCCTGCTGGCCGGCGTCGTCCTTGAGCCACGGCGGCCCCCAGGCGCGCGTGTCGTCGCCCACCTTCGGGCGCTCGACCTTGATCACCTCGGCGCCAAGATCGGCAAGGTTCTGGGCGCACCAGGGGCCCGCGAGAACGCGCGAGAGGTCCAGGACCTTGATGTGGGAAAGTGCTCCGATCGTCACGATGTCTGCCCCTTGTGCTCAGTCGCGGCCTCGCTTGCGCTCGGCCTCTGTCGCCTAGCTCAATAATGCGGACGGCCTCCTGGCGCCAGCGGCAGGGGCGCGCAGGTTGCGCAAGCCACTCTTGCCGGTCCACTCCAGACCGGCTTCCAGGTGCCGGAAAGCCGCCCTGCGCGCCGGAACGCCTTTGCGACGGTTCGGCCCCCGAATCGAATCAGCTAAGCTTTCGCCCGCGGAGGGCTTTGACGCTCTGCATGTGGCAGTTGCGGCGTTGCGGAGACTTCACCCGAAGCGAGGGGCAACACCGTGCCAGCCAAACTCGAAATCTATCCCAAGCCGATCAGCTTCTACCAGAGCCCGGCCTATACCGGCATCCGCCACGTCCCCGTGCAGATGGGCTACGATCTTTCGAAGATCACCATCCTGGGCGCGGGCGACCGCGAGGCGCGGCGCATGCGCTCGCAGCTGACGTGCGAGCGCTACTCCCACATCGGGCGGATGTCGGGCGAGTACGTGATCATGCGCTGGGCGCTGCTCGCCATCGACCGCGACGGCACCCCCATCCGCATCAACAGCGCGCCGGACGAGGATTGGCACCACGATTCCTGGCTGCATCAGCTCGAGATGTACTGCGCGGGCGAGGACTTCTTCCGCGAGCGGGAAGAACTGCTCGCCAAATGGGACGAGATGCCCGTCGCCGAGAACGCCTACGTGCTTTCGGAAGTGCACGCCGCCCGCAACTACTATCACTTCACGACGGGCTTCCTGCCGAAGATACGGCGCTCCGCCAATACGCCCGAAACGGTGCTGTGCATGCCGGCGGACTACGTGCAGCGGCCGTTCCACGTCGACCTGCTGCGCCGGACCTGCGGGCATCGCGTGCTGTCGATCTACGAGCGCTACGCGCGCGTGCGCAACCCTTACGTCCTGCAGGAGCCGTTCTCGCGTGATGCCGCCGAGTGGGTGCGCAACGTCACGGGGCTGAAGGTGCGGCCGGGCAACCGCCGTCTCTTCATCAGCCGGAAATCGACCAACGTCGGCCGCGAGCACGGCTCGCTGCTCGAGACGGAGGCCTTTGCGCGCATGCTCGGCGAGTGGGGTTTCGAGACGGTCGACTTCGGCACCGGCGACGTGCCGGTCGAGGAGCAGGTGCGCCGGCTCGATGGCGCCGGGCTCGTGCTGTCCTCGCACGGGGCGAACCTGACCAATTGTCTCTATCTGCCGCCCGAGACAACGCTTATCGAACTCATTCCGCAGCACTGGAAGCAGCCTGCCTACATGCAGATCGCGGCGCTGTGCGATCTGCGCTACTTCGGCATCGTCTGCTCGGTGGACGATATGTTCCGGATCGAGATCGATGTGCCGCTGGTGCGCAGCGCCGTCGCACGCGCGCTCGAAACACCGCTCGCCCGCGCGGGGTAGCAAGCGCACGCCCCTGCTGCAAGGTCCCGGTGCGGCTCAGGCCTTGAAGCCGATGCGGAAGCCGCCCCAGTGGCGGCCGGCGACCTTGACCGGCGCGGACGCATCTTTCATCAGCACGAATTGGCGATTGCCCATGTCGCGACGGTACGTCTGCAAGAGGAACTTGCGCGTGTTGCGGCCGGCGGAAAGGCCCGTGCGGTCGTCGAAGATGCGGCGGTTGCGGCAGTTGGCGGCATTCCAGACGGGATCGTCGCCCTGCGGCTGCGAGTAGATCTTGTTGTGCGTCGGCAGGTAGCCGTTGCGGTCGATGGCCGCGCAGAAGACGATGCGCGGATTGCGCTTGAGCATGGGCTCCTGGATTGCCGGCAGGTGGCGGTCCGTGAATTCCGTGAAGCGGGTCAGCACCTGCTGGGGATCGGTGCCGGGAATAGGGCGATAGGTCTCGTCGAAGAGATCGCTCAAGCCGATCTCGCCCGATTTGAGCGCGCGCTCGAACAGGTCGCACACGGCCTGTGCCCCTTCCATGGCCAGTTCGACGACGGCCGTATCGGGCGTCTCGATGCCGCTCTCGGTCACGTAGGCCATGAAGTCCTCGCCGATGCCGAGGATGTTCTGCGTGCGGTCGCGGGCGCGGGCGAGATTGACCTCGCTCTCCTTGACGATCTGCACGAGCCCCTTGAGGTTGTCGCGCACGCTGAGGCCGCTTTCGATGTTCTGCCGCACGGGGCGGGTCATGGCGTCGATGCGGGCCGTAAGGTCCTCGACGCTCGACACCAGCGACTGCAGCCGCTGCGTCGTGCCAGCCGCATTGCTGGAATCAGCGATGGCCGAGCGGGCGGTGGCGACGTTGTCGTGCGTGCGGTCCGTCAGGCCCTGCAGAAGAGCGCCCAGTTCGCCCAGGTTCTCGTGGTTCTGATTGGAGATGGTCGCCACCTGATCGGAGAGCGAGCGGATCGCATTCGAGATCACCGCGAAGCCGTGGCCGGCCGCCCCCGCGCGGGCCGCTTCGACGCCCGCGTTGAGCGCGATCAGCCGCGTCTCGAAGGCGATGGCCTGGATCGCGGCGCTATTCTTCTGAACCTTTTCGATGGTCTCGCGGACGCGGTCGATGGAACTCGTCGTGCTGAAGACGCCGTTCGCCAGGGATTCCATCTTGTGCGTGGTCCGCGACAACGTCTCGGCGATGATCTTGGCGCTTTCGCTCAGGACCGCTCGGGCCGTCTGGGCCGTCTCACCGGCCTCGTTCATGGAGGCTTCGAGCTCGGCGTTGCTGCCTTCCGTCACGCGGGCCGCGGCGACGACGGCGCGCAGGCGCGCGATCTGCTCGGTGCCGAGCTTGACGAGGTCGTCCACGACGCCGGTGATCTCGGCGATCTCCAGGCCGATGTCGCTGACGCGCTTGCCGATATTGCTGTCGCCGGCCGTGCGGCGACGGCCGTCGTGGCCCTCCGGCTGGGGGCTCGTCCTGGAGCTGATATTCATAGGTCCGCCAAGTCGAAGCTTGCGTTCAAGCTACTGAACTAAAAGAATTAATCGACGCAACGCAGACTACGCCCGACGCTAGGATGTACGCACAGGGTTAGCGACGCGTTAACATGCATAGCTGGATGCAAAAACTGCATGCGTGGGCGTTGCCTTAGACCTTGATCGGCTTACATCGGCGGGCGGCCTCCTGGTGCTCCAGCCTTGCAGGACCGGCCGCACTGCGCCACATACGCGATCCAGGCCTCTTTTCGACAACGAGAGGCAGCGCCGACGTGACCCAGCGGCTCTCGGCGCACGTTTATCGAAGCAGGAGACGGTGCCCTCGGCGGGCACCATCGGGACAGGGCGTTCTGGGCGTCGGCCCGGCGCAGGACGAGGTTAGCATGGCCGACAACGCCAAGGGATCGGGGGACGCGCACGGCGCTGTCTCCGAGCGCATCCGCGAGCGCATCAAGCGGTCGCGGCGGCGCTTCCACGCCAACGACAACATCGCGGACTTCATCGAACCGGGCGAACTGGACCAGCTCACCGACGAAGTGGCGCTGAAGATGCAGGGGGTGCTCGAAAGCCTCGTCATCGATACGAGCAGCGATCACAACACGCAGGACACCGCACGCCGGGTGGCCAAGATGTACCTCAACGAGGTCTTCCGCGGACGCTATGCGGCGCCGCCGCCGCTCACCGAGTTCCCCAACGTGGAAGGCCTGAACGAGCTGATGATCGTCGGCCCGGTCACGGTGCGCAGCGCCTGCAGCCACCACTTCTGCCCGATCATGGGCCAGCTCTGGATCGGCATCATGCCGAACCAGCACTCCAACCTGATCGGGCTGTCGAAGTACGCGCGGCTCGCCGACTGGATCATGTCGCGGCCGCAGATCCAGGAGGAGGCGATCACGCAACTCGCCGACATCCTCATGGACCGGGTGAAGCCCGACGGCTTGGCCGTCGTCATGTCGGCCGATCACTTCTGCATGCACTGGCGCGGCGTCAAAGACACCGGCTCGAAAATGAAGAACAGCGTGATGCGAGGATCGTTCTTGAAGGACGCGGCGCTGCGTCGCGAATTCCTGTCGCTCATCTCGCTCGAAAGCTGAGGCTCCCGATGCTCGTCCGCTGTCTCTATGCAAGCCGTGCCCGCAAACCCCTCGACCCGACGACGTTCGAGGACATTCTCGACAAGTCGCGGCGCAACAACGTGTCCAAGGGCATCACGGGGCTCCTGTGCTTCACGCGCGACCTGTTCGTGCAGGTGCTGGAGGGTGGGCGCGACGAGGTTTGCGAACTCTACAACACGCTGGTTCGCGACAACCGGCACGAAGACGTCCGCCTGCTCGTGTTCGAGGAAATCGGCGAGCGCCACTTCCCAGGCTGGACCATGGGGCAGGTCAACGTCGACGGGGTGAACCCGGCGCTCCTGCTCAAGTATTCGGAGAAGGCGGAGCTCGACCCCTTCCGGGCACCGGGCAAGGCGACGATGGCGCTGCTGATGGAACTCGCCAAGTCCGGCGCCATCATCAGCCGCGACCGGTAGAAAAAAGGCGCGCCGGGGCAGGGACCCGCCGCGCCGTGCAGATGACGTCTTCTGCCTCGCCTTAGTGCACGCTGGCGATCTCGAGTTCATCGCCCATGGCGTGCCCCACGGCCGCCTGGCGGCTATCCGTGAGCGCAATGGGCGTGCCATCGGCCGCATGCAGGGCGAACAGGTCGATGCCGGCGGGCAGCTCGATGGCCGGGAACATTTCCCGCGCCTCGTCGGTATTCAGGGCCTTGATGTAGGCGATCTTGCCGCCTCCCAGCTTGGCCAGGTCGGTCATGCTCATGATCGGCGGTGCTGGCGTCCGACGCCGGGCGGACTTCTTGGTTATCTTCTGCACGACGCTCACTCCTTCTGGTCAGGGAAGCCGCACAACGCCTCCCGATTCTGGGGAAAAGCGACGCGAAGCGCTTCCCCAAACCAATTGGCTCCATCTTTCAACGATTCGGCCCGCTCGGCTGTCACATGAAAGGCTCAAGCGGAACGTCGCACTACCGTCACGGGGCACGCTTGCCGATCTCGATCTTGCGCACCAGGCGGTCGGGCTCACGCCGCACGAGGTCGATCGACAGGAGGCCATCCGCGAGGTCGGCGGACTTCACCTCGATGCCGTCGGCCAGCACAAAGGTGCGGCCGAACTGGCGGGCGGCGATGCCGCGGTGGATGTATTCCCGGGACTTGTCGTCTTCCTGCTTGCCGCGAATGACGAGTTGCTTGTCCTCGAGCGTGATCTCGATCTGGTCGCGTTTGAAGCCGGCAACGGCGAGCGTGATCCGGAGCAGTTCGGCGCCGGGTATGGCACCCTCGGCGGCCGGGATGCGCTCGATGTTGTAGGGGGGGTAGCCGTCCGCGCCCTTGCCGACGCGGTCGATCAGGCGTTCCATTTCATCGAAGCCGAGCAGCAGCGGGCTCGACAGAAGCGACATTCGTGACATGGCGTCCAAGCCCTCCTCGAGCGGCTCGTGGTGTCCCGCCCGGATCGGCGCGGGGTTGATCTTTCGCCTCGCTGCGGACCCGAAGGGGCATCCGGCGGAGCTTCGAGGAGGATATGGGGCCGGTGCCCGCAACTTCAAGGTGGGGAGGGTTCCCCTTCCACGGTCCAAAGGACCTTGGCCGTAGCATGGGGCGGCGGCGGGAAAACTGTTCCGCCCCGGCTCCCAGCCCGGGATCGGCTGTCATATTTCGGCGCAGTTCCTGATAACAATGGCCGCCGCGGCCCGACCTGCGGCCGTTGCGAACCCGGGGGATTTTCCAGAATGGCGAGACTAGTTTGGACTTGCGCGTGGGCCGTGGGGGCCGCGCTGGTCGCGTCGGTGATGTGCACAGGCAAGGCGGCTGCCCAGAAGCTGACGCCGGAAGAGAAGGCTGCCATCCTGGCCAGCGAAACGCCGGAAGAGAAGGAAGAGCGCGAGACGCGCCGGCAATGCGCCATCGCCGCCTGCGGCACGCTGCGCAACAAGCGCCCCGACAGCGGCACGCTGGCCTGCAGCGTGCGCAAGACCTGGCGCAAGGAAGCCCTCAACAAGATGATGAGCCGCGCCAAGGTCTCCTGGCCGTGGGGCAACGCGCGCTGCGCCGGCGAGCTCAAGATCGACCGCGCGGTGCTGGTTCAGGCCATGAGCGGGGCCGAGTTCGAGGCGAAGTTCGACAAGCACGAACTCAAGTGCGAGATCGACCTCGAAAAAGAGAAGTACCCGATGAAGGTGCAGCTCACGCCCAAGGTGACCTTCAAGGATGGCAAGGCGGTGAAGGCCGTGATGAACTGGGGCGATGTGGAAGCCCCGACGCTAGCAAAAACCGCGCTGTGGTCCATCACGGCCGCCGACAACCAGCTGGGCGTCCTGCAGGGCACGATCGTCGAGGACATCAACGAGTTCATCACCACCAAGTGCGACGAGGTGAAGTCCGAGTGGGAGGGGAAGTAGGCATCCGGCGGCCGCAGTTGCGCATTTCGCCCGGCGTGGGCGTAGAGGGGGAGCGGCTGGCCCCGGTCTCCCGTCGACGGGCGCGGCGCACCACGCCGCCGGTGGCGCCGTGCTGACGAGCGCCCTCCTCGCCATCAGCGGAATCCTGATCGGGGCCGGCCTCGTGCTGCTCCTGCGCGATTGGCTGGGTGCCCAGCGGTTCGCCTTCATTCCCTGGGTCACGAGCCGCCCCGTTGCCGACGGCTCCGGTGCGGCCAGCGGCGACGTCGAGATAGACGTCGTGCGCCGGCCCCGCGAGCGGGCGCCGACTGAGGAGCCGAGAGTCCTGGCGCCGGCGGTGCCCCCCGCGCCTCGAGCACCGCCGCCGGCATCGCGCGACCCGGCCGACACGCCCTTTGCCGACGAAGCCGAGAGCGCGGCCGCCTGGGCGTCATCCGCGCAGACGGTGGCGATCGCGATCCGCGCCATCAACGGTGCCTTCGCCCGCGCCGATGCGCACCTCGTCGCCCGCGAGCAGCCGGAATGGCGGGCCGACGCCGGCCGTCATTGTCTCGGCGTTACGGTTCTGGCCGCAGGCCGGGAGGCCGGGGCGCTGGAAGTCGAGCGCACCGGCATGGGGTTCGTCGTGCGCCGGGTGCCGGGCGGAGCCGGAGCGCAGGGACGGTTCGGGCCGCCGGTGGCCGTCGCGGCACTCACCGTTCCCCGCCTTGCCGAGGCGCTCGCCGCCAATGCCTGGGCCTGCGTCGTCGAGGCCCGCGAGCAGGGGCGCTGACGACGTGCGGCTGCCGCAGGGGCTCGTTCTCCTCATCGGGTCTGCAGCAACCGATTGAGATCGCCACCCATTGTTCGTTCCGGTGGGTCCGATCGCAGCGCTTCGGCGGACCTGCTTCCCGACCCCGAGGGTTGTCTCCGCAGATCGATGTGGCCGCCCGCCTGTCGGCAGGACTTGCGGGAGGGACCCTGTGGGTCATCGGGACACGAGAGCCTTGCGTTGAGGCCCGCCGTGCCTATAGTGCGCCGCCTGCCCGGCGCGCCCCGGGGCGATTGCCCGGTCACGGGCTGGAGGGATGGCCGAGTGGCTGAAGGCGCACGCTTGGAAAGCGTGTATACGGGCAACCGTATCGCGGGTTCGAATCCCGCTCCCTCCGCCAACACTACCTCAGCGCCATCACTTCAACTCTTGCCCAGAGAGCAGGGCGCTCGGCTTCGACCGCTTACGTCGGCTGGACGTAGGGGCGGAAGGTGGCTTTGTCGGTGCCGCAGTCGGGGCACGCCCAGTCGGCAGGCAAATCGGCGAAGGTGGTGCCGGCGGCGAGGCCTTGCTGAGGCACCCCCAGCGTCTCGTCGTAGATGTAGTAGCAGCCGCGGCAGATGTAACGTCTGCGCGCGGCAGACGCCGTGGATGCGACGGCCTTGGCTATATGCGCGGTGCTCGCGACATCCGGCGCGAGGAGCTGATCGCCGATGGCGACGCGGCCCGGCTGGCGCACAACAAGGTAGACGCCCAAATCCTTGTGGCCGAAAGCGGCGCGCAACGAGCCGGGAATGTCGAGGTCCCGGCGTCCCGTGAGCGGGTTGACGTTGGTCGCACCGCAGCGGCCGTTGCGCCTGTCGACGCGTGCGATCGTCTCGCCGAGCGCCACGTCGCGGCCGATCCAGTCGAACTCCTCCCACGGCTTTGCGCCGTCGACGTAGATGTTGGCGCGAAAGCGCAGCGGATCGATCTCGACGCCCCACTGCTCCTCGAGGCTGCGCACCGTCGCGAGATTGATGAGCGAGATGACGTTGTCGGGCTTGTCCATGAAATGGCCGTGGTCGGCCGCGCGGACGAGGCGCGGTGTCGCCCGCAGCGTGGGGACGAGATCGTGCATAAGGCGCTCCAGTGCACCGCGGCCGCGCTCGTCGTCGAGGTTCACGGAGAGAAGCTCCTCGTTGCCCTGGAACACCTTCAGTTCGCCGGTCTCGATGTCGAAGCGCGTGCGCACGCGTGCCAGCGCTTCCTCCAGCATCAGCATCACGAACAGCCCCTTCTTGGCCCACCTGGGCGCGTCGGGGTCGATCGGGCTGCCGGGGCGGGCAAGGCCGAAGATGCGGTCCTGCGGAAACGGCCGGTTGGCTTCGAGAGCGACCTGCGGCACGAGCTGGGCGCTGAGGCCCTTGATGGGGTAGCGGTAGATGCCGCTGATGACGGGCATGGGTGAACCGTTCTCGCGTGTTTGTCCGAGTTTCGAAAGTGCCCGATGCCGGGCGCGACCGGATAGAGCCGGCCGCTGTCGCACATTTGGGTCCAGCGCATGCGTACGGCGCCTTTCGGCCGGCGATACGTCGAAAGCCAAGGACGGGCCCTGCGCTTCGAGCGCGTCGTCGAGGGCCTGCGACAGGCGGGCCATGCCCTGCTCGATCTGCCGCGCCTGCAAGGCGGCGTAGCCGAGGACGAGGCCGCGGCGCGACCAATGCCCGAGGCGCGCGTCATAGGCACCTCCTGAGGCGAGCGAGCAGACGCCGACGCGCGCCTTACGGGCGATCTCCTCGACCGCGGCTGCATCCGGTATTCCGGGCGGGAGCACCCAAAAGGCGTGCAGACCCGCGGACGTGCCGAGGAGGTCGGTATCTCCGAAATGCCTGCGCACCGCGGCGACGAGCGCGTCGCGGCGTTCCCGGTAGCTCGTACGTACGCGCGCCAGATGCGCCGCGTAGCTGCCGCTGTTGATCATCTCGGCCAGCGCCGCCTGGTCGAGCCACGCGTTGCCGTTGTTGAGAAGCGCCTTGGCCTTGCGGACTGCCTCGGCCAGATGCGGAGGGACGACCATGTATCCGAGACGCAACCCGGCTCCGAGCGATTTGGAGAACGTCCCGAGATAGATGGTGCAATCGTGGGCCATCGCGGCGATGGCTGGCAGCGGAGAGCCCTCGTAGCGGAAATCGCTGTCGTAATCGTCCTCGAGCAGGTAGCAGCCGACGCGGCGCGCCCAGGCGATGATCGCGTGCCGGCGCTCCAGCGGAAGCGTCGCGCCGGTCGGATACTGGTGCGATGGTGTGAGATAGAGGAGCGACGCACGGATGCGCGCGAGATCGTCGGCGATGAGCCCGTCCTGGTCGACGGCAATACTCTCGAGCCGCGCTCCGGTCGCCGCGAAGGCAGACGCCGCGCCCTGGTAGCAGGGATCCTCGACAGCACCCGCATGGCCGGCCGACAGAAACAGGCGCGCGGCGAGATTGATGCCTTCCTGGATGCCGCTGACAATGACGATGCGGCCTGCATCCGCAACGATGCCGCGCGTCGCCGAGATGTGGCTCGCGATGGCGGTGCGCAGCCCGATGAGACCCGCAGGTTCGGAATACTGCGTGAGACCGACCGCGCCACCGTGCGCGATCGCCTCGTTGAGGTAACGCCGCCAGGCTTTCAGCGGGAACAGGCCTGCGCTGGGCCGGCCTGGGAAGAAGTCGAAGGTGAGCCGGCTGCGCTGGCGGCCGACGAGGTCGGGCGGTTCAGGCGTATCGCGTGGAGCCGGCATCAAAGTCTGCTGCACCGGAGGCTGTGGGTCCTGCCGGGCCGGGGCGTCCAGGAGGTTGTCGGGCGGCCTGCTCGACACGTAGAGACCGGAGGCGGGCCGCGCCTCGATGAAGCCTTCGGCGATGAGGATCTCGTAGGCGCGCACCACGGTGTTGCGCGACAAGGCGAGCTGCTCGGCGAGGCGGCGCGAAGAGGGCATGCGGGCGCCCGGTGCCATCAGCTTGCGCTGGACGGCACTGCGCAGTTGCGCCGCAAGCTGGCTCGTCAGCGTGGTCGCCTGTGATCGGTCCAGAAGCAGAGGGATTTGCATGGCACGACGGCCTTCCGAGACGTGGCATGGATTTCGAAGCAAACCCCGCGCCAGAACAACCCGGTTGACTTGAAGCGCTCGGTCCGCGGCGCGCGATCGAGAGACAGTCGCCAACTGGTCCAGAGAATTCGGCGGCATCTGGCTCCACGCCGTCACCGGCGCCGTCCGAATTGCCGATCAGGCCAGCAATTGGCGCCTGGAAGCCTGCTCGTCTGATCAGAAAGTGGCCAACGCCGGGGCCGACGCGACCATCGGCGTGAACCCAAGCTGGCGCCTGAGGATGCCTAGGCAGCGGCTCTCGGGCGCAGCCGAGATCCATGGAACATCTGATGCTCCACGCTGCGTCCAAAGATCGGCGGAATGCCGACGCCGCAGCTTTTCCCAGCGTAGGAGATGACGATGATGACGACGCGACGTTCCCTGCTCTCGGCGGTCGCAGCGACAGCGCTGCTCGCCCAGGTGCCGCATGCGGCGGCACAGGACACCATCAAGATCGGCGTACTGCATTCCCTGTCCGGCACCATGGCCATCAGCGAGACGATCCTGAAGGATCTGATCCTGATGCAGGTTGCAGAGTTGAATGCGAAGGGCGGCCTCCTCGGCAAGAAGATCGAGCCGGTGGTGGTCGATCCCGCTTCCAACTGGCCACTCTTCGCCGAGAAGGCGCGCGACTTGATCACGCGCGAGAAGGTCGCGGCCGTGTTCGGCTGCTGGACGTCCGTTTCCCGCAAATCGGTGCTGCCGGTGTTCGAGGAGCTCAACGGGCTGCTGTTCTATCCGCTCGAGTACGAAGGCGAGGAGCAATCCAAGAACATCTTCTACGGCGGCTCCGTGCCCGACAACAAAGCGATCCCCGCCGTCGAATACCTGATGAGCGCGGACGGCGGCAGCACGAAGCGCTGGATCCTCGAAGGCACGGACTACGTCTATCCGCGCACCAGCAACAAGATCATCCGCGCCTTCCTCAAGTCGAAAGGGGTAGCGGACGAGGATATCCGCGAGAACTACACGCCCTTCGGCTTCTCCGACTGGCAGACGGAGGTCGCAGCGATCAAGGCCTTCGGCTCGGCGGGCAAGAAGACGGCGGTCGTCTCGACCGTCAACGGCGATGCGAACATCCCCTTCTACAAGGAGCTCGGCAACCAAGGCATCAAGGCGAGCGATATTCCCGTCATCGCCTTCTCCATCGGCGAGGAGGAACTGAAGGGCATCGACAACAAGCCGCTCGTGGGCCATCTCGCGGCGTGGAGCTATTTCCAGTCGGTGAAGTCGCCGGAGAATACCGAGTTCATCGCGAAGTGGCGGGCCTACACCAAAGATCCGAAGCGGGTGACTAACGATCCGATGGAATCGGCCTATCTGCTGTTCCAGCTCTGGGCGCAGGCCGTCGCAAAGGCGGGTTCGACCGATGTGGAGAAGGTCAGCAAGGCGATCGTCGGCCTGAAGGTGAAGTCCCCCACGGGGTACGAGGTGACGATGAACGCCAACCATCACCTGACCAAGCCGGTCATGATCGGCGAGATCAAGGCCGACGGGCAGTTCGAGATCGTCTACCAGAGCAAGCCGATCGCGCCGAAGCCTTGGAACCCCGTCCTCGCCGAGAACGCCGGCAAGAACTGAAAATTCGGCCAGCAGATTTCGCTTTCGCCTTTACTCCCTTCGGCGCGGGCGACGATGGCGACGCTAGGGCGTCGCCATCGCCTTTCCAGACCACGGATGTCAGCATGCCCATCGTGACCTTCGTGATGCCTTCCGGACGCGTCGTGCGGATCGAAGCGGAGGTTGGCGAGAGCCTGCTTGCCGTCGCACTGGCCAACGACGTCGAAGGCATTCTCGGGGAATGCGGCGGATGCCTCGCCTGCGGCACCTGCCACGTTTTCGTGGCCGAGGCCTTTACCCGTGTTCTGCCGCCACCCGCCGCGGACGAGGAGGCACTGCTCGACTTTGCGGCCAACCGCCGGACCGGCAGCCGCCTGTGCTGCCAGATCCGGGTTTCGCAAGCGCTGGACGGGATCGTCCTGGACGTCCCGGGCCAGGACTGAAAACCACGCGCGAAAGAGAGGCGGCTCTACAGGAAGCTCGCGATTTCCTCGAGCGGCCGCTTGTCGAGCGCGTAGGCAGGGATGGTGGCGCTTTCGGCCGGATACCCTGTGACGAGAAGGATGTACGGCTTCTCCGTTTCCGGCCGCCTGCAGATGTCGTTGAGGAAGCCCATCGGGCTCGGCGTGTGCGTCAGCGTTGCGAGGCCCGCAGTGTGAAGGGCCGTGATGAGAATGCCCGTCGCGATGCTCACGGATTCCGGCACGTAATAGTTCTTGCGCAGGACACCTTCAGGGCCCGCACTACGGCGCGCGCCGAAGATGGCGATCAGCCACGGGGCGTCCTCCAGAAAAGGCTTTGCCGGATCGGTCCCGAGCGGCTTCAGCGCTTCGAGCCATTCCTGGCCGGCTCGTCCCGCATAGAACTCCCGCTCTTCCCGCTCGGCTTCGAAACGGATTTTCTGCTTCAGGTCGGGACTGCCGATGACGGCGAAGTGCCACGGCTGCAGGTTGGCCCCATTGGGCGCGGTGCCCGCGGCGCGCAGGCACGTCTCGATGATGTCGCGCGGTACCGGCCGCGCGGAGAAGTCTCTGACCGTGTGTCTGCGGCGGATCGCGGCGTAGAAGTCAGCAGCCCTGCGTCGCATTTCCGCGAGCGGCAGTTCCTCGTAGTCGGGAAGCGGAATGGGTTGGTATTCGCGTGCCATTGTCGCTCACATTCCCCGGACGATGTTCGAGCGGCGGAAGGTAAGGCAGGGCACGGGCCTGCGGCAACGGCTGTCTCGGGGCAGAGCGTCCGTGTGCACGCTTCCGGCACAGCCGTCGATCGGCCGGGACGAACGGGCGGCCCGGCGATCCGAATGCACAAGAGCACTTTTCTTTGCTAGTTTCAGCGGCGATTGCGCTGGGATGGCGGTGCAGTCGCGGCATGGAGGGCACATGGACCGGTTCGATCTCGGTGCGCATTCGCGGAAGATCTCGACGGCGTCGCCGGACGCGCAGCGCTGGTTCGACCGGGGCCTCAACTGGTGCTACGCCTTCAACAAGGAAGAGGGCGTGAAGTGCTTCAAGAAGGCGCTCGAATTCGATCCCGCGTGCGTGATGGTGCACTGGGGCATCGCCTACGGGACCGGCCCTTTCTACAACCTCACCTGGCGCGAGCATGGGGAGAACGAGGCCGACGGGGTCGCGAAGCTTGCCAGTGAGCACGTCGCCAAGGCCCGTGCACTCGCGCACCGCGGGAGCGAGCTCGAGAACCAGCTCGTCGAAGCGCTGGCGAAGCGCTTTCCCGAGAACCACGCGGCCACTCAGGTCGAATACGATCGCTGGGACGACGACTACGCCGCCGAACTGCGCCGCGTGTACCACAACTTCCCGGACGACCACGACGTCATGGCGCTGTTCGTGGAAGCGCTGATGACGCGGACGCCGCGCCGGCTGTGGAACGTCAAGACCGGCAAGCCCGCACGCAATTCCGATGTCCTCGAAGCGATCGAAGTCTGCCAGCGGTCGATCCGGATGCGGACCGAGCAGGGCTTGGCCCAGCATCCCGCCATCGTGCACCTCCACATCCACGCGATGGAGATGTCGAACACGCCGGAAGACGCCATGGCCTCAGCCGACGCCCTTGCCACCCTGTCGCCGGACTCGGGCCATTTGAACCACATGCCCGGCCACATCTACGTGCTCTGCGGGGACTACGAGCGTGCGCGCCAAGTGAGCATCAAGGCGCTGCGGGCGAACGACATGTTCCTGGAGTACGCCGGCTATTTCACCTACTACACGGTCGCGTGCTCGCACGACCTGCATCTCATGATGCACACCTGCATGTTCATGGGCCGCTATGCCGATGCGCTCGCCGCCGCCGACAAGATGTGCCGCATGCTGACCTACGACGTGCTGAGCGTGAAGGGCCGGCCCAAGTTCTCCATGAGCCTCGAAGCCTACTACTCGACGCGGGTCCACGTGCTGGTGCGGTTCGGGCGCTGGCACGACATCATCCGCGAGCCGATGCCGGCGGATCCGAAGATCTATCTCGTGACGACGGCGATGCTGCATTACGCCAAGACCATCGCCTTCGCGACGCTGCGGCGCTTCCCCGAGGCGCAGGAGCAGCGGCGCCAGTTCTTCGAAGCCCTCGAGCGCATTCCCCGCCAGCACCGCTTCTTCAACAACTGGGCGCATGGCGTCTTCGGTGTCGCGGAGAAGATGCTCGATGGCGAGTTGCAATACCACCTCGGCAATCACGAGGAGGCCTACGCGCACTTGCGGGAAAGCGTGCGCCGCGACGACAACCTCGAATACATCGAGCCCTGGGCGTGGATGCATCCGCCACGTCACGCGCTCGCAGCCCTGCTGCTGGAGCAGGGTCACGCCGAGGAAGCGGAGCAGGTCTATCGGGACGATCTGGGCCTGAGCGACCGCATCCAGCGCTGCGCGCAGCATCCCGACAACGTCTGGGCCCTGCACGGCCTCGTCGAATGCCTCGAACGGCGCAAGGACACGGTCGAACTACCCGCGCTGCGCGAAAAGCTGACACGGGCCCAGAAGCTCGCCGACATCCCGATCACGTCCTCCTGCCTCTGCCGCACGAAGACGGCCACGCTCAGCTGCTGCGATTAGACCGGCAGGCTTTGGACCAAGTCCTCCGCTCAGTGGCAGTCCCTGACCTTGGATAGATGCGTTCCCTTAAGCCGTGCGCCAGCACGGCTCTCCGGGATCTTTCTGGGTCGCGTTGATCTCGACGGGGAAAGGTCCCGGCTCTTGCTGCGCTCGGCCGGGAAGGCATTCGGAGAGGGCACAATCTGTCTGAAAGCTTCTAGGGCCGCGAAAGTTTTCCGGCCGGTAGCTTGGGGACGGACGCGAGAAGCGTGCGGCCGTAGTCGCTCTGCGGGTTCGCGAGGACGTGCGCCGTCTCGCCGGTCTCCACGACCCTGCCGTGCCGCATGATCAGCACCCGCTCGCACATCAGGCGGACGACTCCGACATCGTGCGTGATGACGAGATAGGACATTCCGAACTCGCCGCGGAGGCGATGCAGGAGCTTCAGGATCGCTGCCTGCACGGAGACGTCCAGAGCCGCCGTCGGCTCGTCGAGCACGAGCAGGCGCGGTTGCGAGGCAAGCCCACGGGCGATACCGACGCGCGCCTTTTGCCCGCCGGACAATTGATGCGGGTAACGGTGCAGAAGGTCGCGGCTCAGCGCGACGCTGTCGGCAAGTTCGTGTACGCGCGTCTCGACATCGGATAGGCCCATGAGGCGGCGAAGCGGATCGGCGATCGCCGCGTACGCCGTCATATGCGGTGTGAGGTTCTCGGCTGCATCCTGGAAGATGTGCTGGATCTCGCGGCGCCGCGTGGCGTGCACGAAGCTCTGCGGCGAGATCGCGCCGATATCCTCGCCATCGAACAGGATGCGCCCCGCGGTCGGCTCGATCAGGCGCGACACGAGGCGACCGAGCGTGCTCTTGCCCGAGCCGCTTTCGCCGAGAATGCCGAGGCTTTCGCCGGGCCCGAGCGTGAAGCTCACATCGTCGAGCGCGACGACGGGCGCCGCCTTCCAGCCGCGACCGGGATAGATTTTCTTCAAGCCAGCAACGCTCAGCATAGCGGGTGCCGGCAGGCGACGAGGTGATCCGGCGTGTGCTCTGTCAGGGAGAGCGGTGCCGCATCGCAGTCCGATTGATGCCGCGCGCACCGCATGGCGAAGCGGCAGGGCGGCAGCGGGGCGGAAAGGTCCGGCAGCAGACCCCGGATCACGTGCAGATCCTCGGCCCTCGCCGCATGCTGCGGCGTCGCGGACAAAAGCTCGGCAGAATAGGGATGGCGTGCTTGCCCGATGAGCTCCGATACCCGGGCCGTCTCCACGATCTGCCCGGCATGCATGACAGCGATGCGGTGGCCGTGCGTCGCCGCGAGCGGCAGGTCGTGCGTCACGAGCAGCGTCGCCATGCCGCGCGAGCGCGAGAGCTCGGTAATGAGCCCCATGACGGCGGCTTCCGTCGTGACGTCGAGCCCCGTCGTCGGCTCATCCGCGATGAGAAGGTCGGGCTCGCAGGCGAGCGCCAGCGCGATCCCGACCCGCTGGCATTGCCCGCCCGAGAGCTCGAAGGGATACCGGCCGGCGATCTCGGGCGCGAGACGCACGCTCTCGAGCAACGCCCGCACACTGTCCTTGCCGCCCACGTCCTGCAGCTGATGACCGACCGAACGGATCGGGTTGAGGCTCGCGCGCGGGTTCTGGAAGATCTGCGCGATCGGCGCATGCCGGTCGCGGCGCTCGCGAAGGGGGTCGAGTGCGTGCCCCTGCCAGGTGATCCGGCCGCCGGTGACGCGCGCGGCAGGATCGAGCAGGCCGCTAACGGCGTAGGACAGCACGGACTTGCCCGATCCGCTTTCTCCGACGAGCCCCACGATTTCGCCCGGACGAACGGAGAGCCTGACGCGATCGAGCGCCTTCACGTCGCCGCGGCGCGCCGGAAACACGATCGAGAGGTCTTCGACGTCCAGCACGTCAGCGCCGCTCCCGCGCGTCGATCATGTCCCGCAGGCCATCGCCCAGAAGGTTGAGCGAGAGGACGACCAGCACCAGTGCAATTCCGGGAAACAGCGCGACCCACCACTCCCCCGTGATGATGAAGCTCGCCCCCTCCGCCACCATGATCCCCCACTCCGGCGTCGGCGGGCGGATGCCGAGGCCGATGAAAGACAGAGACGCCGCATTCAGCATTGCCCACCCCATCGTCAGCGTCATCTGCACGGCGAGCTGAGGAATGGCCGTTGGAAAAAGATGGTAGATAAGCACCCTGAAGGGTCCGTTGCCGGCGATGCGGGCGGCTTCGACGAAGCCCGCTTCCCGGCGCTGGTTGATTTCGGCCCGCACCGTGCGGGCGTAGAACGGCACGTTCACGATGGCCGTGGCGTAGATGATGTTCTCCATGCTGCTGCCCAGCGCCGCGACGATGCCCATGGCGAGCACGAACAGCGGGAAAGCCATGATCGTATCGATCAGCCACATCGTGAGGCGATCGATCCAGCCGCCGAAGTAACCGGCGAGGCTGCCGAGCACGCTGCCGACCAGCATCGCAATGACCACGGCACTGACGGCGATGAAGAGGTCGAGGCGCGTCGCGTAGAGGATGCGGGTGCAGATATCGCGGCCCACCTGATCGGTGCCGCAGGGCGTGGACCAACTCGGCGGCCGTAGCGAACGGGCCGCATCGGTCGTGTAGGGATCGTGCACGGCCAGCATCGGACCGAGCACGGCCATGACGCAGACCGCGCCAAGGAAGGCCGCCGTCGCCGTCGTCAGCGGATCGCGCCGGAAGCCATCGCGTAGCGCTTCGGCGATGGCCATGTCAGCCCCCGAGCCGCACGCGCACGTCGACGATCCCGTAGAGGATGTCGATGGCGATGTTGATGAGAACGTAGAGGGTCGCGACGGCGAGCACGAAGCCTTGCACGGCCGCGTAGTCCGACGCGACGAGCGCTTCGAGGGCGTAGGAGCCGATGCCGGGCCAGGAAAACACCTTCTCGATGACGACATTGGCACTGATCAGGAACGAGAACACGAAGCCGATCGTGGTCAGGACGGGCAGCATGGCGTTGCGCAGCGCGTAGACGTAGACCAGCTTCCACCGCGGCAAGTCGTACCCCCGCGCCGCGCGAATGAAGTCGCTCGAAAGCACGCCCAGCATCGCTCCGCGCGTCACGCGTGTCAGGGGACCGATGGCCGCCATCGCCAGCGCTACGGCGGGAAGCACCAGATGCGCGACCGCATCGGCCAATACGCTCCAGTCACGGGCGAGCGCCGCATCGACAATCATGAAGCCCGTTCGTTCCGGCGGCGGGAAGGCCATCGGCGCCAGCCGGCCGAGCGGCGCGGGCGCGAGGCCGAGCAGATAGTAGAACAGGAACACCAGCAGCAGGCCGGTGAAGAACGCCGGAAGGGCGAGCGCGCCGGTGGACACGAGCCGGCACACGTGATCGACCGGGCGTCCCTTGTGCCTTGCCCCGGCGATGCCGAGCGGCACGGCGATCAGAAGCGCGAGCGTCATCGCCGCCAGCGTGAGTTCGAGCGTCGCGGGAAGCCGGCTCGAGAGATCCTGCACGACCGGCTGGCCGGTGGCGAGCGAGCGGCCGAGATTGCCGTGCACCAGATCGCGGACATACGACAGGAACTGCACGTAGAGCGGCTGGTCGAGCAGCAGCACGCGGCGCAAATCGGCGATGGCCTCAGGCGTTGGCGCCGCGCCCGCGAAGTAAACGGCAGGGTCGCCCGGCAAGAGCCGTGTCAGGGCGAAGGACACGAGCACCACGCCGATGAGCGCCGGCAGGCGGAGCGCGAGCCGCGTCACAATGGTCGAGAACACCGGCGCCATGGGGCCTCTTGCGGCTCAGCCCCGGACCAGCGTCGTGGCGTCCACCTGGCGATGGAACATGTAGGTGTAGCCCGAGATGTCGGGCTGCGTGACCACTTCCAGGATCGGCTGGAACAGCGGGATCACCGGCACGTCCGTCATGGCGAGCTTCACGAACTGCTTGACGAGCGAGGCGTACGCCGCGCCATCCCGCTCCTGGCGCGCCGCATCGAGCAGCTTGTCCATCTCCGCGCTCTTGTAGCTCGACAGGTTCCAGACCGCGTTCTGGCCGTGCCAGATCCAGCGGAAGAAGAAGTCCGGATCGTCGAACCAGGCGCCGAACACGTCGATGGCCATCGGCCACGCCTTCTGGTTCCGCCGCGCGGGGAAATCGGGCAGCTTCTCGATGCCGATCTTGATGCCGAGCTTGCCAAGTTCGTCCTGGATGACGAGCGCCGCCGGCTCGTCCGTCGTCGCGACCTGCGCATCGAAGAAGAGCTTGGTCTCGAAGCCCGAAGCGAGGCCCGCGTCCTTGAGCAGCGCCTTCGCCTTGTCGGGGTCGTACGAATAGGGGAAAGGCTGAGGCCAGGAGGCATCGGAGGGCGTATCGCTCTTGGCGCCGAACATGGGCTGCGCACGCCCGAAAACGGCGCTATCCAGCACCTTCTGGTAAGGGATGGCGTAGGCGATCGCCTGCCGGACGCGCACGTCGTCGAAGGGCTTGATGATCGTCGACAGCGCCAGGTACTTGAGCGTGTTCGCCATGGGCGAAGCTTGTACCTTGAGTTTCTTCGATGCCTCGATGTCGGCAATCTCACGCGGCGGCAGATCGGGCGAGATGTCCGCATCGCGCTTCTCGACCAGCGCCCGCCGGGTGCCGGCCGCGGCCACGTTGCGGTACATCGCCCGCTGGATCGCCGGCAGCTTGCCGCCCTTCCAGCCGTCGAAGCGGGCCAGGACCACCTGCTCGCTCGACTTGAAGGATTCCACCTTGAAAGCGCCGGATCCCGCGCTGTTGTTCTTCGTCCAGTCGAGCGCCCAGGGATCGGACGCCGTCGCGTTCTTCTTGCAGAGTTCGCTGTTGTAGACGCTCGGCACCACGATCGCCAGCGAGGGCATGGTCAGCTTGTCGGGGCGCAGGAACTTCACACGGAACGTGTGGTCGTCGACGACCTCGAACTGATCCGTGGACGAAAGCGAGCCCTGCTCCATCTGACGCTGCGGGAAGCCGCCCACCTTGACGAAGCGATCGAACGACCATTTCACGTCCTGCGCCCGCACGGGCGTGCCGTCGTGAAAGGTTGCGTCGCGGCGGAGCTTGAACGTGACAGACATGTTGTCGGCCGCGAACTCCCAACTCTCCGCGAGCTGAGGCTCGAGCTTGGTGTAATCGTAGCTCTTCACGCCGTTGGCCAGCGTCTTCGTGCCGAAGGTGATGAGGCGATCGTAGGTCATCCACACGAGTCCGTAGGCCGCCCGGTTCGCACCCACGGTATGCGTGTCGAGGCTGTTGGCATTCATCTCGGAGACGATCAGGACGCGGTCGCTCGCGCCCTGGGCCAGCAGCGGGGTCGTCAAGAAGCCGCTTGTGGCGCCTGCGCCCGCAAGCTGAAGAAATGTCCGGCGATGCATAGTCCCTCCCCCACGCGGCAAACTCGCCTGACAACTTCAGCGACCCAGCCATGCAAGTCAACAATCACGACTGCCTAACGTGGCGGCACTGCTGCCATGGTTCGTACCAGCGCTGGGAGCCGAGCCACCCGAAGCCGGTTTCGCGAGACTGCACCGCGCTCGCGCGGAAGGATCCGTCGCCGGAACGATATCCTTGCGGAGACGACCTGCGCGCACTCGGCCCACTGTGCCAAGCTGCGCGCTCGAAAAGCGCGTGCAGCCGGTTTCCCTGACACTTTCGCCTCTCTGTGCCACGTACGCGCCTTGCATCGAGTGGTGGCGTCGGCGCACAGTGTTTCCCAGCGCGATCAAGACGCACACGTGGGAGGGACGCATGTTCAAGCCGTTCGATCTGACAGGGAAGGTGGCCCTGGTCACCGGGGGCAACAGCGGCATTGGGCTCGGCTTCGCGCGCGGGGCTGCGGAAGCCGGCGCGGACGTGTGCATCTGGGGTACCTCGAAGGCGAAGAATACGGCTGCTGCCGAGGAGCTTCGTGGCACGGGGCGCAGGATCGTCGCGCTCGAATGCGATGTCGGCGACGAGAAGGCCGTGGACGCGGCGTTCGCCGAAACGCTGAGCCAGCTCGGCCGCGTCGATGCCTGCTTCGCCAATGCAGGCGTCGCGGGATTTTCCAGCCGCTCCTTCACCGAGATGACGAGCCAGGAGTGGGACCGCGTGCTGCGCGTGAACCTCGATGGCGCCTTCTATACCTTTCGAGCCGCGGCGCGGCACATGGTGGAACGCGGGGGCGGCGGATCGCTGATCGGCACGGCGTCGCTCGCGGCCATCGAGGGGGCCGCGCGGCATGAGCACTACGCGGCGACCAAGGGCGGGCTCGTCTCTATGATCCGGGCGCTGGCCGTCGAGTTTGCCCGCCATGGCATCCGCGCCAATGCCGTGCTGCCCGGCTGGATCGAGACCAACATGACCGCCGGCAACATGGGCAACGACAAGTTCGTGAGCCACGTGATGCCGCGCATCCCCATGCGCCGCTGGGGCACTGGCGCGGACTTCTCCGGCATCGCGGTGTATCTGATGAGCGATGCGTCGAGCTACCACACCGGCGACACCTTCCTCATCGACGGCGGCTACGCGCTGTTCTAGAGGCGCGGGCGCGTCTCCTCTCTGCAGAAAGCATTACCGCCCGCTCTTTTGCGTTCCCGGAAATCGCGCGCGAGCGCGATTGTCCGGGATCTTGCCGGGATGTGGGAGAGCACGCGCTTCGATGCTTCGAGGAGAGAGTAAGACGGCAACCGGGCAAGACCCCGGACTGGCGCTGCGCGCTATCCGGGGATGCAAAAGAGGAGAGGGGCGTCGGGCGACGCACGCCTGCCAAGCCGCCCGCTCTATAAAGATGAGCACTCCGATCACCGATCCCCTGCGTTCCCGGAAATCGCGCGCGAGCGCGATTGTCCGGGATCTTGCCGGGGTGTGGGAGAGCACGCGCTCGATGCTTCCAGGGGAGAGTAAGACGGCAACCGGGCAAGACCCCGGACTGGCGCTGCGCGCCATCCGGGGATGCAAAAAGGGAGGTGGGGCGGGAGCGGGATGTTGCTTCGCGGACCGATCAGAGCCGCCGGCTACTTCACTTCTTCGACGGCGGTTGCGCGGGCGAGGGCGAGGGCGTCTTTCAGGATCTGCGGGTCGCCGAGGTGGTTGGCGAGGATGAGGAGGGCGGCTGCCTGAAGGGCGGCGCTCTGGGCGGGGCTCAGGCCGCGGTTCGCCTCGACGATCATGCGGTAGGCGGCGTCGGGATCGGGCAGGTTGCTGGCGGTGACGAGCGGCATGGCGGTCCTCAGTGGGTCGTCATTGGGCCTGGGCGCGGCGCAGCGCGGCCTCGAGACCGGACGGCGTCGGCGCCTTCATGCGGGCCGCGAGATAGCCGTCGGGACGCAGGAGATAGGCAGCACCGGCTTCGGCGCCCCAGCGCTCGGCGAAGGCGCCCGTCTCGTCGCGATACCCGCCCGCCGTGCCGATGTCGATGCGCGCGACATTGCGCGGCGTCTCGATCGCCCCGTTGATGCCCATCGTGACAAGCGTGAACCGGCACCCCTTGCCGGCGAACACTTCCGTCAGGAAGCGGGGGCGCCCTTCCGCATCCGCGAGCGGCGCATCGACGAGCGCCATGCCGGGGCGCATGCGCCCGCTCCAGGCCTCCGTGTCGGGCGTCGAGAGCGGCGTGTCGTAGACGGTCGGGGTGGAGAGGCGGCCGGCGTTGACCATGCGCTTGGCGAAATCCGCGTGTCGCGCGAGGCGCAGCGTGGCGTTGCGCAGCGCGCGCTCGAAAGGGGAATGCGGGGCGATGAAATCCGTCGAGCGCGTGGAATGGCCGATGTTGTCGTCGGCGGCCTGCGTGCGCTCGGTATCGTAGCTTTCCAGCAACGCGTGGCTGGCACCATCGAGGACGAGATCGAGCTTCCAGGCGAGATTCTCGGCGTCCTCGAGACCTGAGTTCGCGCCGCGGGCGCCGAAGGGCGAAACCTGGTGCGCGGCATCGCCCGCAAAGATCACGCGTCCATGCAGGAAGCGCTGCATGCGGCGGCACTGGAAGCGGTAGAGCGAGATCCACTCGAAGTCGAAATCGCCGTGGCCGAGCATGCGCTCGATGCGCGGGCGCACGCGCTCGGGCCGCGTCTCTTCCTTGGGATCGGCATCGGGGCCGAGTTGCAGGTCGATGCGCCAGACGTCGTCGGGCTGACGGTGGAGAAGTGCCGATTGGCCGGTGTGGAACGGCGGATCGAACCAGAACCAGCGCTCGGTCGGAAACGCCGCCGTCATCTTCACGTCGGCGATGAGGAACTGGTCTTCGAAAGTTTCGCCGACGAATTCGGCGCCGACCATATTGCGCAGTTGCGAGCGGGCGCCGTCGCAGGCGACGAGATATTCGGCGGAAAGTGTATAGGGACCATCAGGCGTTTCGATGGTGAGGCGCACGTGGTCGTTGCCGCGCTCGATCGCCGTCACCTTGTTGCGCCAGCGCAGGTCGATAGCCGGCAGATCGAGCACGCGCTCGACAAGATATTTCTCCGCGTAATACTGCTGCAGATTGATGAAGGCCGGCATCTTGTGGCCGCCTTCCGGCAGCAGGTCGAAGCTGTAGACGAGGCCGTCGCCGAGGAAGACCTTGCCGACCTTCCACTCGACGCCCTTCGCCCGCATGCGCTCGCCGACGCCGAGCCGATCCCACACTTCCAGCGCACGCTTTGAAAAGCAGATGGCGCGCGAGCCTTCGCCGATGCGATCGGCGTCGTCGAGCAGCACCACCTTGCGGCCGCGCTGGGCGAGATCGATCGCGAGCGAGAGGCCCACGGGGCCCGCACCGACGATGCGCAGGTCTATCGGCAGCGCTTCAAGCTCACGATCCCGGAATGGCGCGTGCTGGCGACGGTGGCGGAGGTGCCGCAGGTGCGGGCCAAGGATGTGGTCGCGGCACGCCACCTGCCCAAGACTGCGGTGAGCCGCGCGGTCGCCAGCTTGCGGCGTCGGGGCCTGCTCAAGGTCGACGTCAACGTGAGCGACAAGAGGGAAAGCTTTCTCTCGCTCACCCCGCAGGGGCGGGCGCTGCACGGCGAGATCGTCCCGTTGGCCATCGCGTACGCTGAGGATCTGCTGAGCCGGCTCGCGCCTGCCGAGCGGGCTGCGTTTCGTGCGGCGGTGCGCAAGCTGGGTGCGATTGCCACACCTCGTGATCGCGCGGCGTCCTGACCTTGAGCGGCACGACGCCTTATGCTCTAGTGGAGTGAGGCTTCGAGGATCGAGATCGTGCGGCGGTTCGCATCAGTGCTGGCGTTGCTGGGGTGCTTCGTGCACGCCCTGCTGCTGCCGTGGCACGCGGCGGCGCGCATGCCGGCGCAGCTCGAAGCCCAGCAGCTCGCGCAGGATCTCCTCGTCATCTGCCACGGCGCCGGCGGGTCCGGCGAGCTGCCGGCGGTGCCGGGATCGAGTGATCCGACCGAGTGCCCGATCTGCAAGGGCATCATGGGCTGCCAGCTCATGGTACTCGCCGCAGCAGAACTCGGCTTGCTCGAACGCCCCGTCGAGCGCATCGCTCTCGTGCCGTCGCACGAAATCGGCCGCTCGCACTTCAAATTGCAGCCGCGCAGTCGCGGCCCCCCGGCATCGTCAGAACTGTCAGCCTAACGAGCAGCGCGGGACCAGTCTCGCGCTTGGCCTGAATTCAGACGAAAGCTGTCCCAATCCCCATGTCCCAGTTTCGCCGCCGCCCATCCCGGGTGGGGCTGCCAATCGCGTCCGCGCTTGTGACCGTGCTTGCAGTCCAGCCCCTCCATGCGCAGACATCGGGCTCCCAGCCCAACGTGCCCCTGCCGCCCGTCGAAGTGACCGCGCCGGCCGCGCAGCCGAAGGCCGCGCCGAAGAAGGCGCCGCAGCCCGTCGTGCCTGTGGTCCAGAGCGTTGCGCCTGCGCCGCAACCTGCGAGCGGCGTGCAAAACTCGGCCGCGACTTCGCCCGGCCTCGGCGGTACGGCTGGTGGACAGCCGGTCTCGACGATTGATCGGGCCAGTGTGGAGAACACGCGCGCTTTCAGCGTCGGCGATCTGCTGCAGGAGGTGCCGGGCATCTCCATCAAGCAGGGCAACGGCCCGCGCGACATGGGCGTCTCGATCCGCGGCTCCAACGCCCGCAACGGCTTCGGCGTGCGCAACATCCAGGTGTTCGAGGACGGCTTTCCCGTCACGCAGCCGGACGGGCTGTCGCGCACCGACTTGACCGATCCGCACGCCTACGGCGGCGTCGACGTGTGGCGGGGGCCCTCGTCCGCGCTATTTGGCAACTACGCCACGGGCGGCGCGATCAACTTCCGCACGCGCACCGGCGCCGAGATCAACGGTTTCGAGTACGGCGTCGACGTCGGCAGCTTCGGCTACCTCAACAACTACTTGGCGCTCGGCGAGAAGAAGGGCAACTTCGAGTATTCGCTGTTTGCGAGCGACGTGCGCGGCAACGGCCATCTCGACTACAACGGCTTCAACACGCAGACGGTGAACCTGCTGGCGAGCTTCACGCCGTCGTCGAGCGACAAGTTCACCTTCAAGTTCGTGCACAACTCGCTGGAGACGCAGCTCTCGTACCGGCTATCGCTGAACCAGTTCTATAAGAACCCCTATCAGAGGGGCTGTGATGCGGATTACACGGCGGCCCTTGCGGCGGCCGGATGCGGATCGAACACGTTCTTCGTCAACGGCTACAACGGGGCGAAGGTGCCGCTGACGGCCTCGCAGGCGGGCTTCAACCGGACCGACACCCGCACGCTTGCGGGCATCCGGTGGGAGCACAAGGTCGATGCCAACACCGAGTGGCAGATCCAGGCCGTCGTCGACGACCGCAACATCAACCAGCCCACCGGCACCACGAGCGCGATCGGCGACTATCTCTCGACGAACCTGATGGCGAGCCTGAAGCAGCGCTACAGCTTCTTCGGTGCGCCGGCCGTTCACCTCGCGGGCGTCTGGTACAATACCCTGCCCAACGACGGATACACGTACAACGTGATGCCGGGCGGAGATGCCAAGCTCGGGCGGCTGACGCAGAACGTCAACGGTGGGACCACGAACACCGGCGCACGCGTGCGCGAGGAGATCACGCCTCTGAAGGGCGTGACCCTCGTCCTCGGCGCCGACGTCGAGCAGACGCACCTTTGGGGCGTCAGCACCGCCTACAGCTATCCGACGGCGACGCCGACACTCTCCTACGTCTCGACCGACCGCATCTACGTGAACCACGCGCAGGAGGCCGGCCTCGTGATCCGGCCGGACAACGCGTGGCAATTCCGCGGGCGCGTGGCGACGGGCTACGGCACGCCGCAGATCGGCAACCTGTTCACCACGCAGGCCGGCACGGCGGGCGACAACACTTCGCTGCAGTCGCAGACGAACCTCGGCTACGATCTCGGCGTCGACTGGACGCCGACGAAGGCCTTCAAGATCAGCGTCACCGGCTTCTACGAGTTCTTCCAGAACGAGATCGTGTCGCAGGTCGGCAGTTCGGGAAATGGCACGTATCAGTTCAACGCGCCGCGCTCCGAACACCGCGGGGTCGAGCTTGCCGCGGACTGGCGACCCTTGCCCGGCTGGCGCGCGACAGCGGCATACCTCTACATGGACCAAGTCTACACCGAGTACAGCGAGCGGCCGTCGGGCGGTACGGCGCTGTTCGATCGCGCGGGCAACAAGATCCCCGGCAATTCGCCGAACGAACTGCTCGCGCGTGTCGGTTACGACCAGCCGACGGGACAGCTGAAGGGGCTCGGCGCCTACGTCGAGTACCAGTGGAAGGATGCCTTCTACATGGACAACGGCAATTACCTGAAGGCGCCCGGGTACGAACTCTATAACCTCAACGTGCACTACACGCCGGAGCTAGGCGCGGGGCCCGTGAAGGCCGTGAGCTTCTACTTCGAGGTTCGCAACCTCTTGGACAAGACCTACATCGCGTCGGCCAACAACGTCTCCAACTCGCAATCGGGCGGGGTGGAGAACGGCGCCGCGACGCTCGCCAACAGCTCCAGCATCTACGCCGGCTTGCCGCGCACGTTCTACGGCGGCATGAAAGTGAAGTTCTGAGGAGGCCTCATGTCTTCGACACGCGCACGCATCCTCGTGGCGATGCTGTTCGGCGCAGCGAGCCTGATGCTCGCTGGCGCCGAGGCTCGCGCGCAGCATCACGGGCACGGGCATTCTCAGGCGCTGGAGAAATCGGCCAAGGCGTGCAACGAGCCGACGCTCGCCTGCGCGACGAAGGTGACGCCGACCTTCGCGGCTGATGGCGCGCTCTGGATCGCCTATGCCGCGGCCCAGCGCGTGATGGTGGCACGCTCAACGGACTTGGGGCGGACGTTCGAGGCGCCAGTCGAAGTGACGCCGGGGGCGCAGCAGCTCGACTGGGGGCCGGATTCGCGGACCAAGATCGTGGTCGATGCCAAGGGGCGGATCACGGTCGCTTACGCGGTGTTCAAGGACAAGGCGTTCAACGGGCAGGTGTTCGTCGCCCAGTCTGACGACGGGCGCACCTTCACGCCGCCGCGTCCCATCACCACGAACACGGAGAGCCAGCGGTTCGAAGCGCTGGGCCTCGATGCCGACGGCCGCGTATTTGTCGCATGGCTCGACAAGCGCAACCGGCCGGCCGCGCGCGCCCGTGGCGAGAAGTATGCCGGCGCTGCGTTCGTCTTCACGTGGCTCGACGGCAGCACGGCGACGGACGAAACCCGCGTGGCGCTCGCCTATGACAACACGTGTGAATGCTGCCGCATGGGTGTCGCGTTCGCGGGTCCCGGACGCCCTGTCGTCATCTTCCGCAATATCTTTCCCGGCAGCATCCGCGATCACGCGGTTGTCACGTTCGAGAACCCGACGACACCCGGGCCGCTGCGGCGGGTGAGCGACGACGGGTGGAAAACCGATGCCTGCCCGCATCACGGACCGTCCCTCGCCATTTCCGAGGCCGGCACCTATCACGCCGCGTGGTACACGGCCGGCAGCAACCGCCAGGGGTTGTTCTACGCGCGCTCGGACGACGCCGGTGCGCATTTCAGCGCCCCCATGCCCATCGGCGCCCAGGACCGCATGCCGAGCCGGCCGACGCTGGTCGCCCACAAGTCCCGGGTGTTTCTTGCGTGGAAGGAGTTCGACGGGCAAAATTCCGTCGTACTCGGCATGCGATCCGAGGACGATGGCCGCACGTGGTCCAAGCCCGAGCGGATCGCGAGCACGGAAGCGGAAAACGATCATCCGCTTCTGGTCTTGCGCGGCAATGGGGTATACCTATCGTGGCACGCG